>JAYZLO010000049.1:0-4240 GCA_036154175.1 Thermoplasmatota archaeon | reverse complement strand
TGAATGTATTTACCCCTACGATAGGGGTTTCTCCTGTATGCTTTCTGTGCTCGTATACCATTCCCTCATCTTGGATTCGATTGCGTTGGTAGTTGACTTCGAGCGAACCTAATACCCCTCCTCTACTATTCATCTCCTCGAAGATTCTGAGGATCTTTTCTTCAACTTCATCGGTAAGAGACTCTGCTATGAAAGACCCCTGCAATGGGTTCTCGTTCCTGAGCCACCCATACTCCTTGGCGAGGATTAGTTGGATTGCTACTGCGTCTCTAACTGTTTCTTCGGTCGGGGTCCCGAAGGCCTCATCTCGACTGTTGGTATGCAAGCTGTTGGCATTATCCGCAAGAGCATAAAGCGCCTGGAGAGTGGTCCTGTAGTCATTCCATGTAAATTCTTGAGAATGTAGGGAACGACCGCTACTCTGAATGTGGTACTTCAGTTTCTGCCCCCTTTCCCCGACGCCATAGAGATCTCGCATTGCGATAGCCCAGATTCTGCGGGAGACCCTCCCTATAACGGCATATTCTGGGTCCATACCATTTGAGAAAAACCAAGAGAAATTTCGCAAGAATTTGTCTGGATCGAGTCCCCTAGACTTAAACAGTTCAACGTAGGTTAGGCCATTTGATAGAGTCAGAGCTGCCTGGGTGATCGGATTCGCACCTGCCTCATCGATATGATACCCACTTATGCTAACGAAGTAGTGATTTCTAATGCCATTTTTTACGTAGAATTCGGCTACATCCCCCATCATTCTAAGAGCTGTGTCGAGATTGAAGACCAGAGTATTCTGCCCCATAGCCTCTTTCAATTGGTCTGCTTGTACAGTACCCCTAACAGTTGAAAGTGTGAATGAGGTAATTTCTGAGGTTTCTTCCTCGTTTGGATTACGCCCGTTTTCTTCTTTGAATTTACTAACCTGCTGACGTATTGCGACCTTGAAGAATGCAGCTAGGTGCCACCAGTAGTTTCCGTTTATGGTCATACTGACCGAGGTTTCCGGGGAGCAAAGGTCGAAGCCAGCGAACAACCTTTCCATTTCGTCGACTGTACTGATACTGACTCCAGACTCGCAAACCTTCCCGAAAATATCGAGTCTCTCTTCTGGGTCGTTTCCATAAAGGCTAGGCGAGTCGAAAGCTACTGATAGACGATTAAATGGCTGATCCTTGGAAAGGAAATGGTACCTCTTGTTTGTCCTTTCGGCGCTTCCCTCTCCAGCGAACATCCGCACCGGTAGTTCGTCTTCTCTCCTGAAAGGGAATACGCCTCCTGTAAATGGAAATGAGCCGGGGGCATTTTCCTTGCGAATCCACTTTAATCTCTCCCCTAGATCATTAGTCAGAGGAAGTGCGACGCGAGGAATCAAAGTGCCTGACATTGTTTCGTGAGTTGTCTTGACTGGAATCTCATTACCCCGGACAGTGTAACTCGCCTGACCCGAACGGTAAGCTTTCGCTCTAGAATCAAAATCTTCGATAGATTCCCACACTGAATTTGGTATCTTATCCCTCAATTCCCCTATCTGTTCGGCAATATCTTGGGATGCGTCTTCTTTGCCCTTTGCAGACATGAAATCTGCTGCTGACTCCAATCTTTGTAAGGAACTAACCAATCTCGCTGTCTCCTCTGTTTCTTGGTGATAGCTTCGTACCGCTGCGGCTACTTCTGCGAGGTAGCCCTGCCTCTCGGGCGGTATCGGAGGTTCTCTAGCAGGTAGTCCGTCCCTCCCCATTACAGGAGCTGAGGACGAGAAGTCACATTGGAAATCCGAATTCAATAGTTCTGCCAGCATCTCCCAAAGACGGTCAACTCCAGCATCGGCGAACTGACTTGCTATTGTAGGTACGACAGGCATTTCCTCTGGGCTGGAGTCAAATGCTTCCCTATTTCTCTGAAATTGCTTTCTTATCTCGGCCAAAGCATCCTCCGCACCGGGTCTATCGAACTTGTTCAGAACTACAATGTCTGCGAAATCTAACGCTGCTAGCTTCTCAAGTTGACTGGGTGCACCATACTCCCTAGTAGTGACATACAGGGATGCGTCGGCAACTTCTGTTATGGCGTCATTGCCCTGCCCTATTCCACTAGTTTCCACCAATATCAAATCAAAACCCACCGCTTTGCAAGCCTGAATAGCACGCCCTATGCAATCGGCGATTTCTCTACCGCTCCCCCTACTGGCGAATGACCTCATGTAAAGCCCTGAATCTGTCAATGAATTCATCCTAATTCTATCCCCCAATAGGGCGCCGCCGGTCTTCTTTCTAGTGGGATCAGTGGCCAGTAGTGCGACTCTGGCCTCAGGGTTATCTCTACGAATACGGAGCATTACCTCATCCATCAGACTGGACTTTCCGGCCCCTCCCGTCCCAGTAATACCAACTACAGGGCACTCATCATCGACAGACCTTGAGCGTGCCAACTCAACTTTTTCAGAGAAAGAGGGAATGGCATTATTCTCAGCCATCGTCAGTAACAGCGAAACTGACGCGTGGTCATCAGCGAAAACTGGTTTATTTATGGATTTAAATCTAGATTCATCTAGCAAATCAATATTCTGGGCGGTTTTCATGGCGTCTTGCACCATCCCAACTAGCCCCATCTCTCTACCATCGTCTGGAGAATATATTCTGGCGATTCCTCCCTCCTCAAGAAGTTCTATCTCATGTGGGAGGATGGTCCCCCCGCCCCCTCCGAATAGGAAGACATGGTTGAAGCCATATTCATCCAGTACCTGTTTTGTATGAGTAAACATCTCTACAGCCCCCCCTTGATAAGAGGTGATTGCGATGGCGTGAGCATCCTCTTGTATCGCAGCTCTGGCGACTTCATCCGCACCTCTGTCATGACCTAAGTGGATTACCTCGCAACCTTGGCTTTGGAGGATTCTTCGGAAGATTCCTATTGCTGCATCGTGACCATCAAAAATTGCTGCTGCGGTAATCACCCTCAGGGGGATTTTTCTATTAGAATCCACAACCTTTTGTGCGGAATCACTGCTTCCGGGGGTACTTTCCACGTACTCGCGTGAAGACGATTCCACAAGAATGCGTTGACTGGAAAAAATGGCAGATTTGCATTTTATGGGATATCATTGAATAGCAAGTTCGTGATACGCGTGATATGGAGGATAAGCCCGAGTCTGTGGAAATTACCTCTGGTTTCGGGGGAAATACTCTTGTTAGCGAACAACAGGACTTGTCCGAATCGAGTGGGACTCTACTGAGCGGTGATGTTTCATCTTTCAATATTGGAAGTGATGGGGTTCTGGGCTCCAATAATGATCTCACCAAAACTGGAGGTCTGCCTAACTGGGCGTGGTTCGCTATAGGCATGATCGTATATCCGATCGTCACGTGGGGGATATATGCTATTTTCATGATTACGAGTTTCGATATTCTCGGAGGGCCTGACATTCTCGTTCTTTTCGGCTTCCTTATCTGGCCCGTATCATTCATTGGAGGAATAATCTGGGGATTTACAAGAGGGAACAAGTACTTTGCATATGGGCTTGTCACGATTGCTTTGATTTTACTGCTATTATTCCTGGCATTAATAGCACTGATAATCATGGCATTTGGTGCGGCATAGGCTAAGCGCCAACGAGTAGAATTCCGGCGAAGAACAACATCAGAAGGCCCATTGCGCCATCGATAAGATGGGCCTTTGATCTCAGCAGCTCGACTCTGTTGCCAGCCGTCAAGAGCACAGCAACGGAGACGTACCAAGATCCATCGATTGCCATCCCCAGGAGGCCCATGCCGATGAGGGTCTCGAGGGATGATTCGGCTTCTATGAATGGTGCGTACAGGGCAAGCATCCACGCCATAATCTTAGGATTCAGGATGGCTATGGAAAAACCCTGAACGAATCCAGCCCCTTCAGAGGGGCCCCCTGATTCTTCGTGACCTGGATTCGGAGAATTATCCGAAAAGGCGTGTCTGATGAAGTTGTATCCGAGCCAGAGGAGTATGGCAATTCCCCCCCAACGAAGAAAATACTCGACGTTCTCGTTCGCCGAGAGGGCAGTCGCGATCCCGAATGCAGAGAGGAAGGCATAGATTCCGAATCCCATTCCATGGCCTATTCCTGTCGAGATCCCCTGTCTCCGACCTCCTGAGACAGTATTCCTAAGAACCACGGCCAAGGAAGGGCCTGGACTCATCGCTCCGAGCATGAAAACCGTTGCGAGGGCCGCCCATGCGCCAGGCTCCATGGAAGCACCAGTCTAAGCGTC
>JAYZLO010000048.1:0-10586 GCA_036154175.1 Thermoplasmatota archaeon | reverse complement strand
AGAGTTACAGAGGGGAGAGGAGGGGCAATTGGAGTCGGTGAAAATAGAAACATAGCTGCAAGAGGGGGATATCTAAGTACAGAGGAAATGGACCTATTACTTACTAGCGGTGGTCTGAAGGCTGTTTCCGGAGAAGTAAACGATAAGCATGTATCTAATTCTAGCATAAGAAAATCCAAGAAAAAAATGAGGAAATTGGGAGTTTCGAGAAGCGGCAGTAGAAGAGGTAGTATTGCCGGAAGAAGGGAGTAAAACCAAAGATTATCGGCATTACTTAAATGTGAGTTCAAATTAGGAAAGACACTGGTGTTCTAATGTCCCTCAATAAGCCGAATTTGAATGGATTTTTTGGGAGTAAGCCTGAGGAAGTCAGTTCAAAACTTTCAGAGTTCAAGTCCCTTAGGGATACACTAAACGAAAAGGTAAGAGGGCAACTAGACAAAAGGAATGAAATTAATCGACAAGTCAAAGAATTGATTTCAGAAGTTCAGAAGCAAAAAACGTTACGTAACGATGCGAATGGAAAGGTTGCTGAGTTGAGGAAGATTAGGCTTGAAAAAACTAATGAATTGAAAAAATTAAGAATGAAATTAAGGAAATCCAGTGAGGAAAAACCTAAGACGAATTCACGTAATGTAAAGGGGAGGAGTTCTCAAAAAATAAGAGAGCAAATGAATAAATTAGAGTGGCGGCATCAGACAGGCCAGATTGGTCCGAAAAAGGAGAAGGATTTTTTTGCCACAATGAAAAGATTGCAAAACGAACTCACACGTGTAAAATCCGAAGAAGAAGCGAATAGTTCAAATGTTCTTAAAGAAGTAAAGCAGGCTGAAAAAAGGCAGCAAAAGGCTCATGACGCTGTAACCGATGCTTCTGAAAAATCAGAAGAAGCACACTCTCTGATGATGGAACTATCGAATGAAGTTGACCGTCTAAGAGGCTTAGCAAATAATGAGCATATGAGCCTAACAAAGACCAAGAATCAAGCTGATGAATTGCACAATAAATACATTATTTCACTCCGGTGCATTCATTCGATGCAGGATATTCTGAAGATCTCAGGGGATAAGAATAAAACCTCCGAGGATGAACGTGTTGATGTAACCGACCTGATGTCTAGGTTGATGAAAGGTGACACACTATCTGACGAAGATATGTTGTTACTTCAGAGAAATTAGAAAGAATACAGCCTACCGTTCAAACCATGAAGAGCTTTCTCTTCTTCGAAGTGAATTATCCAACCTGGAACAAGAATTTTCCTTTCTGTCATAATTGCACTATCCTTATTGAAAGACCAACGCTGAAGAAGCATGCTCCTAATAGAGCCAGACTGGTTTTCATCTTGCATTTCTGATTTTCTCCTGACATTCAAAAGACTACCAACGGATTCCTTAAGACTGTCTGCAGAAAGCCAACCAGATTCTTCTGGTGAAATTATCCTGAGACGTAGGGAGTCTTGGAGGTCTTCAATATTATCAATTTCTGAAATTTTGTTTGACCAGGGGTCCTCGGTGATATTCCAAGAGCATTTCTCAGATTCCCCATTAGGACCAGTAATTTCTCCCTCAATAAACCAAAGCTTGGCATCAAGTAGTATTGGCGTTGACCCTAATCCCGACAATCCCCTCTGAGACATCCAGCTTGAGATGTCTACCTGAGGGCGGAGAGTTTTCGTTTGGGGAGAGTTGATTTCATTTTTTCCAATGGTCTTTTCATTTTCCTTCTTTGGCGCAAGTCTAGCATACAAATCGCCGGAAATTACTGATTCTCCGATCCATTTGGCAATTTTTTCCGGTGACCAAAAATCTATTTTCAGCGATTCGTCAATTTCATATCCGCTTTGCAAGTCTCTCTGACTAAGAATCCAGTGGAACCCTTCCGGTGCATTAATGGTAAATCTTGTTATCTCACTATCGGTGATGGGAAGAAGTCCTGCAGGAGCATGCCAGATAATTATTGGTCCAGTAACAGTATTTCTGAGTAAATCGGGTAAAGAATCAGCCATTCCTAAAATGGTGAATCCATTAACATCATTTTGTTCTGGAGGATCATGAAGATTTACCCTCAGAATAGAAAGAAGATCACGCAGCGTTTCCTCCATGTTTAAGGAGAATGTGGGGCGGATTATGAAGAAAACGTCATATTATGACTAAAAACTAGTGTTTTTTTACTCATTGATTTGGTGCCAGTTGGAGTAATTCGCTTTGACCTTCATCGAGAATGCATAGAGAGCTGATAGGGAATGGTTTTCCGCAAGCTGCTCCAAGTTGCCTATTTACCATCGTGACTTGATGTATGGGGACAGATGGGTGTGAATTCCTCAGATCATGTATGAATGACTCGGGACAGTTGGCTGCCACTAGAACTAGCTTGGCATCTCCCTTGGAGCAGTGAGAAGACGTTTGTCTCTGACCAAAAACTAATTTCCCAGTATTGATTCCTTGCTTCAACTGCCTTGCAATATCCATCTAACCACCTCAGATGCTTTCCTCTGGAATATAGTACAATTCGACACTACCGGTACCTAATGACACAGGCTGACCGACAATAATATTCTCAGTAACCCCAGAAAGCATATCCCTCTCCCCTATCACACCTGCTTTCAGCAGATGAGTAACTGTTACTTCGAAAGCTGAGCGAGCAAGAATGGAGTGCTTTGTTCCGCTGACACCATGCCTACCAATAGCTCTGACTTCACCCCCTGTAGTCATCACATCAGAAACCATGATCAGATGTCTGACGTCAACGTCTAGACCGGCCCCCTCTAGAGTGTCCCACATCTCGTTAATGATAGCTTGGCGTGCTGCTTCGATCCCAAGGTAATCATGAATTTCATTGATATTGTTTGTGTAGGTCCTAGATCTATCTATTCCATCAAATTCACTAACCTTAGCTAGATTTGAGCCAATAGTCGAGATATAATATTCACCGGTTTCGGACATAGGGCCTTGTACAGTGGCCCTAGATATTCCAGGTAGTCCTTTTAACCTGAGTTTCTTGATTTTATCTTCTAACTGAAGGAGAGCTGTGTATGTGGGAGGGTCGGATGCTAAATCAGCTAGATCCTCTTCTTTCGAAACCCCGGGCACTATTCTTAGGGATTTGGGCCTGTCTTCATTGTCCGCCTGTACATAGAGCCTTAATGCCCTAGAAAGCTTGTCTCGTACCTCTGCTCCTGTCATTTTCTTCAATTTCATATTATTATTATTGAGTTGGAGACTGATATTTCTCTGAGCCACGTCAACGTCTATTGCTGCAATATCCATTGCGGTTGTTGTCTCTATCGAGGCTGCAATGTCTCTGACTAACTTTTCATTGGTTCTTAGTGGCTTTCCTTTGGAATTTTTTTCATCGAGATAAATGATCATTGTAGGTGTCTTTGGAACCTTCCGTGCGTCTACAATCTCTATAATTCTGGGAAGTCCCTGTGTAACGTTAACTGTAGCCACGCCAGCATAGTGGAAAGTTCGCATTGTCATTTGGGTTCCGGGCTCTCCAATAGATTGAGCCGTAGTTATTCCGACGGCTTCATGAGGCACAGCTCTAGCCTCTTCATAGAAGGAGTTTGCAGAATCTATTATCTTCCTTGCCTTTGCGTCGGAGACTTTCTTTTCCCCTCTCTTCTGAAGTCCTTTGACTAGCTCATCCAGCATCTTGGGAGTCATACTAGAGCCACTTGACTCTGCAGCCTTTGACAGCTGTAGGAACATAGCATCATCAGAATCTATATCTCTGATTAATTGCTTCATCTTCCTGTCGTAATCGTATTCCTGAAGAGGCAAGGATCTCTTCATCCTCCTAGTCCTAGAGACTGTCCTCCTGCGAACAATTGTCTTCTCAGTATTTGCCGTAGACGCCCTAGATGATTTTGCAGACGCGGCCATCACATCGTGAATCTTCTGTGAAGTTCCTGAGTCGATACCGCAAATCTGAGCAATCTGTCCTGGAGAGAGTCCCTTGACGTCATCCCACTTTCTATCATCAGCTAATTTGTGAGCATACTCTTCTTCAATTCCTAGATCCATTAACTTCTTCTTGGTCGCACTCTTAACTACCATTAGTTAGCACCCCCTAAGGCGTCGTTGAGAACCTGATCAACATCGAATGGGCTGCCCTTTCTACTTCGAGCGGGGTCAGTGCCGTCTTCACCATATTCGAACTGAATTATTCTGTTTGCAGTATTTCTCACAGATGTCATGTCGTCATTGGCAACTTTCAGATCATCCATTGCATTAATCAGACGACGTTGCATATACCCCGACTTACTGGTTCTAACCGCGGTATCGACAAGTGATTCTCTTCCTGAGACTGAAAGCATGAAGAATTCTGTTGGTTCTAATCCCCTCTTAAATGAGGATGAGACGAATCCCTTCTCCTTAGCCCCCTTGACCTTCCTTGGGAAATGAGAAAGGACTCTGTCCTGATATCCCCTCTCAAGTCTCTTCCCCCTAACCTTTGGCTGCCCTATTGAACCTGCCATCATTGCAAGATTGTCCATGGAACCCCTTGCACCGGATGTTGCCATGAGTACAGCAGAGTTATTATCTCCAAGAAGTGCTTTCGCCACGTTTCCTGTCTCCCCCTTCGCTTCATCCAGAATTGTCAGAATATTCTCTTCCAGTGTTTCGAGAGGGGTCCTCCCTGGCCGGGGATCGTACTTTCTTCCGTCTTTTCCGAATTTTTGGAGTTCGGAATCTACCTTGGCACTGGCCTCGGAGTTAATTCGATCAATTTCGACTTTGGCCTCTGGAGGTAGGTCCTCGTCATCAATGCCTGTGGTGAAACCCATTGCAGTACAAATCGCTATGGTCATTTTTGTCATTTTATTGATGAAGTCTCCACCTAGATCAGTTCCATGCGTCTGGACTACGGCATCTAATAAGCGACCGTCTTCTGCGCCTATTCCTCTTTTGTCAATGGACCCAGAAACATCTCCCTGAGATACCTGTACGTCTTCACCGGCTCTATTTTTGAAATTTAGACTGAAGCCGTCTTTGACCAAAAGACTGAAAATTTCATTTCCGAGGAACCCTTCCTTGCCGTCCCTTTCTACAACATCGGGCAAGTCTCCTTCCCAACCTATTGAACTTAGAACATCCATAGCGGCCTGTGTTGGCAAGAATGCTTCTCCATGAGTCAGAAGATAGGCACCAGTGATATGATCGTGGATGCCACCAATTACACTGCCTCCATAACGGGGGGAGATAATATGTTCCTGTACTCTCATCAATATCCTTGCCTCAGCTCTAGCTTCTTCGCTCTGAATTACGTGTAGATTCATTTCATCGCCATCAAAATCAGCATTGTATGGGGTGCAATCTGCCAAGTTAAATCTGAAAGTCTTGCCTTCCATAACTCTGATTTCATGGACCAACATGGACATCCTGTGCAGAGAAGGCTGTCTGTTGAAAATTGCAACGTCTCCATCAATTAGGTGTCTTTCTACGACCACACCCGGACGGGGATTGCCGTCTCTATCGTATGTGCTGAGTCTATCTTCGGTTTCGGTTGGGTAAACATTTCCATGCTCATCTTCTACTTCCGGACTACCACAGTGAGGGCATTTAACCTCCAAGTATTCGGGAAGATATTCTTCTGGATTCTCCACCTCCCACTTCCATCTGTGATGGATTACTGCGTCGGGATCGTCCTCAGGCAGAGGTTTTCCTACGGCGTCCTCACCCCTAAGATTAGAGAGGGTAGATTCTAGATTAACGCTCCACTCAGGTACTAACTCGTCTGTGATTGGGTCTCTCCGCATCTGTTCCTTCAGTACAAGTCCCGGAAGGAAGTTTGGAGCAGGAAGAACCTCGTTGAGGTCCGGCCTGTAACCCATGTAAGGTTCTTCTTCACTACCAGAGTGACAATCAGGATTAAGGCACCTAAATCCTGACCATATGAACTTGGTTCGATCTGTAATTCTAACTCTAAATCTATCCCCTCTAATTATGTAATTTACTCCAGGGTGTACATCTGGGCCTCGGAGTATCATCTGTCTAAGTTGTTCTCTGTTCCTACTTGTTGCCCTTATTGGTACTGTCAACTCTTTTGCCGTTTTGACGGGGACTCCGACCTCGTTAATTCCTAAATTTGGATCAGGACTGATAACGGTTCGGGCACAGAAATTGACTCTCTTTCCTGAAAGATTACTTCGGAATCTGCCCTCCTTACCCTTCAATCTCTGTGAAAGCGTCTTCAATGGCCTTCCAGATCTATGCCTTGCCGGAGGAATACCGCTTGTCTGATTGTCAAAGTATGTCGTACAATGATACTGCAAAAGTTCCCAAAGATCCTCTACGATTAGTTGGGGCGCCCCAGAGTCCCTATTCTCTCTTAGTCTCTGGTTTATTCGTAGAACGTCTACTAATTTATGTGTAAGATCATCTTCAGACCTATCTCCGCTTTCGAGTGTAATTGATGGCCTAACAGTTATTGGTGGAACAGGCAATACCTTCATTATAGTCCACTCTGGTCTGCTAACGTCTTTCTCCATACCTACGAAAATGAGATGTTCATCTGGAATCTTCTCCAGCCACTCACGGATATCTCGTGCGTTGAGTTTGTGTTCACCCTTATCGGCCTTTTTCTCCTTAAAGGTTGTAGGCTTATCAAGAATTATTTTCCCTTGCTCCGCTCCACAGTGCATGCAAATTGCTCTCTTTGCACCGGCACAAATATTCTCAATGTCCTTGATAATCTTCTTGAATTCTCGGCCCCCAACGCCATGTTTGAGTATAATGTCGTTAACTCTGTCTCTGTAATAATCCTGCTCAGATTTTTCTGGGTCTGTCGGATGAGTCTCCGGAGCATCCAATAAAAGTGCTTTACTGCATGAATTACAAGTTGTTTTCAAACATGTCTTGATTAGACCTGTGAAACCAATGTGCATCACAGGCAGTTCCAGAGCGATGTGTCCGAAGTGACTTGGGCACTCTTCGTGCTTATTTCCACACGTCTCGCACCTAATTCCTGGATCGATAACACCCATCTTTGGATCCATCAAACCTTGCTTGAATGCATGTCCATCGTCCTTGTAAGTATCTGCAGTCTTAACCTCAACAGAAGACATTTTCCTAATCTCGTTCGGATCCATCAGTGTGAATCTAATGGAGTCGATTCTTTTTGGAATCTTGGCAGCATCTCTCGTACTCATCTTCTATCCTCCAGTTCTAATCTCATAGCAACACCTAAGCTTTTCATCTCGTCAAGTAGTAGCTTGAAGGCATAGGATGTCTGGACAGTATGGACGTCTGAACGATCGCCACAAACCGGACAAATGGTAGTTCTCCTCTTCCAGTCATAGTATGCAATATGTCCACACCTCGGAGTATTGCAGACCATTAGATTCCACCCATCGGATTCATCCAATAGCCTATCTTTGATCACCATTGAAGCTCCATGCGAAATAAGACAGTCCCTCTCCATTTCACCGAATCTTAGACCTCCTTGTCTAGCACGGCCCTCTGTTGGCTGCCTCGTCAGAATCTGTACCCTTCCTCGACTTCGGGCATGGAGTTTGCTGCTTACTAAGTGATGAAGCCTCTGGTAATATATTACGCCGACGAATGTATCGACTGGGAAGCTTTCACCCGTCTCGCCATTTATCATAGATTCTCTGCCTGTATGTCTAAGGCCGTTTCTGAGGAGTCCGGAACGGAGTGATTCTTCCTTTTCTCCGGTGAAGGCAGTTCCATCAATTCTTCTTCCCTCCATGGAACCTACCTTTCCCCCAATCATCTCCAACACGTGCGCGACAGTCATCCTGGATGGAATTGCGTGGGGATTAATCAGCAAGTCAGGAATTACACCGTCGACGGTGAAAGGCATATCCTCCTGATCAACTAGTCTCCCAATGATTCCCTTTTGCCCGTGTCTACTAGCGAACTTATCGCCCAACTCTGGGATTTTGTTTGTCCTTAGAGTAATTCTGACTAATCTCCCAGAATCCAAAGATTCGGTTACGTAAACATTGTCTACCCAACCTTTCTCTCCGTGCCTTACCTGCATAGATGATTCTCTTCTCTCTTGAGCCTGCAAAAATGCCCCATGAGCTTCTTCGAGAAATCTTGGTGGGCTAGTCTTACCGACCAGGATGGATCTGCCGCCCTCTTCGCTAGTAAGCTCTTGTTCAGGAACTGGAAGACCGTCCCTTTCTAGGTGAGAATAAGAATCCCACGACTTTAGACCCTTTATTTCGTCCAAGCCTGTTCCTGGGACTTCGATCCTTTCCTCCTGACCACCAGGAAATCGCTTATTTTCGGCATTGTATGTCCTAATGAATGCTGACCTCCCAAGAGACCTCTCCACCGAGGCCCTATTCATTATTACAGCATCTTGCATATTGTAACCATGATGACTGACTATAGCAACAACAAAATTCTGCCCCCCCGGTCTCTGATCGAAGTTGGTTGACTGCATTGCTCTAGTTCCTACAATTGACCTCTGAGGATAGTGCATTACATGCGCTCTGGTATCTGGCCTCAATCGGAAATTCGCACTAGCCACTCCAAGGCTCTGTTTCACCATTGCAGTACCACCGGTCACCCTAGGGGTAGAGTTGTGTTCTGGGTAAGGAACAAGAGATGCACAGACTCCGAGTATTAGTTGTGGGTCAATTTCTACATGAGTATAGATCAATACAGTACCGTCTTTCTTTTCCTTTCTCTTCAAAGAGTCAAGATTCTCTTGGTAATAGTTCAATGGAATCTTGAATTTCTCTGTATTTGAGCTTCCATTGGGCATCTTTACTTCAACTTTCACTTCGGCATGAGATATTTCATGATCACCAAGATTTGTCCAATCAACCATTGAAGGATTAATTGGTCTCTTGTGCTTTGGAGAAAGAGCCGGTAAATCGAACGGCCTTGGCGCGATCAGAAGATCTTCTTCTTCTTCGGCATCCACCCACTCAACTACGCCGCCCGATACAAGATCCGAGAATGTTATGTCACCCGAGTTGAGTCCTTCAAGATGCATTTTAGTTAACTGGAGGCTTCCTTGATCGATTATCAACAGAGGACGGAGCATACGGCCTCGATCGGTGTTGATGTATACATCCTTATTTTCAACATCATGTCTGATACTGACCTCAGGTCTGATTCTTCCTGATCGGCGTCTTCGCTTGAATTGGCTGACTAATTTGTGTGGCCTTTTATGTAAGCCAAATATATCTCCGTTAACATGTATCCTAGAGCCATCCGCCCAACCGTCAGGATTATCGTTAACTCCAGCTTCTTTAAGAAGCTCCTTGACATCGTTTTCGTTTACTTCTTCGGAGACGTCGATCATCTGAGCGCCATTTTTGACTAGTCCACAATTCTGCCCCTCGGGGGTTTCATTCGGGCATAACCTGCCCCATTGAGTAGGATGGAGGTCTCGTGCCTCGAAATGAGGCTGACTTCTGACAAGAGGGCTCGTAACTCTCCTAAGGTGGGACAACGCAGAGAGGTATGTTGTTCGATCGAGCAACTGACTTACGCCTGATCTTCCACCAACCCAATTTCCCGTAGCAAGAGCATGCATTATCTTAGTAGTTAGAACGTCAGGCCTCAAGCAAGAAGATATTCGTAACTCTCTCTTCCTGTTGTGATGCCTTTCTAATTGATATTTCAAGTCCCTTGCAAGTTGCTGGAGACTGACCCTAAATAGATCCTCAACTAGGTCTCCAGCTAACCTAACTCGCTTGTTCGCATAGTGATCTTTATCGTTAGGATCTTTGTCTTTGATGGCCATTTCTAGTACTTGCCTAGCAATCCTTCCGAGGAATATCGCCTTTTTCTCTCTGTTCTCAATGGTAGATCCAAGATGGGGTAACAACTCATTATCTAGTAGGTTCTGAATTCTTGACTCACGGTACTCCTTCTGCTGTCCGGCTGCGAATTTCTTTTCCAACCATGCTAGTGCCTCTTCTGAGGTGTCCACCCCATATTCCTCGTTGTCTCTTAAATCATTCAGATTTGCTACAGTGAATTTCATTGCCTCGGGGGGACCAGCTATGGAAGCGAAAATTTCTCTATCATTCTCAATCC
The DNA here is from genome assembly GCA_036154175.1 of Thermoplasmatota archaeon. GTDB lineage: Archaea > Thermoplasmatota > Poseidoniia > Poseidoniales > Thalassarchaeaceae > UBA36. Next base: position 558 of record JAYZLO010000048.1, on the reverse strand, counting down.
CCAGAGACCTCATAAGGAGAACTAACGGAACTGGAGTAGTTCCTGCGCTGGGAATTTTGACCATTAGCATTCCATCCCTCCTTTTTTCGACGTTGAGGGGTTTCCTTACACCGTCTTTCTGAGAGAAAATTTTCGCAACTTGAGTTTCATGGGCATACTTCTTGTTCTTCTCAACAGTAACCCGGTTAGGAGCAAGATCTTCCATTGAAATTAATACCCTTTCTGTTCCATTGATTATGAAATATCCACCCGGATCAAGAGGATCCTCGCCAGATTTTCTTAGAAGTCTCTTGTATCTATCAGAGTCCTCAGAAGAGGTTTCGGGAGAAAGCCTTCTATTCTCATCTATGTGATTGTGATTAAGATTACACCTTCCAGATCTGACCATAATTGGGAGATTTCCAATGTGGACACTAGTTTCTTCCTGGAAACCCATCTCAGAACCTGGTGAAGGCGGTAAATCATCACGATATATTTTGAAGTCTAGATACACAGGTGAGAAATACGTGAGCTTCCTTAACCTGCACTCGAGAGGGGTTGCAGGATGCTCTGCTCCAT
>JAYZLO010000047.1:0-51736 GCA_036154175.1 Thermoplasmatota archaeon | reverse complement strand
AGTTCTCGGAGTGATGCACCAGTGGAGGTTGGCGGCCTTGTTCGTCATATCAGGTATGGGTACGGCATTCGCTTTTAGAAAAAGGACTTTGAAGACCTATGTCAAGGAACGAATTGTTCGACTAGGTCTTCCGTTAATTTTTGTAACATATTTCCTTTTCTTTGGGGTTTTTTCGCCATTCAAAACCCTTCTCAGTTTTTTAGTAATATTTCCCGGCGAGGAGGGGATGCCATATGGGCACCTTTGGTTTGTCTATAATCTTCTGATTTATTCAATTCTATTATCACCTTTATTCGCCCATGTTCATAATTATCCAGAAGGAAGGATAGTTGAGTGCGTTCGTTCAATTATCAGAATTCGTTACGGAATTGGAATACTGATGATACCGTCAATAATCCTGGCAATTAATGGGATTTTGTTCAAACCATGGGCATTTGGGGAGGTAGGAATGTGGTGGGAATTCCCTCGCTATTTACTGTTTTTCTTGTTTGGATATCTACTGATTTCCGCTAAGGAAGAGTATTACGAAGCTTTGGAGAGGATTCGAGTTCCTATCACCATCGTCACACCAATTCTTGTAATCCTGTGGTGTGTATTGGAAGGTTTTTCTAACGTACCTAATATTATGCAAGGTGGTTGGGTCCAGGATGGTTACGACCCGTTCACTCTCGATACCACGATCGCTACGATCGTTCAATCCCTGCATGCATGGTTTTGGTGCTTGTTAATCTTCAGTTGGGCATCTAAATATCTCAACAAATCCAACAAGTGGCTTTCCTATCTGAATGAAGCCGTTTATCCGGCCTACATTGTACATTTCCACCTAACGTTCCTCCCAATCGGAATCTTCGGATTTCTTGGAATAGGTTACTATGCTGGTCTTTCAATTGGCACTATTTTGGTACTGATAGGCGTATTGATATGCTTTGAGAGTGCAAGGCGCGCAGCCTATTTTAGAGTAGTTTTTGGAATGAAGGGGAATAATGATGAGGTGGTGAAGATTTACCCATACAACGAAATGAAAAGTAGAAATCATCAGATCCTCTTTGCATTACTTTGCCATATTATTACCGTGTTGATGATATTTGGACTGAATATTATGTTAATCAGCGGGGGTATTTTGTTGAATGAAGCATGATTTGGTGGGAAATACAGAAAATTGAGCTAATTCAACAGGGGCTAATTTTCGGAATCGGTTTCGGCTTCCTTTTCGGCCCACCAACCTTGGGCCTCGGTGTAATCACCTAGTTGCTCAAGCCTCTTGAGCCAGCCTTTTGCTTGAGCGGCCTTCTTTGTGCGAACCATCCATACACCACCATAAAGAGTATCCCACAACCCAAGATTATCCTTTTTCAGTCTGTAGAACATGTAATCGGTTAATGGAGGAAGAATCGAAAATAAGCCTAATGCTAGGAAAACCTTGCCAGCAGATGTTGAAATTCCTGTGGAGGGGACGAAGAAGAACATCATCAGGCCGAAAAGGACTAATGGAAATGTAAGGCTCTTTAGGAAAATATACGAGAAATGCGGAACCTCTGAGCTAGAGTTGATGTATGTGGTTCTACTAACCCAATTACCCATGGTTCGAGATGTTTGTGAAGGCATGACTGCTACATTGAAGACGGTTAGTAAAAGCCCCAACAGAATAAGATATGTCAGGTCAGAGGTTGCCCCCCATGCAAAAAGAGCTATTATGGGGACTGCCCAACCCCATGAAATAGTAAAGTCAGAAAATTTTCGTAGGGATTTCTGACCTTTAGAGGCTTCTTCAAACCCATCTGGCAGAACCTTAGCGACTCTGACCTTTTTTTCTCTTGGTGGCTTTGCCTTCCTCTCCCTTCGTCTGCTCCTCCTCTTCTCTTTCTTAGGTTTTGCAGGAGCTACTGCAGCTGGTTCGGCTGCCTTAGGCTCCGGAGTAGTAGTCACGGGTTCAGGGGCTGCAGTCGTAGGTTTTTCTGACTTAAGCTGGTCAGCCTTTTCTAGCAGACCCAACTCATTCACCATACCTTTCAGCAATTAACTTGTACAATTCAAAGTCCGGCGAATCAGTGAACCTGTTCATTACCGGCTCTGGCAAGTCAACAAGCAGTTCATTAACCATCGTGAAGAAAGTACCTCTAACCGGCCCTTCCGATGAACCCGGGTCAGAACCAATTTCTTTGAATAATTCAAAGTCATCGGACTCAATGAAACCATTGGCAACGGAATCAGGCAGTTCTCCCAAAAGCCCGTTAACTACATTGAAGAAATGAGTGAAATCCTCATCATAACTCCGGAAGCTGTCTATAATGCAATTTACGAATTCGTCAAAATCCAACGACCCAGAGTTGTCAGTATCTGCTTTATCGAAAAATTTCTGCATAGAATCCATATCTAACTCGTCTATCTTTTCAACTGAAACTCCAGTTTTTTCAGCAACCCTGCTGACAAAATCATCATCATCCATAGCTTCAAGAAATTCGGGGAGGGTCATCTCGGTGTTACTCGGGGTGGAGATTAGCTCTACTTTAGGCTTGATAGAGGTCAAATCATCTTGGTCTTTCTTCCTCAGCACTATAATCTCTCTATCTAAGTCGGAACCAAACCTATCAGCGTACCTGTCCATCAAACTGTCTCCTTTGCCAGAAGATATCCTATTGATACGATTGTATATGGTATCTCTAGAATCGCTAGATATTGATGGATCCGCCGTCTTCCTCATCTCCCATACAGATTTGAAGTCTGAAGGCGACTCAACAGGAGGTGAGTCGAGTGTGTCTTCTAGAGAGCTTGCCGCATCCAAGAGGTCTCCATCACTAGCTGATTGTGGATTTAGACCGAATTGTGGAGGTAGTGGCTGACCTGGTGGAGGGAGATCGAATTCTGGTGGAGGAGGTGCATTGGGAGGGCTAGGGGGCATTATTCCCGGCGGTAGAGGGGGTAACTCGTCCAAAGCTTCTTCGAGGGCGTCTACGTCTTCCAATGGGTCGACCACGTCTTCTTCCCGAGACCACCATTATTCAATATTCTGTGAATAATATCCTCAATGCTTCAATTATTGTGTGAAATCAATAATGCGGACTAACTACTTAGATTAGCCCAACCTTTCAAGCAAAGAAACATGGCCATTGATTCAGAAACCTCGATTTGGTCTCCTGCGTTGATTTCGAGGGATTCGTCATTGATTCTTGCTACTGCTTCATCTACGACGACGTTTACCCTAAGGGGTTCGCCACGAAATACAACCGCCTCCGAAAGTGGATCGAATGGATTGCCACAATCTGGGTCCAGCCGTGACAATGGAAACTCGGTTACCCTCATACCTGACTTTCCATGGAGGCTACCTACCCAACGAATCACCCTCTTTGTGTCTACAGTTACTACCTCGTCAGTCTCTCCAGCGGTACCCATTACTACGGAAGAGTCGCCCTTGACCAGTTCCCAGAATATTGGCGTACATTTTTCGCCGAATACCATTAACTCTGGGTTATCCTTCAGTCTATCTATTCTATCAGGAGACTGTGCTAGCTCAGATAGTTCTTCGATACTAGAAATCGAGGTTGACCTTAATGACACATTTGGTGAATTAGCCCTAGTTGTAAGGATATTATGAAGCTCCTTCGTTGTTGAAACCCTTTCTTCCCCGGGTGAAGAAAGTTTGGATAGTTTTTCTAGAGTGGAATCGATTCCACCTAAGGCTCTATTTCCCCAGCCCGATTTAGCATGAATAGTAGATTGGATATCTATGCCTTCACCACGAATATAGTTAACAATCTCCCTTCTAGCATTGGAATCTAGATGCATAGATTTGGGATCCCTGATATGGATGTGAAATCCTCTGTGTCCGGAAAAAGTTGTCTGCACATGTTCCTCTTTGAATCCGAACTCTGGTTCGAGGAACTCGTTCCAAAGTCGCCAAGCTTGACCTTGAATAGTCTCCATCATCAACGGAAAATCGTTATCGCTCACACCCGGAAGATGGTCCCCGTCCAAATCGAAAATAAGATCGGCCCCGAGCCAACCCTTTTCTGCCATTTTTCTTCTTGAAGGTTCTTGGTAGTATGCCGTACTGTGAAAGCATGAATGTGGCGATCTAGTACGGAGAAATGAGTGAAGAGCCGTCTTGTCTGGAAAAGATGTATGCCTTATTGGTGGAGCCCCTCCCCAAGGAATAAACATCCATTCGCGATTTCTTAATCTTGGAGGCACCCAAATAGATTCAACAGGCAGAGAATCGTAGTAGTCTGAAAATCGGAGAGCGAACCTGCTCCAGCCCTCGGCCATGATGCCTATGTTTGCAGTCGGGAAATAAGTTTTCAATCAATCTAATTCCAAACCACCTACTTCCTTTCCCTCAGAAGAAGCAGAAGCGCCTGTTTTTTCTATATAGGCCTCCCAACATACGTACTCATTATCCAGAACTATAGCCTCGGAAAACTTCAGTGCTTTTCCAGTAATGGCACAAACTGGACCTAATTGGCCGGAGGCAGTGGATAACTTGCTATGGTCTGGCATAATTTTTCCCATTCAGTCATCATTATTCATGATTGCGTGGCAGATATCACAAAGCAAATGCATTTCAACCAAATAGCATCCCAAGGCGCATGGAAGTAGTGAGTACCAAGATTACGATTGGGCATTCTCCCGATCCGGATGATGCATTCATGTTCCATGCACTCACTGAGGGATTATTCGATACACAGGGGAGAGTCTATGAGCATGCCCTGGTAGACATCGATACTCTCAATTCTCATGCGGAAAACGGTGATTTCGAAGTATCCGCATTGAGCATACACTCATTTCCAAATGTTTCAGAAAAATATGCGTTGATGAATTCTGGGGCCTCAATGGGAGAGGGTTATGGTCCAATTGTAATTTCCAATAGGAAAATGTCTATCGAAGAATTAAGAGAGTGTGTGATAGCCGTCCCCGGTAAGAGTACCAGTTCATATCTAGCATTACTCTTGGCTATCGGTGAAGTGGAGACTGTAGAGGTCCCGTTCGATGAGATCCTGCCAAAGGTAGTGAATGGTGAATTAGACGCAGGAGTAATAATTCATGAAGGTCAACTAACATGGAAAGCAGAGGGTGCAGATCTAGTAATCGATCTTGGCCTGTGGTGGAGAGAAGAAACTGGGCTCCCTCTCCCACTTGGAGGCAATATAGTAAGGAGGGATCTCGGGATAGAATTGTGTGAATCCATATCTTCTGATATCAAGAAAAGTATCGAGTATTCGCTGTCGAATCCAGACAAGGCATTGGAATTCGCAAAGAAATGGGGAAGAGGAATAGATTCAGAGACTAATGAGAAATTCGTAAGAATGTACGTTAACCAGAGAACCATAGACTATGGAGAGGATGGTAGAAAGGCCGTTAGGATGTTTCTTGAAAGGGGAAAGGAAATTGGGCTGGTAAAGGAAGACTTCGATACAGATAAAATTGAGTTCATAGGTGAGTGATGTTGTGAGTGAAAAACCAGAAGTAAGCGAGTTTGGGTCTGTTGATCCGGCCCCCGCCAGCGAATTCAAAGAAGTAACGAAATTACGGGAAATTCTGTGTGATGAGAACGAGAGGATGTTCCAAAGGATGAGGTCATTATTCGCCTTACGAAATATCGGAGGTGTTGACTCTGTTGAAGCTCTAGCAAAAGCCTTCGACTCTGACTCTGCCTTGCTCAAGCACGAGATTGCCTATGTTCTTGGACAGATGCAAGATGATCGAGCAGTGCCATGTTTGATAGAAAGATTGGAGGACTTAGAAGAAGATTTGATGGTTAGGCATGAGGCTGCAGAGGCTCTGGGCGCAATAGGAAACAGGACTGCAATGTCTACATTGGAGAAATTCGTAGATGATGAGGAGCCAGTAATTGCGGAATCTTGCGAGGTTGCAATTGATCTTCTAAACTGGGTTTCGGGCAAGAAGCTTGATTATTCATGACAATTTACGTCAACCACGAACCCTCGGTGGATATCCCATAGACTCTGTCTAAGAAAAGATTGAGTCCGGTTATTGACTCATCCTCAAGCATATTGGATACTTCGTAACTAAAATATCTCTCTATCCTTTTTATGGACAATCCGACTTTTTTTGAAGCCGAAGCGATGACTGATTTCCTCACATCAGCATCTGATAAAAATTGATCATATTGGGCTATCATGACCTCGCATGCTTCGATTACTTTGTCCGTCGGGGAGTCTTTTCTTGCAGCGAACACTCCGAAAACCATTGGGAAACCCGTTAATTTGGACCATTCCCTTCCTAAGTCCATCTTCACTAACTCAGGGTACTGTAGAGATGCGGAAATTGCCCTATCTCCGATTATTAACGCTCCATCGCATCTTTCAAGCATTGAATCGATGTCAGGACCCATCTCTACAAGTCTCGGATCTAGTTTTCTATTTTTCAAAATCCAATGCATTAACATTCTAGAAGTAGAAGAATCGGATGGTAGTGCAATATCTCTCATTGAGTCTATCTCCCTATTTCCGAAGAGAAGTACGGAACCAACCTTTTCCCTACCGACTATTCCAATTTTTGGAAGAAGAACCAATTTGTCATGATGTAGTGCGAAATCGGCAGTGGGAATTGGGGCAGTAATACAGTCCCTCCTAAGTAAATGGCCGGTTAACCATGATGGAGGGGCTGCCAAAATATTCCATTTTTCACCGATACCATGGAAGACGGGATCACAATTGATGAATGATACCCTGCCCAATACTTTCTCCCAAGACATTTCAATCACTTGCCACTATGGGGAGGAACCGCTTGATATGTTCTGGTTTGGATTCTATGTTCTTGAATGAAGTGTATGTTGAGTCTCTCTTCACTGGATTTTGTCCAGATGCAGAAATTAGCCTTGCCAGTTTTTTTCCATCATAATCAACTCTAGTCTCACTGCCAGCTTCATGCATTATTTCCTCATGGCCAACTGTACCATCAATATCATCTGCTCCGGAATTTATCGCTATAGATGCAAGGTGATCACCAATATTCATCCTGTAGGCCTTGATGTGTGGGATATTATCTAGCATTATCCTAGACAAAGAAATGACTCTAATTATTTCATCAGCACTAGCTAGTTTAGCTTCTGGAAGTCTGGTGTTGTCCTTGAGGAAAGGATATGGGACGAAACACTGGAAGCCAGAGGATGAGTCCTGTTGGATCCGGAGTTTATCCAAATGAGTAACCCTGTCTTCGATTGATTCTATCGTCCCGAAAAGCATTGTACAATTTGTTGGGATGCCCAGTGAATGTGCTATACCGTGAATCTCAAGATACTCTGACGAAGTCTCTTTACCTCTACAAATCCGATCACGAATTTTGTCGACTAGGATTTCGGCACCGCCCCCTGGAAGGGAATCTAAACCAGCATTTTTCAGAATTCTGAGCGTTTCAAAAACTGTAATCCCGGACTTTGTCGAGAGATGTTTCACTTCAACGGCAGTTAGAGATTTAATATTGATATTTGGAAATTCCTTCTTCGACATCTCATATATCTTGACATAATCATCAACAGTCCAATCTGGGTGAAGCCCCCCTACTGCGTGGACCTCATCGATTATATTTGAAAACGGACTAATTCTAGATATGAATTCCTCGGGCGATAGTGAGTAAGCATCGTCGCTTCTAGCTCCCCTTCTAAACGCACAGAATCGACATGCAAGTACGCATACATTAGTCGTATTAACATGGAGATTTTCATTGAAAAAAATATTTTTTCCGAATCTAGATATTTTAATCGAGTCTGCCAGAGACGCGAGCCCGGGGAGGGGAGCTTCTCTGTGTAACTCAACACCTAGCTCCCTAGGAATTCTTTTACCTTCCAAAATCAATGAAAGTGTTTTAGAAAGTAATGGATCGTTTTCAACCGAAATTGGAACGGGAAATTCAGCTAGATTTGTACGCCAATCGGCATCTGAAAAATTATCCTGAATCATATTCGATTATTGCGAAGTAAAGGTATGATTTGAACCACTCTCTAATTAGTCTAGAATTTTGACATTGAAAACTATCAATAGCCACGAGTTGTCACTCTGCTTCATGGGGGACGTTGCGACCCAGAGTCATGATGAACTAAACGAAATGGCTAGAATGTGTCGAATAGACATCTTGAGGATGACGCATCAAGCCAAATCAGGTCATCCAGGTGGTTCACTATCAGCAATAGATGCCATGGTTGCACTTTATGGGACTGATTTTCGATTCGACACCAGCAATCCCGATTGGCCTGATCGTGATCGGTTCATCATGAGTAAAGGGCATGCCAGTCCCGCAATGTACTCCCTTCTTCATCAGATGGGGGTTCTAGATGAAGAAGATATTCTTGGATTTAGGACTCTTGGTTCTGTATGTCAAGGCCACGTAGATATGGTCTGGACCAAGGGAGTCGATTTTTCGGCCGGAAGTCTGGGTATGGGGCTGTCTTTAGGATTGGGCTGTTCCAATGCAGCAAATATTGACTCCAGCGAAAGAACGATTTGGGGAATGTTGGGGGATGGAGAGACTCAAGAAGGTCAAGTGTGGGAAGCAGCAATGGCAGCATCTTATCACAATGCTTCCAACCTAAGGGTAATTGTTGATAGAAATAGAATTCAGAATGATGATTTCATGGCGGTTCAGATGGAAGTTGGAGACATTGGAGAAAAATTCACTTCCTTCGGCTGGAATGTTTTGGAAGTTGACGGCCACAACATCTCAGAACTTATTGGGGCAATAAACTGGGCAAATCAGAATGAGTCAGCGCCGAGCGCAATTATTGCTCACACGATAAAGGGGAAGGGCGTTTCATTCATGGAAGACAATCCCTCTTTCCATGGAAAAGCCCCAAATGATGAAGAGTTGAAAATTGCTTTGGAGGAGCTATCATGAGTGCTCCGTCCGAGGGAGGGGCGTCTAGGGATGGATATGGAAGGGGCCTCCTAAGATTAGCTAAAGACGAAAGGGTGGTTGTCTTAGAAGCAGATCTGGGCAAATCTACAAAATCATGCCACTTTAGAGAGGGCTTTCCTGATAGAACTGTATCCATGGGGATTGCTGAGCAGAATATGATGCTAGTAGCCGCTGGATTGGCTTCTTCCGGAAAAATCCCTTTTGCTAGCACTTTCGCCGTATTCACCGAGAGGGCTTTCGAACAAGTAAGGAATGGAATTGCAAGGCCGGGGCTATCAGTCCATATCTGTGGGAGTCATGGTGGCATTCACACTGGTTCTGATGGAAGCAGTGCTCAGTCTATCGAAGATTTGGGGATTTACAGATCAATTCCAAAAATGACCATCCTCCACCCATGTGATGATTTGTCGGCAGAAGAGCTCACAGTAAAGCTACTCAATAACGCAGGTCCATCATACATGAGGACTGCAAGAAACAAAACATCTAGGATTTATGATGGAGATTCGGCTACAAATTTGGAAATTGGTAAAGGTAGCATCATTATTGAAGGGAGTGATGTTGCAATAATTTCGTGTGGAGTGATGGTTGAAAGGTCAATAGAAGCTGCAAGAATTCTTGAAGACGAAGGAATATCCTGTTCAGTAATAGATATGCACACGATTAAACCTCTGGACATGGAGCTATTGACTGACCTGGCAGAGAAATGTGGTTGCCTAGTTACAGCAGAAGATCACTCAGTAATTGGGGGACTCGGGAGTGCAGTTTCAGAGTGGACTGCAAAGAATAAACCGATTCCGGTTGAAATGGTAGGAGTGAAAGATAGATTTGGAGAAAGTGGTGGCACATCTGAGTTAATGACCATGATGGGATTGGATGCGATTTCCATATGTTCGGCTGTTAGGAAATGTATTAACCGTAAAAATATGCCATAATTGCGTTCATTATAGGGTTCATTTCATAGGGGTATTGATACCGAGAATCTATCGTTATGACCGATCCAGACGCTGTGAGAAGGCTTCTTTCGGGCGAGATTAACCCCGAGGAGATAGAAGGTGATTCCAACCTCTATTCCATGGCAGAGAGGATTTACGGTAGCGAAGCACTTGAAGAAATGGGCGTGTTAGCACCAGAGATTTCTACCCATGAGCCACTTCCTGAAGCTACTCCAATTACTAGTGATGTTAGCTTACCTGATTTTCAACCAATTATTCCTTTGAATAAGTCTCTTGAGTCCTCAAAACGCGGAAGACCCAGATATATACTAATCATGATGGGGTTATTTGGTTCAATATTCGCAATCTACAATATGGTATTTGGAATTGGGTCTGTACTATGCTCTACAGGTGTTGCGGATATGAGGGAGATATGTAATGACGAATACGGTCAAACTAAGCTTGTTTTCACTGAAGGTTACTCATGGGATGGTATCCATCAGATTGAAGCTTGGGTTAAGCCCATGGGTTTCCCTCTACTCGGGGACCTGATTGTGCTAGGACTTTGTTTATCATTGGTAGTTATGGGCCTAATTTGGAGAAAGCGCTCAGTACATCTTAGAAACGAACTGCCTCTTGCTGGTTAGATTTCCGGTAATCACACAAGGCTTTTCCAAGTCGAATTCGCAATCAGATTCCCCAAGAAGAGTTAATCCAGTCTTCTTCTCGAGAATCTCGGCATCTGAGTCATTACCTGAGAATGGGAGCTCGTAAACTATTCCATCTTCGATTTCATCTTCGAATGATTCGGCATCAGAGATTCTCTCTAAAGGAAATGGTTTTACGAGTTCCGATACCAATTTCTCAGCCCTTAATCTAAGTTCATCTGAAACAGAATCCAATAGCTCAAAAATTTTGTTGGGGGCATCATCCAAGCTAATTTCCACTTTCCCTCCGGTTCTCAATGACACTATACATTTACCCGAAGCAAGGTCTCTTGGACCCAACTCAACTCTCAGAGGGGCACCCTTAATTTCCCAGTCGAAGTGTTTCACACCCGGCCTGACATCTCTGAAATCTATTTCCACCCTTAAACCGTGATTAGTCAGTCTCTCGGACAATTCTTCAACAGCAGTGATTACATTTTGATCAGTGTGAGCAGCTATGGGCATTACGATTACCTGAAATGGGGCAACTGATGGTGGCATTATTAGGCCATTATCATCGCCATGCATTCCGACTACAGCACCCAGTAACCTCTCTGACATTCCAAAAGTTGTCTGATGGCAGGATTTGGTATTACCCTCAGAGTCTTCGTAAGTTAGGTCGAAGGCTTCGGCCCATTGATCACGATAGTGATGATAGGTTGCAACCTGAAGGGTACGCCCATTGGGCATGACTACATCGGCTGCTTTGGTATACCAAGCACCCGGAAAAGTATCCCAAACAGGCCTTTTACACACTATGGAAGGGAGGCATAATTCTCGCAAAATCCTCCGAACCATTTCAGCGTCCTCTTCGATCTGCGAATCAGCACCATTTTGATCAGCGTGAACGGTATGTGCCTCAAAGAAATGAATTTCTCTAACTCGGATGAAGGATCTAGTTTGCTTTGTTTCATAACGGAAAGTATTGACGATTTGAAAGGTCTTCAGAGGTAAGTCAGCATGACTTCTCACCCAAAGAGAGAACATTGAATACATTGGTGTCTCGGATGTAGGCCTTAGGAACATTGGCATTTCTAACTCATTTTCACCACCGTGAGTAACCCAATATACTTCTTTTTTGAATCCTGATTCTTCTTCATCTAATCTTAATTCCAAGGGATCTACTTCTGCTTCCCTTGCAGCCTTTAGCCTAGAAACAAGACTATTCTCTTTATCCAATAGGTCTTCTGGAACTAGCAAAGGAAAGCGGTATTCCTGATGGTTTGTCCTTCGCATCTCAGACCTTGCAAGTGAATCAATGAGGCCCATGGCCGAAAGACCATACGGCTTCCAGACATCCATCCCCTTAATCGGATACCGCTTATCCACTAAATCGGCTATCTCGACAATTGATGGATACCATGAGTTAAAATCTGACTTTGGCGGGATTCCCCTTTTGGCCTTAGACGGTCTTGACACAATGGGTACGCCAATGACCGGCGGCTTGAATCATTCGTTCAATTATTACCTAATTCCCTGAAATCATTGATTCAAGCGTTTCGCATAACTCTTGAAGAGTGGTTATTTCCTGAACTTCATTACCCGAGAAAACAATTCTGCATCTAAGTGGCAATGATCCAGAGGCTTCTGAGATTAGATTTGCTACTACGGCATCCAAACCATATTTCGAGATCAGGTCATAAGCTCTGGGAATTAGGAACTCCTCATCTGAATCGTCCTCCAACTTGAAACCGATTCTCGTTGAACCTGTGGTATACTTTGAGAGTTCGCCGAGGTGTTTTACTGAAGGATATAATGTAAGATTCCATTCGCCGGTATCACTTTTCCTCTTTCCTCTTTCCTTTTCGGACTGATAATCAAGTATTGCTGCGGAATGAATCCACAAGCCTGGAGGGTTGCTAGATGATGCTAAATCAATACAAAATTCAAGAATTCTGTCTGGGTCAGAGGTTTTTCTTACATCCGGCAATAAAAAACTTGGTTCGTACTTCGTCTCTCCCACCACACATATTACATCATGGCCCATTCTGTAAAGGTGTTCTGCGATTGACCAACCGGTCTTGCCACTAGAAGAGTTCTGGATAAAACGAACGGAGTCGATAGGTGATCTTGTAGCTCCAAGAGTTATTGCAATCCTAGTTCTTGCGGATAGTCTGGAGTTGATTATGTGGCATAATTTTGCAACTATTGAAACCGGATCAGGTTGTTTTCTCCTACCCTCGACTGAATCAGATAATAAGATTTCAACACCTCTTTCAGTTACTGATTTCAGTAATTCGTCTGTTACAGGGTCATCAAAAAGATCGTTGTGCATTGAAGGAACAAATAGCATAGGAGTCTGATTTCCTGACGCGGCGGAAAGAGACATGAGTGCAGGAGAATCAATTATCCCATGGACGAATTTAGCGATAGTGTTCCTGGTTGCAGGTGCCAGCAGAACGCCATCGAAAGATTCTTATTGAGCCATTTTGTAATTCCACTCGTCGATTACAGAGACTCCCCCAGCTCCCCAAGAAACAGCTAATGGAGTAATTATTTTTTCTGCAGACTTAGTCAGAATCGGATAGACTGATCCCCCATATCTCCTAATTTCTCTAGAAATTTTAATTGTTTCAGTTGCTGCTATCCCCCCAGATACAACAAGGGCTATTCTTTTACCATCTAGACAGTCACTTATCCTGTCCACTCCGGTATCTTTGGTTTGAACCATCTCAAACACCATCATTGATTTCAATTACCTCAAAGAGATTCCAGAGCAATTGCCATCCCCATTCCCCCGCCAATACACATTGTCGCAATGGCTCTCCTTTTTCCAGTTCTTTTCAATATGCTTGCGGCTTTACAGGATATTCTTGCGCCAGATGCACCGAGAGGGTGCCCGATGGAAATTGCCCCTCCGTCGATATTCACTATGTCTGGATCAATTTCCAAATCTCTTACACAAGCGATACTTTGAGAAGAAAATGCTTCATTAATTTCGAAGATATCGACCTCAGATATGCCCCAACCAGTCCTTTCAAGGACTTGCTTAGTTGCTGAAATAGGCCCTAACCCCATTAGATCAGGATTACAGCCAGTGACTGCGGATGAAACAATGGCTGCTAATGGATTCAACGAATTTGCCTCTGCAAATTCTTCACTACAAATCAAAGCAAAGACTGCTCCATCAGTGAGGGGCGAGGACGTTGCTGCTGTAACAGTCCCATTTTCAGAAAACGCTGGTTTCAGTTTAGACATGGACTCGAGAGAAGTTTCAGAACGGATACAGCCATCCTCAGCTATTTTTCCAGAATCAGATAAAATTGTAACTATTTCTTCATCAAAGTAACCATTTGTAGCTGCATTAGATGACTTATAATGAGATTCTAAGGCAAAAATCTCCTGCTCCATTCTTGAAATAGAATACAAAGTAGCTACATTTTCTGCAGTTTCCCCCATGTTAATGTATGCATCGGGATATTCAGTCTCCAAATTCGGATGTGGGCTCCAATTGAAGCCTCTCCTTTTCACTCTAGACATGGACTCTATTCCTCCACTCAAAAAGCACTGCCCCCAACCGGAAGAAATACTGGAGGCGGCGGATAAAATTGCCTGCATCGAGGATCCGCAGAGGCGGTTGATTGTAGAGCCGGGAACCTGAGGTGGAAGCCCACTCAGGAAAGTCATCATGCGTCCAATATTGTAGCCCTGCTCCCCCTCGGGATATGCACATCCGAGAATTATGTCATCAATTAGATTGGTATCAAAGTGAACATCCCTTAGAAGTTCTCTGAGTACCTGAGAGGCCAATTCATCAGGCCTGACTGAAGAAAGCTGACCCTTGTGAGCCCTGGTAAAGGGCGACCTCTTCCAATCTGCAATTACGGCCCTCATATTTACTCGTCGGGCTATCAGGACATAACGATTGTCAGAAAATAATTCAATTAGCGACCGAGGGGTTCATGAATAATCTACCCCGGCGAAGTATCATGATTAGGGAATGCTCAATGCATGGATATTTTTCAGATGATGACCTATGTCCAGCGTGTAATTCTGAAGGCAAGTTTGTCATGAGCACGAGAGAAAGAGATAGTATGGCTAGGAAACTAGCATTGGTACTAAGGCATGCGCCTGAAAAATTCGATTTGGAAATGGATATCAACGGATGGATAGACGTCAGAGATATTGTCAGAAAATTCAAGGACGGAAGAAGAAGGCAACATTGGCTTAGGCCCCATCATCTCTCTGCAATTTCTGAGACTGATCCAAAAGGCAGATATGAGGTAAGGGGCAACATGATGAGGGCTACTTACGGCCACACTGTAGAAATTGAATTGGATCTCCCTTCGACCGACATTCCCGACTCACTTTACTATCCGTGCGATCCAGAAGAGTCTGGGAATTTACTAGATGTTGGAATCAGTCCGGGAGATAGATCCCATGTTCATCTATCTGCGAGCATTAGAGCTGCCGCTGAGGCTGGAAGATTTCATCACAAGGATCCTTCAATAATCGAAGTCGACACAGCCAGAATGGCGGCCTCTGGGGAGACAATTTGGCACGCTGGCGTGACTGTTTACTTGACTGACAGTGTAGCTGGAGAATATCTCTCATTAGTCGGGCCAGATGATCCCGAGCTCTCCTTACTCAGAGAAACTTGGCTCGAGGAAGAGTGACTAGAACTCGCCACAAACAGGACAAAATTCGAGATCATTGGACTTGATGGCTCCGCAAATATGACACTCTCCACTTTTCGAAATTGGTTTTACTTCAGAATTACTAGGTTTTCTAACGGGATTGGCCCTGTAAACAAATGGTGAGGAGGTTGATTTTTCTAAATTCTCCAAAATTCCCCTATATCTTATTGTTTCTGAAATGGCGATATCAATCTGTAAGAGTCGTGGTTCTCTCTCATATTTGTCCCCAATAGAGGATGCTTCGGCCAATTCTGACTGAAGCCACCTTTGGAATCTCTCAATCTCGGAAGTGCTTTCCATAAACCCACCAACCAGTACTACTGATTAAAACTGTGTACCGTTTTTTGAAAATATTAGAATATGAGAGTAGGGACCTTGTCACAATATGCCTCCAAGAATTGTGATCAAGCTAGGCGGGGGATTGATCACAGATAAAGGCAAAATGAAGACTTTCGATGAGGGAAGGATGGAAAATCTGGCTAAGGCAATATCAAATGTTGCGGATCTAGGATTTGCAATAGTTTTAGTCCATGGAGCTGGATCATTCGGACATTTGATTGCGAAAAAATGGGATATTGCAGGGGGATTAGAGTCTTCAATTTCTGAAGAACAAGGAAAGGCAGTAAATATGATTAGATCTGATATGCGGGAGCTATCAAATCTGGTTGCATCTAAGCTCGAGATGGAGGGTTTGTATAGCGAAAGCTTCCCTCCTTCTAAATGGGCAGAGGGTACTGGAATTGAATTCAAAGGCGAGTTGGGGATGTTTGAAAGGAGCGTTGACCAACCGATACCCATAACATTTGGAGATGTAGTGGAAACTGGAAATGAGAAACAGTTTGGGATTCTATCCGGGGATGATCTGATGCTTAGAATCTCAAAGGACCTCCCAAGTGTGACTCATGCGATCTTCCTGATTGGAGATGCTGCGGGAGTAATGTCGGCACCCCCGGGAGAGGAGGGTTCTGAACTTATCGAACAGTGGAGTAGCAAGTCTCAAGCAAAGGCAAAACATGATGAAGAAATAGATGTAACAGGCGGCATCTCATTGAAGATAGAAAGAGCGACCATGATTTCTGAATGCGTTGACAATGTTTGGATAATTGATGGAAGAAAACCCGAAAGAATCCTTGAATTAATAGAGCATGGAGAAACCAGAGGCACTAGAATAGTGTACGGTTGAGTCTTCATATACGGACTCCATTCCCATGCATATATGGCGGATGGACTAGATGATCTCAACAATCACGACTCGATACAGTCTGAGATGATGGGGGAAATGTGTCTAGTTGTAGACGAAAGTGACAAAGTTATCGGTTCCGCTACAAAATTTTCTTGCCATAGCGGAGAAGGGGTTCGTCACAGAGCATTCAGTGTCCTTATTTTTGACAGAGAATCTAGATTACTAATTCAAAAAAGATCTAGTGAAAAAATTACATTCCCCGGAGTATGGGCGAACAGTTGTTGTAGCCATCCTCTGGACATTGAGTCTGAAAATCTTGGAGAAGTGGGTGTTGAAAACGCTGCTAAAAGGAAGCTAGAACAAGAATTGGGGATATCTACGAGCGTAACGGATAGTTGGGACTTTCATCATATTGGAAGGATGGAGTATGCATGTCGATGGGACGATGAATGGATAGAGAGAGAGATTGATTACATCATGGTTGTTTTCGCCGATGTAGAGGTTGAACCCAATAGTAATGAGATTTCAGAAGTCAGATGGGTCAATGGAGAAGAGATTCAGAGCATGATGGAAGGAAGAGGTGAATGGTCAGGCCAGATCATAGCGCCATGGTTTAAGCTAATTTGGGAAAACTACGCCATTCCAAACGAGGCCGTACCAGAATTGATGGCAAGTAAAAAAAGGGAGGACATAATCTTCTGTGGGGAAGTAAGTATGAATGGGAATGCTGTAATCCCTGGTCAGACCCTTCTTGACGCCCTTACCGAGCACCGGGACATAGTTGAGAGCGAGATTTTGGAAAGTATAAGCAAGATGTCTCAAAAAACCTTATTTCGAGCAATGACGCATCTTTTCATGGGCGGAGGTAAGAGGCTCAGGGCGATACTACCGAGGCTAGTAGGTGAGGCAGTTGGAGGTGCGAATAATGGACACTACACCCTCGGGGCATCCATAGAAATTATTCACAACTTCACTCTCATTCACGACGATATTATCGATCAGGACCCAATAAGAAGAGGTCTGGACGCAGTACATGTCGCTTTTGATGATGCTACGGCAATCAATGCAGGTGATGCGATGCTTGCGGTAGGATTCGAAATTCTCGCAGAATCTGAAGACATCCCACAGGAATATTTGGGCCAATTGATCACATCAATTGGCGAGATGGTCCGAAAAGTTGCAGCGGGACAGCAGGAAGACATTGAGTTTGAAACAAGAAAGGAAGTTTCGGAAGACGAGTACATCCGGATGATCGCTGGTAAAACTAGTGCTATGTTTGAGACATGTGCCAGAACAGGAGCGATACTATCGAAGGCAGATAGTGATACAGTCAAAAATATGGCTGAATGGGGGCTTAATCTGGGCCTATGCTTCCAGTTGATGGATGATCTAATCGATATTACTGGGGATACCGAGACACTCGGTAAACCGGCAGGATCAGACATACTACAAGGCAAAATGACGCTGATTGCCATTCATGCTTTAAAATCAGAAGCTGAGCTATATAATTTCAAAAAATTATTTGGCGAGGGCAAGGGGTCGGATGAAGAGCTGGCAAATGCCGTAAGAGAGCTAGAAGAGAGTGGATCTGTGGACTATGCTAGGGATAGGGCACTTCATCATCATTCCATAGCTCATTCTTGTCTGGACAAGTTAGAAGAAAGTAAGGCGGTAAATATTCTGAGAGAATTGACTGACTTCCAATTGATTAGGATTAGCTAATCAATCCGTATACTGAGCCTCTCCAGGGATTTCTTCTTTCAAGCCCTTTCTCTCCCTTATTTCCCCCACCGTCTTATGGAAGAGATCGATGGGGACCTGCTCATAGCCAGCATTCTCAGTATTCCAAACTGCCCTCCCTTGAGTTGCAGCCCTGATATCGTTAGAGAAGCCGAATGACTCTGCAACGGGCATTTTTCCAATTACACAGGTTACGTCTCCTTCAACAGGCATGTCTTCAATGACCCCTCTCCTTGTAATCAATTGTCTAGTAATACCGCCCGCCCACTCGGTGGGAGCATCGATTCTAATTTTCTGAATTGGTTCGAAGAGGACTGATTTAGCTCTGATAAGTGCACCCTTTATTGCATTCCTGACTGCGGGAATAGTCTGTGCTGGCCCTCTGTGAATTGCATCTTCATGTAGCTTAGCATCTACTAGTCTCATCATCACCCCCGTGAGAGGTTCATCAGCAATCGGACCTTTTTTACAAACATCATTGAATGCTTCGATAATTAGCTCCCTAGTCTCGTGCAGATTCTGGATCCCCTTTGTATCATTCACCAGAACAGAGGTTGCATTAATTGCGTAAATTTTTCTCATTAGATCCTTGTCCATTCCAAACTCAGCAAATTTATTTCCGGTCTCCTTCGCATCTTTTGGTCGTACGGGACCATCCCCGAAATGACCCTCTCTGAGAGCATTCACTACATCTGCAGGAAGTTGTTCTACCTCGACATAAAACCTATTGTGTCTGTTTGGAGATTTCCCTTCGAATGGTCGACCTTTGTTGTCATCAGAAATTGATTCGCGATAAACCACAATTGGATTGCTCTGATTGACCTTTATTCCCTGTTCTTCCTCGAGTCGATAAATCGTAATCTCCAGATGAAGCTCTCCCATCCCAGATAGAAGGGCCTCGCCTGTTTCTGAATTTGTTGAAACGGATAGTGATGCATCTGCCTTGGCAAGACCCCTAAGTGAATCGATGAATTTAGGGAGATCCTTCATAGATTTGGGCTCAATAGCTACTGTAACTACTGGTTCTGAATAATGCCTAATAGCCTCGAATGGAGTAGCATCCTTCTCTTTGGAAATTGTTACTCCAGCGGCCGCACTTCTGACTCCTGTAAGAGCTGCTATATTGCCTGCTGAAACACCCGGTACTTGTATCCTATCTCCGCCGACCATCATACTAACTTGCTGCACTCTCTCGGATTTTGCCGCACCTATCGCCCAAACTGTTTCGCCCTGTTTTATTGTTCCAGAATAAACCCTACCTACTGCTACCTCTCCTGCATGAGGATCCATCCAAATTTTAGTGATCATGAGCGATAGGGGTCCGTCTGCGTCACAGTTAACCATCGATTTGCCTACATCTGTGTCTAATTCACCCTGCCAGATGTTTGGAATTCTGTACTCTTGAGCAATAAGGGGCGATGGCAGCTTCTCAACTGCCATATCTAGGAGTACTTCATGGACTGGGGCCTTTTTCGCTAATTCTTTTTGCTCCTCATTATTGCAATAGTCGAATATTTGTGGAAAATTTACCCCCGATTTCTGCATAAACGGAACTGTAATCCCCCAATTATGGTACGCTGAACCAAAAGCTACCGTCCCCTTAGCGACGTCTACCTGCCAGTCGGACTTATGCTCATCTGGAGCAAAAGCTCTGATTAGCTTGTTTACCTTCTTTATCTGTCCCTGAAACCTTTCCATCATATCTTCAGGAGTTACCTGAAGTTCATTGATTAGGCGATCAACTTTGTTGATGAATAGAACTGGCCGTACTTTTTCTTTCAAGGCCTGTCTCACAACTGTTTCGGTTTGAGGCATTGCACCCTCTACTGCACACGTTAGGATGATGCAGCCATCAACTGCCCTCATGGCACGTGTTACGTCCCCTCCAAAATCTACATGGCCTGGGGTATCGATCAGATTGATCAGGTAATCTTCACCCTCTACACTGTGCACCATAGAGGCACTTGCTGCATTAATGGTTATTCCACGAGCGCTCTCCTGGTCATCGAAGTCCAGAACTCGCGACTTGCCTGCTAGCTCCTCCGACATCATGCCTGCACCAGCAATCAGGTTGTCTGAAAGGGTAGTTTTTCCGTGGTCAATGTGTGCTGCTATGGCTAGATTTCGAATTCTTTCCCTTTCATGCATTACCTCTGTGGCACGCTTAATATTGTCTTCCTTACGACCCATAGTCTCACTCCGATAAGTTGCCGACCTGAAAACGGTTCATAAAGACGATTGAGTAGTTTACTTGATATGAGTTGAAGAGACGGTTTTTCCATCACCTCGCTGAGGCAGCAATTCTTTCTACTTCATGCCTTTTTCCAACTGCAAAAGAGTTGACGTCCCCCTCAGAAGCCTTTGAAATCTCTGAAATTATGCCTTCAGTAAGTGTCTTCTTACTCTTCATAGTTGCTGAAGCTGCCCCTATTGCTAGGTTCCTAAGTGCAAGATCGAGCCGACGACTGGGGGAAGAGTCGACAGCCTTAGGTTGGCTCACTGCTCCTATCCTCACCCTTGTTGTCTCCTCGCATGGAGCTGATTCAGTTATAGCATCGATGAATTTCTGCAGGGGATTAACTCCGCTCTTTGAGTTCATTGTATCGAAAGCGTCTTCAAGGGATTTTGCACAATACTGCTTCTTGCCGCTGTACTTTCCTGATCTCATCAGATTATTGATGAATCTCTCAGTGACTGAAAGCTCTTGTTTTCCGAACCATGCATTAGCGTGTCGGCCGCCAGTGTGAGGTGCACCTATCATCTTCAGATTGATGTATCGGGAAATTCCTGGGTCGCTACAAACTACTTCACTGGCATCCCACTTCCCGAAAACCATAGTACCGATTCCTGCAATGGGTGCCTCTTCCTCTTCTTCCTCAATCGGAGTTTCATTGATTTCATCGTGTTCTTCCAACTAATCACCCCTTACCTAACTGGCTTTTCCTTACGGCCACGGACCATTTCATCAAGAGAGACGCCATTGACTTTGATAACCTTGTATCTAACACCAGGAAGATCGCCATAAGAACGCCCCTTGCTCCCACCTATTCCTTCTACCATTACTTCATCGTGCTCATCAATGAATGATATGGCTCCGTCACCAGGTGCGAATGCGGTGAGTCTGTTACCAGTTCTAATTAAGCTAATTTTGACTGCCTTCCTAATTGCGGAATTTGGCTGTTTAGCTTCAAAACCTACTTTTTCTATCACTATACCCTTTGCCTGGGGACTACCTCTCAGTGGATCATGCTTCAGTACTCCACCTTGCTTTCTCTTTGCTTGACGATTACGAAACTGTCTTTCTTTCCAACGGTATCTCTTGCGATCTGACTTCATCTTCGAACCGGAGAATAGGCCTCGTCCCAAGTGTACACCTCAAAATGACGGCTTGGCGACCTGCCCCCCATTTATGATACTGACGGGTGTAAGGATGAATGTGACGTTCCAGAGTATGATTTTGAGCCAACATTCAAGCGGCTTAGTTTTTTAGGGGTCAATATGGGGTTCAGAGAACTCGTAGAAGGCAGTATGATCATTGACCATCCGACTAGTGTGGATTCTCAAATCAGAGAGGTTTCAGAAGCCAACGGAAATGCCCCTATTATGTTCAATAATATAAAAGAGGTTTCAGGCCATAGAGTGGCAATAAACATACTCACAAGGAAAAGACTCTGTGAATCATTCGACGTTTCTCCCGGAGAATTGATTGATATTCTTTCTTGGGCCATGGAAAATCCTGTTGAGCCGCAAATTGTCGATCCTAGTGAAGCTCCCGTATTGGATAATACAATGGAGGTAGCAGACCTTGAGAGGATACCGATTCCATGGCATTATCCGGAAGATGGGGGGAGATACCAGTCTTCATCTATAATTATTGCACAGTATGCCGGGCAGAGAAATACCTCTTTTCATAGACAATTAACGAAAAATCATAGAGAGACTTGTGTAAGGTTAGTTCCACGTCACCTAAGAACCATGGTGGATAGTGCAGGGGAGGCGGGCGATGATGTAGACATTGCTGTGGTTAACGGACCTGATCCAGTAGTACTTCTTGCTGGAGCAATGTCATTTGATAAACCACTGGATGAGTTGAAGGTTGCCGCCGCACTTCACCAAAGGATTTACGAAACCGACCTAAAAATTGTAGAGTTAAGCAATGGGGTGTTCGTTCCTGCGGAGGCAGAATATGCCATGGAGGCAAGAATAACAGAGAGAAGAGGAGAAGAGGGGCCGTATGTGGACATAACTGGCACGGTAGATGATATCAGGCTTGAGCCGATAATTGAGTATGATGCAATACACCATAGGACTGAGCCTATTTTTCATGCCCTTATCCCTGCTGGAGTTGAGCACATGACTCTCATGGGGATGCCCAGAGCCCCCACTATCAAAACTGCAGTCTCAAAGGTAGTTGATTGCTCGGATGTTTACCTCACGGAAGGTGGCAGTGGTTGGCTTTCCTCGGTGGTGCAGATTAACCCTAAGATAGAAGGTGATGGCATTAGAGCCATCCATGCAGCCTTAGACGGGCACAAATCAATGAAACAGGTGATTGTTGTTGATCGAGACATAGATATTGCGGACCCTGCAAGAGTTGAGTGGGCCCTAATGACTCGCTGGCAGCCAGATAAGGATACGATCATACTTTCTGATCAGAAAGGATCGAGCTTGGACCCTAGCAGGTCCTCCGATGGAACCACAAGCAAAATTGGAATGGATGCAACAATTGATCCAGGAATTGACAGGTCCCCTTACGAATCAGTTCTGTGAGTTTTCTAAATGGTAAAAAGAGATATGGATATTTCAGATTCGCTTCAACATCCAAGAAGGAGTCTTGGGAATAGACATAGGAGCCAAGCAGAGAAATTCTTGAAATTGCACAAGGAAAACGAGTCTAACTTGGCTTGGGCAGAACAAAATGCCCGACAGAGCGTACTTTATGATTTTACAAATGGCGATAATTGGAGAATCCTGATTAAAATTAAGGTTCTGATGAAAGATACGGAAGGTGCACTATCCGTTTTGGGGGACTTGTTTTCAGTTCTTGGTAGGGAGTCTGACCTAGTAATGCAGCTATCGGGGCAAGAAATCATCGAATCATGTCAAGATCTCCTAGAAGCTGCGTTGTCCGAGGACCCATTAGATGCAGATGAATGGTGGAACAAAGCTAAGGATAACGAAACGGAAATACAAGAGTTCGCGAAGAGACTCAAATCGTTGGATATTTCTGATCAAAGAGCTAACATACTTTTCTCTAGAAGGATAGAAAGGTTGAGAGAGGCGGGTTTAGAGGATGATTTCATTGATCTTTCCAGAATTATCCTTGCACACAGACCCAATAATCATGAAGCTTGGGAAGAACTAGGGCGATTATACGAACGAAGGGAAGAGTTCGACGAGGCATGGCTTTGCTATGATCAGGCGCAGGCAGTCTCTCTTGGTAATTCGTCAAGAGACCGCTTCAAGGAGAGGATGGTTGGGTTATTCGAAGGAAAGGGTCGCGCCCCTTGGAAGAAACCTGATGTTTCGGACAGAGCGATTTTCCTAGAAAGATTGCGAGATATAACTAAGCCGGAGGAGCAGATAGAGAGTGAAAAAGAGGAAATAATTGATATTGAAGAAAATGAATTCGCTAGAATTGATTATCTTCATCGACAAGGCAGGCTGTCTGAGGCGTTCTTCCTGGCTAGAAGACTTTCCTATGAAGGGATAGAGGGCGCAAAGGAAATAGTAGAGCAGTTACTCGGTGAATTAGATGAATGAGGTTGAATTTGTTGTTGTTTGGGCCTTGGCCGCAGAACAGGAAGATGATTGTTGGATCATGGTGAAGAATATGGATAGGGGATGGGAGCTGCCAGGTGGCCGTATTTTGGATAACGAAAGTCCAGATGAGGCTGCGCTAAGGGAGCTGTATGAAGAAGCGGGCATTTTGGGCACTGCGAAGGCTTTAGAATTCAACCTGATTGATAATGGGTGCGTGGTACTAGTCCACGTAGATGGAACGGTGGATCCAGAACCATGGTTTTCACATGATGATTCAATTGGGGAGGTTGGTTGGTGCCTTCAAATCCCAGAAGGTACTGCATGGGATCCCGATGAGCTGGCTATGATTAAAAATCACGATTGGAGCTCAGCAATGAGTCTAGTATCTTGAAGATCTGAGACTCTCTTTCGCAGTTTTTCCTTCCAAGAGTTTTCTCCTAATGCGTCGCTTGCATCAATTATCAAGCCTATATCATCTCTCCTCTCACCTGACAGATCTTTAAGGCAAAGTGGCATTATGAAATCTATAACCTCCCTGATATCTTCCGGATTAGAAGGTGAGCTAGTTAATCCTGGCTCCTCTCTAGGCTTTGCCTCAGAGATTCTTTTTTCCATCCTAGGTGATTTGGGGTCGATTTCGTCTAGAGCGATGTCAAGCCACTCCATTGCGCAAACCAGAGATTCAGCATACATCCCTTCGGAAGAGAGTCGACTCATCGCCGTCCAAAGATGCCTCATTGCAGGGTCGATGTCCCCAATTGAAACAAGAATTCTACCAGATTCTAATCGTGAAAGTCCGATTATATCATTTGGGTGCCCGAGTGAGGGAGATATTTCTGAAAGGGTTACTAATGCCATCATTTCTTCTGAGGAGTTTAGATGCCAGGAGGCTAAATTTAGAAGAGCGAGTCCATGAAGAGCAGAGCCAGACGAAATAGAATTTAGACGATCGACGCACCATCTTAATTCCGAACCAATATTTTCTGTGGGACAGGCCCCTAGTAGTGCTCTTTCCATACGAATCCATGCCTCAGATTCATAATCTCGATCATTCAAATTCCTTGACTTCGCCAATATTATCTCGCTGATCTCCAAAGCTTCCTTTGTCTTACCTTCGGAAATGAAAGACCGAAAAATTTCTGATTCGGGTGAAGGGTCTTTTGTTGATTCTGATGGCCATGCCAATAAAGGTCACTCCCTCTCAAACTGCTCAGCTTTTTCCTCATAATGCTCTCTAAGATTTTCTTCTCTTTCGACTAGTCTCTTCAAATGCTCTTCTAGGGACGATTTAGCATCAGTTAATTCGGACAAAAGTTTCTCCCGATCTGCAACCTCTAATAACAGGTTTCCGAGTGAGCGATAAACTGGCTTCTCCGAATCCTGTTCCCCAAGTGCCTCTACGGTTATGCCATACTCCGAGATTTGTGATGAAATCGTTTGAATCTGATTCCTAATTGCCTGTAGTTCTCGGGCAATGGACTGAATTTGTTCAGCTGAAACTTCCTTGCTAATCCTTGCCGCCCCCTCTTGTTGCCATAAGGGAATGTTCGGATGCAATTAAAGCTCTCATTAGTGAATTCCACCTTGCCCTAAGGTCATTAAAAGAATCAGAAGAAATCGAGACTTGAACCTGATTTTCAGTGTTGTTAAAATCGGCTTCTGTTACCAGAGAAGATGATAATGCGTGAGAATCCGGATGCTCCAACGTTAGGCTGAGCTCGACTTTCTCATTCCTCTTCTGATCCTTCATCTGAATCTCTCTCGGATAATTTTCTTTCATATTCTAAAGCAGCCTGCTGGGCAATTACGGTCATGTCGGTAGCAGTGGCCCCTTCAAGAGAACGTCGAATAATCCTCTTGTTTGCATCACTTGCCCTAGTGTAAGGTTCCCAGACGCCTCCAGAAAATGTATGATTGCACTTCCTACACTCCCATATCCCCGCTGCCTTCCTTCTGACCTTAGAGTAATGACAACTAGGGCAAGTGTATTTTCTGGACTTTTTAGAAATTGCAGAACCCGCTCTTCTACGAACGCTGACTCCGTATCGAGGTCCGAAACGAGCTGTTGCTCCGGCTTTCTGGGTTCTCTTTGCCATATTATTACACCTATATTGAATTGATTATATCTCTAAGTTCCTTGGTCCTTTGACGGGCATTTTCCATTATTTCAGCAAACTCATCCGCTGAGAAAATTCCCTTTATACCCTTCTGTAGAGAATGAACGTTGTCCCCATCACCTAGAGTGATGTGGATCCTCTCATCACCACCAAGCTCTTCTCTTGAAGACGCATCGTAAACAAAACGTCCACCAACCTTGTGATAAGAGCACATAATAGGCGTTTTAGAGACTTCTAGTTTCTTATCCTCCCCGACTTCGAATCTTTCTGCGGGTATTATTGCATTCCTTAGTGCTACAATTCCAGCCAAAGCGAATGCATCGAAAAGATTTCCATCGTCCGATACGGCAAACAAATCTAGTATTACTTGCCAAGCTTTCTCACCAGGAATTATGCAAAGAGAGTCGACATCGATACAACCTGATTCCCTGATCCCTCTATCTACGACTCTTCCGAGCTCTATTGATTCTTCACTTGGCGGGCCTGCTTCCCAGTGCCTACCTGCGACTGGTCTGACCTCAGCAGAACACATCAAACCACCCTGATTTGGACGATCTGGATATGGTTGCATGATTTGGAACTTTACTCCTGCGAAGACGATCGTGTCACCCATCCTAACCTTGGCTGAGCCCTCGGCTCTCGGAAGAATGGAATGCTCGACCTCCAATTTCCTACCCTCCCACCTAGACCTGCCGTCTATCCTAGCATCCTTTTCGGCTAGATCGGAAAGATGAGCTCTGAGTAGATTTGGTACGATAGGTATTGTCATACTATGCACCCTCCTTTAGCGCTTCGACCATCTTTTCGTGTATCGACGATGCAGCTTCCATATTGTAGTCCCATGCCTCTTTGAATTCATCTTGAGAGAGATCGCCATCCATCTGTAAGAAAACCAACTCGCCCGTGTTTGGAAGAATCCCCATAGGGAGGTCAGCTTCCCCATAATTGTCCTCTTCCTTATTCAGATCGCACACTACAACATCATTTATTTTACCGCTGGCTACACTGACTACTAAGTCGGTCATGGGTATACCTGCGTCTGCAAGAGCGACGGATGCGGCAGTCAGCCCCACACATCTTGTCCCAGCTTCCGCAGAGATAATTTCTATATTCACGCGAATCTTTGAGCGCGGATACAAGTCGAGAAGGACTACACTTTCGAGAGCATCCTTCGTTACTTTGCTGATTTCTCTACTTCTTCGATTGAAACCGGGCCTGATTCTATCCGTTGTTGAGAATGGAGCCATATTGTAGGCTACATCGAGGACTGCTCTATCTTGTCTCTGAATCTTCCTAGGATGGGCTTCCATTGGCCCATAGACAGCGACAATCGCTTCATTGGTCCCCCAAGTCATCCTGCAAGATCCGTCTGCAACAGGTACAACCCCTGTCTGAATAGATATCTCCCTAATATCTCCAGGTCCTCGGCCATCCATTCTCAAGCCGTTCTCATCAATCATCAAAATATCTCCGTATCCGCCCATTATTTCACACCCCCTTTGACACTCGCTGATAATTCGAATAATCTTTTTCTGACTTCTAGAATCCCCTCAAATTCTCCGTCTATCCACATCCTACCGTTGTCCGCTACAACCACACGGCACTCTGTATCCTCTTTCAGTCTTCTTAGTGATTCTCCACCTTTACCAATTAGCCTACCCAGTAAGTGTGGATCAATCTCTTCTATGATTCCTGAGCGAATTTTCCTAAGGCCCATTCCCTTCATAGTGACAACGCTAGAATGTGTTTCCTCGACTTCCTGTATTCTGCACAGGACTGCGTCGCCTACGTCCATTACTGACCTAGTGCCTCCAAAATCTACCTTTCCTGGCCCGAGACTCATTGGTAGTATCGCATTGAAAGGGGCACCGAGTTCGATAAACCATATGTTGTTTGTACAGCCCTCGATGAAACCGATCACCAAATCACCCGGACGAGGCATGTATCTCGTGTGTTTTGGCTCAACTGAAACCAAAGCTCCTTTTTTCCTAATTATTCCTTGTTTTATTGCCTTTAGCCGCCCAGAAATGGAAAGAACTCCATGGCCGGCTTCTTGCCCTTCAGATTCTCCCAGATCCTCTCCGGGAACAACGAGGACTTGGCCTCGTACACTTCGCGACCCCGTCGCGTCATTATTTTTTGTCATGTTATCGAGCCGCGCGACTGGCCTGCTATTCATAACCGTTGATGCTGGGCAGATTTGGTAAATTACTCGATTTCACGTACTTCAACATCGGGAGATTTTGATGCCACCTTTCCAATTAAGTCATTTTTCATTCCACCGGGAGATGTAACGACACAGACCCATGTGCCATCACTCAACCACTCTTCCTTCTGAATCGAGTCTCTGAGCATCTGACTTATTGCCCCATAGTCTCTACCTTGTACTTTGAATGCCAATCTTACGGTAATGAATTGTAGAGGAATAACAGGCCTCAGGGCAGAAACAGCGTTTTCGACTTGACTTTCCACTGATTTGAAGGGATCTATTGGAAATCTGAGCTCCTCCAGAGCATTTTCTATCCTAGTCCTAGGGTGTGGAAGTTTGGTCTTGGGATCGGTAGCAGTAGTGGCAATCTCGTTCACTATCTGCCGTTTCTTTTCATTGACCATATTCTTCCTCTGCGCCGTGGTTAATTGTATCGTACCATTAACAAGAATCTTCAAAGCGCAATCAACTATATCGGTATCTCCAAAAGCACCCTCAAGAGCCTCCGAGGTGGGCCTCTCTCCTGCTCTCGCGTCGGACCATATTTCATCTACAGCTAGGAGGTCATCCATCGAAACTCCTTCTGGATTCTGTTTCCATAACTCAACCAAATCAGGATCTACCAAAATCTCGAATCTTTTTCCCCCCTTTTCCAGGCGGGCTAATACAGCATCATCCAAGCTGACCATATAGGCCCCATTGGGGGTGCGGCTTAGACATTGGCGGAAATCAAGACATCTTATCGAGATGCTTCAGGGTTGATTCTTGATCCAACTTCCTGTAACCATCCTTGTCCACACATGCTATCTCGACAGTTTCCCTGTTCAAATCGTCTTCTAGGGATTCCTTAAGTGCTTCAAGGCCTAACTTGATCGCGGCATTTTGAGTCATATTGGGCTTCCACTTCTCTTCGAAGTAATCTATGGCAGTAGAGCGACCCCTGCCGATCGCTCCAGCATTATATGATTGATAGGCACCAGAAGGGTCAGTTTCGAAGAGATGGAACCCTTCGTCATCGAATCCTGCGATTAGGAGAGCAGTGCCAAATGGTCTCGCTCCACCATATTGAGTAAACGATTGCTTGTAATCACACATTTTCTTAACTAGAGTAGAAACTGGAATTTTGGCACCATATGTCATTCTGTTGACTTGGCATTGTACTCTTGCTCTGTCTACCAGCTGCCTAGCATCAGCAACTAAACCGGATGTAGTAATTCCAATGTGATTGTCGATTTGGTACATTTTCTCAATAGAATCAGTTATCACGAGCTTGCTCTGGACCCTCTTATCTACAATTAGTACCACTCCTTCTTTGAAGACAAGGCCGACTGTTGTAGTCCCCCTCTTTACTGATTCTCTGGCATATTCTACTTGGTAAAGTCTACCGTCTGGGGAAAACGTAGAGACTCCATGATCGTAACCTCGTCCGCTAGGCTGCATCGCTATCGACCCCATGCCATAATGGACTCTTATGAATCTTGGTCGAGAGAAGACTCAATCTAGTATACATTCTGCGGAGTTTAAAATTGGTGGAAAGATGCGAGTCGTGGTTTTATCCTCGGGAGGAAAGGACTCTGCCTATGCTACGTGGTGGTCAGGTTTGCAAGGATGGGAAATTGTATCGATTGCCACTGTCATGGTAAAAGGGGAAGATTCCATGATGTTCCAGTTGGGAAATACCTGGGTAGCGGGTTTGCAGGCTTGTTCGATGGGAATTCCATGGCTTCCGGTGATTAGTCACGGGATCGAGGAGGAAGAGGTATCTGATTTGGAAAGAGGGCTTAGAGGAGATTCGGATACCAGTAAGGCATTTGAGGAGATTTGGCCGAGTTGGGTTGGAGTACCGAATGATATGGTATTGCAAAAAGAGAGGCCAGTGATAGATGGGTTAGTGGTAGGGGCGATTCGTTCAGATTACCAGAAAACAAGGATTGAGAGGATGTGCGAGAGATTAGAGATACGTTCATTCTGCCCATTATGGCATAAGGATGGGGAAAGTCACATGCAGTCTCTGGTAGAACATGGATTCGACGTAGTATTCACATCTGTCTCCACAGAGGGTTTGGAACAAGAATGGCTGGGAAAGAGGTTGGATTTAGAATCGCTATTGGACTTGCGGACTCTGTCTAGAAGGCACAGATTCAACATAGATGGAGAGGGTGGTGAATTCGAAACCTTCGTGGTTAATTTCCCGGATATGACACGTGAGATATTGTATACCGGAAAGCCCCATTGGCAAGGATCAAGAGGCATATTGAAAATGGATTCCTGCGCATTGAAGTATCATCGTTAGGCTCAAACAGGTAAACATAGTCGCACGTCTGAAAATTATGCCAATATCACCTCTTGATTACAGGTATGGACGAGATGTCGCAAAGGAAATTTGGTCTCGTGAGGGTAGGCACGCAAGACAGCTTGAGGTCGAAAGGGCATTAATATGGGCTCACAGTAAGATGGGAAAAGTATCACCTGAAGACTATGATGCAATAGCTGAAATTGCTGATCCAGGCATAGTTACTGCTGATAGAGTGGATGAAATTGAGGCTGAAACGAAACATGATATCATGGCCCTAACCAAGGCAATGGCCGAAGTAGCAGGGGATTCCGGGTGGTGCATCCACCTCGGAGCTACCAGTAATGACATTGTAGATTCAGCTGTCGCTTTACAAATTAAGGATAGCATATCCCTTCAAGATGAAGCAATAAGAAAATTGATTCTCACAATGTGTGATATCGCAGAAAGAGAAAGAGACACAGTAATGCTAGGAAGGACGCATGGTCAAGCTGCAGTCCCAATAACCTTCGGACTGAAGGTTGCTGTCTGGGTAGACGAATTCAGGAGACACTTGGATCGTCTGCATGAGATGACTCAAAGATGTATAACAGGGAAGTTTCTGGGAGCAGTTGGTTCCGGTGCAGCCCAAGGAGAAAGAGCGCTTGAGCTGCAGAGTCTGGTTCTGAGAGAACTGGGGCTTGAGGTCCCAGTTGCCACAACACAGGTTGTTGGAAGAGATAGATACATTGAATGGGTAGGGTGGATGTCAAATGTCGCGACCAGCATAGAGAAGGTTCTCCAGGAAATTAGAAATCTCCAGAGGACCGAGATTGGTGAGGTAGCAGAATCGTTCGATTTGAAGAAGCAAGTAGGGTCCTCCACGATGGCACACAAAAAGAATCCGATTACGGCTGAAAATGCCTGCGGTCTAGCTAGAATTGTTCGTTCCATGATGATCCCTTCATACGAAAATGCACTCCTTTGGCATGAAAGGGACTTAGCAAATTCTTCCAGTGAAAGATTCACACTTTCTCATGCAATGATCCTCCTAGATGACGTATTTTCTAAATGCAACAGAGTTCTTTCGGGACTGTCTATCGATAGAGAAAGGATGTTGGGGAATATTGAAGCTCAGAGAGGCCTTATTATGGCTGAAAAAGTAATGTTGGAATTGGTTGAAAGAGGTATGCCAAGGGATGAGGCGCATGAAGAGCTTAGAGCCGCCTCAATGAAGGCACTTCAGGAGGGGGCAAAACTAGAAGATGCATGTAGATCTTCTGATTCGATAATGAATTTGTTAGGGCATGATCTATCCGGATTTTTTGATCCGAGGTCACACCTCGGATCATCAGGAGAGATTGTAGAGAACGCTATCAAAATTGCTAGAACAAGGTGCTTAGAATAAGGTTGGAATTAACAGGACTATCGCCGTAACGGTAGCCACAGCAAATAGAAGCACTATCATGGCATGAGGGCCATACTGATTTGAATCGTTTAATGCGACATTGAAGAATCCGTCATCAAGAATTGCCCCGAACAGAGATTTGTCGGAATTCTCGAACTCAGGAGGTTCCCTTCGAGGCATCCTTTCTACCTTGCCAGAATCCTTCGACACAATTTTGGCAGGGGGTTTTGGCAATTATTCTTACGCCTATTCCTCTTCTGGCAAAGACAGACCTGCTTGCTCCAGTAGTTCCCCCATTTGCTCCAGTGCCTCCTCATCGGGTTTCATTAGAGCTTCTGGTTCCTTTGCCTCACCTCTATAGCTGTCCCCGCCCTCTGCGGCAAATTTCAATCTACGTTGTCTGATGTTAGTAATCGTCCATATCAGATACCCGGCTATGGCAATCATAACAGCCAATATGGGCAATACTTCCATCGCTGTCGTCATATATCCGGATACCCCTGTAATGTATCATATTGTCCCCGGATTACCGTGAGATAGGGGCCTTGACAAATGTCTCCGATTTGAGGCGGACGGTTCTACCCATAACCCTTCTTTATGGCCAAAATGAGTTAACTTATCAGAACACAACCAAATCTTTCTCTCCATCCTGCCGCAGTCATCACATCTGAGTTTCTGGCCCTTCCCCGCACTCCTCATGGTTCTAGAGCAACAAATAGGTCTACTCGAAATCCTCGGAGTAGCGTTATCCAATCTTAGTCTTTCTAGATGAATAGAACCGTCGGGGGCAGTCAAACCAGCCCAGCTGACTAAGTCTCCGGGTTCCAATTTTCTCAACAGAGAATTAACTGGACCTCCTTCATTAAATGCTACTAAATTGAGGGCCTTCCCAGATGAAAATACTGTGATATCCGCATGTCCTCCTTTAGTCTCTTTGGCAATTCTAGTGACGGTGCCACTTTTTATCGAAACGATGTGGTCATCGCTTAGTTGATTCGTCCTATGTGTTGCATAAACGATGCTCTCCTCCACATCAGATCTTTTCTGTAACCAATGGTGAGCATTAGAAACGGAGATCTCAGAAGTACCCCGTATTCCATATAGAACCGGACATGGGGTTCTCGGTGCGATCATTCCCTTTCCTTTTGTTGGATCCCTATTGAGGAATGTTTCTTTATGATTTTCCTCTAGCCCAAATACTGCTTCGCTACTAACCTTTCTTGGACTTCCGATGGCTTCTTCTTTACGCCAAGCAATTAACTCCCAGGAAGAATAATGCCCTGGATTCCAAGATATTGCGGCGCAGGCGCCTACAACCCCAAAAAATGTTTGAGAATACAGGATCTCACAGTTGTATTCGAGCGCATTATCCATCATCAATTTATGATCAACTTCGTTTCTTACTGCATCCCAATACCATTCCTCTGGAACGATCTCAGTAGAGATTACCATGACTGGCGAGGGTAGAAGTCCAGAATTTGGGTATTTACTAATGGTATCTATCAATTGGGAGAACCATACCTTACTGGTTGACACAAACTCATCGAATGATGAAGAGTTGATTTCTACAATTACTCCCAAGGCCCCATTACCCCTCGTCCTCCTTCTTGCAAAGGGCCATAGTCTGACTAGTCTCCTCTCAATTATCGTAACTTCAAGATTTGATGCTATATGACTAATGAAATCGTCCATAGTCTTTGTTGTACAGCCTACTTCTATATGGTCAGTATCGTCTAATCCGATTCGCAGCATCATTGGGATCATTCCTGAATTTCCAAAATCTGTGTGATTACTCCCCCTAAGCCAACTTCTGTATCGCATCTGATTCCCCTTACACCATATCTGTTTGCAGCAAAAATGTCAGATTGTTGGTCGCCTACCATGAAAGAAGAATCTTCATCGGGCCTGTCTAACCATTTTGGCCCTAGTAACAACCGGATACCATTGGATTCCGAGTTATGAGCTGCATCCAATAATTGCCTTCCAACCTCAAGCATTCCAGGGTTTGGTTTTCGTGCCCATGATTCATCCTCTGGCGAATAGGGGCTGTATAGGATCAAGTCAATTATGGCATCTTGATCTTCTCCCGCCAATAGTTCCTGGAGTTTACGATGTATTGAACTGAGGACATCGTGCCCCCACATCCCTCTCCCGATAGGCGACTGATTGGTCACTACACAAATCCTGAAACCCGCCCTCTTCAGCATTCCAACAGATTTTGCTGCATCTGGCAGGAGTAGCAATTCATCAGGAGTATTGATGTAATTTTCAGACCACCTATTCAGGACACCATCCCTGTCGAGAAATGCAATTTTACCGGACCATGGCTCTCCGGATGGGAGGTCTTGCAATATCAATTCATCATCAAGAGCAGAGTCGTGTCTATGGGGCAGGTGCATTTTCTCACAGCCCGTTATTGGACTTAACCGCCTCTTTGATAATATGATTAATCACCAATTGCATGTCTTCTATCCTCTCCATTGAATCCGAAGGAATAACAATTGGCAAATCTACTATTTGTGCTAGCTCGCCCCCTCCCATTCCATTATAATCTCCAGTGACGCCTACAGTCTTACAGCCATTTTGTGATGCATATTTGATGCCGTTCAAGATATTTTTTGAGTTGCCTGAGCCGCTGAAAGCGACGACTAAATCTCCTAGATTGAGGAAGGTCTCTAACTGTCCGACAAAAATACTTTCGTAATCTGCATCATTGGCCCATGCAGTAAGTGATGAAGCATTGTCCACGTGTGATATCGTCTTTAATCTGAGTTCTTTCGACCAATCACCAGCGCTATGAGATGGGGTTCCTGCACTACCGCCGTTACCGATGAAGTGAACTGTTGATCCTCTTGATCTCGCATCCTCTACCAAAAACCAGAATTTTTCAACGCTAGAGGTTGGAAAATTTTCTAGAGTATGCATTAGGGAGGCAATATAATCGTCAGCGAATTCTCCGAAGTCGAAACCCATACTAGTCGATTCGGATGAGGGCATCATATTTACGGGTTGATGAAAGCAAGGAGGTCGTGGAGGACCCAGTTGCGTCGGCGATAGAGGATTTTTCCTCTACTCTTGGGATGTCAGAAGTGACGCTACAACTAGTTATTGGGGCCATAGGGCTATGCTTCCTAGGCATAGGTTTCCATAAGAGTTCGCAAGATTATTCCAGATTTTTTGCAGTTTCTGGCTGGCCACTAATCGGACTGTTCTTTTATCTATATTCGGGCCATTATGTCGAGATTTCAGATCCGGTTCTAATTTTTATGACTGCTTCGGCTTTACCTGCGGGTTTTGCGGTATCAATATGGGAATGGAAAAATGATGGCTCTAGTGTGGATACAATCATCTGGATGAGGGGTTTTGTAGTGTGGTCGATGATTCCATATTACTTGGTTTTCGGGATTCCATACCTAAATATGGCGTTTGTACACTTAACTGCAGTTAGCGCCAATATTCTACTAGATTTCGTGGGTTTGGGTGGCTATGAAATTGGTCCAATGATGATCGAGAGGTATGGGAAAGAAGCCATTCCAGTATCTGAATGGGAAGGAAGTAGAATTTTCCTAAGCGAGCCATTGGGCGAGGGTGGATTCTTTGCTCCTATGGCCAATAGTGAGGGAGAAGGTGTGGTTTCATTTATCCTAGCTTGTTCTGCTTTACAATCGATGGCTGTTTTTATCGGCGCGATAGTCGCTCTGAGTTCAGTTTCTTGGAAGCGTAGGGCTAGAGCTCTAATGATTGCAATCCCCACAATCCACGTACTAAATGTGTTTAGAAATGCGGGGATTGTCTGGCTTACTGACACATATCCAAACTGGAGTCTGGGGGGGATAGGGATGTTCGACTTCGCACACAGTTATGCTGCGAAGATTGCCAGTCTTTTCGCAATGTTCTTGATGGCAATAGCTCTTTTCGACCTCCTTCCAGAGCTCCACAGACATATCATGAAGACTATGAGGCCAATATTGGTCGCTACCGGACAGAAGAAAAAAGAGTCAGACAATTCTTGATCTGATTCTGTTGAAGAGCTTGCCGGATAGTGGCATATCATGTTCCCAAGCAAATTCCTTCATCACTCTAATTGCTTCCTTTTCTAGTTCTGAATCTCCCACGAAATCAGTTAACTCGATCTTATCGTTTCTAGTATTTGCCTTGAATGCAGCAATCGGCTCCTCCTTGTGAAATACGAGATAAGCCGAACCAAAACCGAATCTCTCCCTAAGAAGACTTCCGAAATAGTGTATCAGTGGATCGGATGGGGGGACAACCAAGTCGCGAGTACGATTAATGGACTCTAGTCCCTCTAACATGTCTAGCCTTCCCCAGCAAATATCTTGCAGGTCATCTACCAAGAATCCCTTGATCAAAGTACCATCTTTCTCGAAGTCATGCATGACGTCGCTAATCTCTTCGGCTGTAAACGAAGACCCGGCCAACCTCTCAACCTGCTTTAGAGTTATAACTGGATAATCCTGAACCAGTTCCCTCAAGTAATCTCTCTTTATTTCCCACAGGTCCACATTATGTAGGGGCTCGACAGTTTTGAATCCTCCTCGATAATCTTGAATTAGATGCCCACTTCTCACCATAGGAGAGACAATTTTCCTAAATTCCGATCTAGAAATTGCATTTCTATCCATGTACAGATCCGGATCATTGTTTTCTCTAAAGAATTGTATTACTTCTTCGTCCTCGGGGAATATTGGCACGTTTCTAATCGCTAAAAGTCTCTGAAAATGTGGATATCGGGCCCATACAAGATGACCACGGAGATTTGACCCTTGGTGTAGCTGGTGAGCAGCAACCATAGAGTCCAGATTCACTCGGAACATCTCACAGCGACCCCTCAATGAGAAGTCATCCCTAAGCTCGATAGCGTGCTCCAGTGCAATCGTCTCATTCTCCCACCTACTATTCTGATGTAGGGAGTGATGAAAGAAAAGCATCCTGTTGATTTGGTTCCTAGACCTTGGCTCTACAACTCCTCCCCTAATGTACCTCTCTCCATCCCCCATAGAAGAGAATCCTAGATCTGAGAGGATTTGCTGGATATTTTCATCGCAGTCATGTACTGGGACTCCGTTAAATGAATGAAGAACTGACACGTCTACAAGCCTGTCTCGATAGTTCTCCAAGAGCTCGGCAAAGGTTTCCTTGAAGTCGTCCAAGTAAGAGTGTGGGATATTGATATCCTTAATTTCCAGGTAGTCATTTACGACAAACATTAGGACTCGACCGATTGGGTCAACGCCCTTGAAAACTGGATAATACCAGCCCTGTTTTAGGAGAAGTCTAACTTCTTGAATAAACCTACTACTGAATGGATCAGACTGAGAAAGAATCCGCATCTTCCTGTCTTCTGGGATTAGAGAAAGCAGCTTTTCAGAATCTTCTGGTGAGGCGTAATAATCTGTTGGGTCGGGTTGGAGGGCGACAACCCTGACTATGGAGCCTCTCCTCTCTAATTCTCTGAGCGAGTCTGCCAACTCCTCCACAGGTCTAGAGACAAATAACCTAAGAGTATGAAGACGAACTGGACCTATACTGGAAATGAGTTGAGATAATGCCTTGTTGAATGGTAGAGGTTTGATTTTGCCATGAAGTCTGCGAAAAATAGCCATCGATCTCTTTCTGTTGGGTACGTCTAAATATTGCTTTGCCACTACTAATTGCCTCTCCAGATTAGCGAGTGCAGATTTCAGACTTCTTTGGATATGAGCGTTCTCTTTTCCTTTAGGATAGTCGGAAAACAACTCATTCCTGGAGATTCCCTCATCTGGTATCTTTTCGAGAAGTTCATCCTCTAAAGGTCCGAACCAGGGATCCCCTCGAAGACCCATCAGCATTGGTAGTTTCTCGCTAAGAGTATAGCCGACCCTGTTGTGGAGAAGTCTTCCGTTGTAGACATCTGAATCGTGTTTGATATCCTTCCAATCTCTAAACCTGTAATTTTTCACTCTATGAAGCAATTCTTCCCTTCTTTGAACCAATGTTAAATTTCTGATTGCATCTGATGGTTCATCGAATTTGGTAAATGACTTGTTTAGAATCAAAGTCTGCAAGGAACGATAGTCAATTACATTCACTTCGCCCCCAGTAATGCGATATTCGTCTATTCTTAGGATGAACTCACCTTCATCTGTCCTAGTGAAGAAGCCTATGGAAACTAGATTGCGCATCTCAAGTTCTTGGAGAACTGACTCTACCTGGGCAGATGGGAAAGGGAGACGGTTGCTAAGAGAATCTATCGTCTGTGGGCCCTCAGAACCCAACATATCCAGAAGTTTGAGCCTGAGACAATCCATGGGGTCAGAAAGAGACTTCTTTCGCCACTTAGATGGTTTGCCTCCAACGAATTCTTCTCCAATTTCATATGTCAGACCACCAGTGTACAATTCCCTCAAATCTTCCATATCTGCAGTCCCTGCCACAGCAAGACATCCTAGGGTCCCGTGGACTTCGGTCATCCTCATTGAGAACCATTTGCCATCGATCTTGTCTAGACCGGTGCCCCTGACCTTGGTGATCAGTTCCCTCTCAGCGAGTTCGTGCACCCATTCCCTCATTGTCTCAAATTCAATATCCTTCAACTTATCACTATAAAGTGGGTGAGTTAATTGTCTTTCCAGACCCCCTCCCATATCCATTAGCCTAAGTAACTCATTCGCATTTTTTGGAACGGAAACCTTGGATTGGTAATATTCCTGAAGTTTTTCTCTATCGAGATCAGTGGCTAATGATCTGGCACCAAGAAGCCTGCGGAGTATCTCTGGATCAACGTCTTTGATGAGGTAGGCACGAGTCCTAAGAGAAAGCAAATCCTCGAAAGAGGACATGAATAAGGTCAAGCCTAGCGGGGACGGGATTTTTACTCTCCGATGAACAATTCGAACGTCTTCGGTATCCATCCTACCAATGAAAAGACGTAATTGGTCCATATCCAGATCAGTCGTGAGTATCTCATTCATAGCCTCCCTTACTATGACCGAGTCTTCCATTGTCCTATGTCGATTCATGATTTGCTCGGCTTTTTGCTGGAATTGCTTCGGACTAACCTCTTCAGCACCGATTCTTCTTGGATTCAACATACTTCTGGAGGAGACTTCCCTGAATCTTTTTGCAAAAAGTTGGGATTCCAACAGATATTTGTTGAGTGCATCTTCACTACTCTTACTACGAAATACTGCAGGGATCGAAGAAACTTCTACCTCATGGCTTAGCTTCGCCATGAATCCATTTTCATCAAATGAAAGTTCATGGATTGTAATGTTATCCCTAGAAGCCATCCCTGCAAAGAGATAACCCAGTGCCAGATTGAATGCCCTACCCCTACAAGTAGTAACCACATAGGTTGGGAGTGGTGCTTCGACCTGTTCGACTAGTATTCGATCCTTAGAGGGAACTTGGAAGGTAGTGGCGGAATGTTCGTCTAAAAATTGCGTCAAAGCATTGGCTACTGGTTTGTTTAGACCTAGAATATCTACCAAGAAAGGGGTAATTGAATTTCCAGTTCGGTATTGGACAGATAGGATGCTCAATAAATCGAGAACTTCGCTACTGAGCTCGCTAGTTCTACTCATAGCCTCTCCAGTCCAAGATGGTATGGTGGGCCTGTAACCTGTTGCGGAAGTAACATTTACTCTGGTTCCGATAACACTAGAGACTCTGTATGTCGATCCGCCAAGAAGGAAAACATCCCCATTCCTAAGACTTGAAACGAATGAGGATGAAAGCTGGCCTACTAAAGTCCCATCGGAGGTGAAAACGAGGTAATTATTGTCTGGAGAGATTGTTCCTATGTTGGTATAGTATATCATCTGGGCATATCCTCTCTTTCCGAATCTATTTTCCTCCCAATCAACCCATAACCTCCTTTCTTCCTCAAGAAGGTCTAAGACCTCGATATAGTCATCGTATGGGAGATTACGATATGGCCATGATGCCTGAACTAGCTCATAGGCATCATCTATATCCCATTCTCTAATTATTGTCAGACCTATCAAAAACTGTGCAAGAACGTCTAGACAATTCTGCGGGAACTTTAGCAAATCCATATTCCCAGACAAAATTCCATTTTGTACAGCTACTATCTCTAGTAAATCATGGGACGAAGTAGGCAGGAACCTTGCCCTAGGAAGACCGCCTACTTGGTGACCAGCCCTCCCAATCCTCTGCAAAGCAGTAGCGATCGAGCCAGGAGATCCAACTTGAACCACCAAGTCCACTGAGCCTATATCAATACCCATCTCTAAGCTAGATGATGAGACGACACATCGTAATCTGCCTTCTTTGAGACGTTGCTCCACGTCTAGTCTGATTGTTTTATCCATTGACCCATGGTGACCCTCTACCCCTTCCAAACCTGCAACTTTTAGTCTCTGAACAAACGTCTCGGTCATATTCCTAGTGTTAACAAATACCAGAGTTGTTGTGTGGGCCTCAACCAGTTCCTTGATCCGATCGATATTATGGTCGAGAATTTCCTTAACCGGGATTGAAGTGAATCT
The DNA here is from genome assembly GCA_036154175.1 of Thermoplasmatota archaeon. GTDB lineage: Archaea > Thermoplasmatota > Poseidoniia > Poseidoniales > Thalassarchaeaceae > UBA36. The sequence continues at coordinate 11,390 of JAYZLO010000047.1, read as the reverse complement.
GGGAGTTGGTAGAACTATGTCCAAATCGAGCTTTCTTGAACCTGAAATTTTCGCAATTGAAACGCTCTGTTTCTGGGAGTTAGAAGATTCTCTAGGATCGCTAGCTACGAGAAACTCTGCAACATCTGTCAATGGCTCCATTGTCGCGCTAATCCCAATCCTCTGAACATTCGATTCTATAACGGCATCCATTAACGCCAGACTGAGAGATAGATGGGTGCCCCTCTTTGTCGGGACCAAGGAGTGCATTTCATCAATAATTAACCACTTAAGATCATTGAGAAGAGGTCTGAAACGCTTGGAGGCTAGGGCTAGGCCCAAGGATTCTGGAGTTGTTATTAGGATATGGGGTGGCTTCCGGAGCATCCTCTCCCTTTCCTTCTGAGGAGTATCCCCTGTGCGGAGGCCTACCTTGATTTCTTGGGCTCTTCCTGGTAAGTAACGTTCCTTTATCTCTGTAAGTGGCCCGATCAGATTTTTCTGAATATCATTTGCCAAAGCCTTGATTGGAGATATGTAGATACATTGTACAGAATTAGTAAGTGATCCCTCTAATGATCTGCGAACTAGATCATCGATTATTGATAGGAAGGCAGTGAGGGTCTTTCCTGACCCAGTTGGCGAGCAAAGAAGTAGGTGATTTCCATCTAGGATTTGTGGAATGGCGACCTTTTGTGGATCAGTAAAATCTGGAAATTTGTCTGTAAACCAATTTCTCACAGGAGCAGAAAGCTTGGAAAGGATCTCCTCAGATTCAGAAATGTCTGATACGTACGTAATTTCAGGCAATTTTCTCCGCCCACCTTGCGTTTCAGGCAATCGGTGGAATAAATGAATGCTTCTCTTCAAAATGTTCAATATTGCTAATAATATATTGAAAATTTAATTTTGGTTGTGCAATAGCTAATTACTATCTACAAATGTGGATGGCTTGAAAACTACGATTGATTGTGGGAATAATAATGGTTGACAAGCAAAGAATGTCAAGACTGACATCTCTCCTGAGAAGGAGGGGGATTGTTCTGCCATCTTTTGAGTTGTATGGCGGGGTTTCTGGCCTGGTAGACTACGGTCCAGTTGGAGCTACAATCAAAAGAAGAGTGATGGACACTTGGATCAAGCATTGGCTTTCAATTCCCAACATAGTGGAGGTTGACTCCCCCACAATTACTCCAGAGTCAGTACTTATTGCGAGCGGACATGTTGGAGAATTCAATGACAAGATGTCAGAATGCAGATCATGCGGCAGTATCTTCAGAAGCGACCACTTACTAGATGGCCTCCATCACAGTCCTGAAAATCTGGAAGCTATTGAGTTGGACAGATTGATTTCTGATCACAGAATCAAGTGTTCTAGATGTGGAGAGTCTGATTGGAAAGAGGCGGTCCCGATGAATCTGATGTTCAAAACCAGCATTGGCGCGATGGGAGGGTCTAGGACTGCATATATGAGGCCAGAAACAGCACAGGGAATGTTCATGCTATTTCCTGCACTGTACAGGCACTTCAGGCAGAAGATGCCTTTTGGAGCGATTCAAACGGGGAAGGGGTACAGGAATGAAATTAGCCCTCGACAGGGCATGATTAGACTGAGGGAGTTCAATATGGCCGAGTTGGAGTTCTTCATCGATCCTGAACTGCCCCCTTCCACAGATCTAGGTAAATGGCAGTGGGAAGTTTGTATGATTCCGGACCCAGAAGGGGATCAGGCCGGCGAAAAAATTCTCAAAATCAAAGAAGCTTTTGAAACGGGCATTGTGAAACACCCTACAGTCGCATGGTTCCTTGGGATGACCGTAGAATTCTTGGAAAAGGTTGGCGTGGACTTGAGGAAGATTAGATTTCGTCAGCATGCTAATAGCGAAATGGCCCACTATGCATCAGACTGTTGGGATTGTGAACTACTGGGGGAACATGGGTGGATTGAAGCTGTCGGGATTGCAAATAGAACCTGTCACGACCTCGAATCTCATCAGGAAAAATCTGGATCTAAGCTCTTGAGGGGGTGGAGGGAATATGATACTCCAATTAGAGAGGAAAGAGAAGCCATAAAGCCAGTGGGATCAGTAATTGGGCCTGAATTTAGAGAAAGGGCCGCGGATGTTTCATCCGCAATCTCTGACCTCCAGGAGATGCCGGAGAGTTTTCCATTCGAACTAGAGCTTAGTGATGGCAAGAGATTCGTAATTGAGGAAACAATGGTTCAGAGAAGTTCTGAGAATATTGTAATCAATGGAGAGTACTTCACCCCTCACGTTATCGAGCCTGCATTCGGTATCGATAGGATAATTTGGCACATTTTGGATCATAATTTCTTGGAGATGGAAAAAGAAGGTGAGAGTTACGCCATTCTTTCACTTAGTCCGTCTGTTTCGCCCTACGATATTGCAATATTTCCTTTATTCGACAAAGATGGCATGGACGTGATGGCGAGAGAGATTTTCAGTTCGATAAAATCCGAGACTGGGATAATTGCAAATTTAGACACCAGCGGATCGATTGGGAGGAGGTATGCTAGGGCAGACGAGATTGGAACCCCATGGGCCGCTACAATAGACCATCAGTCACTGAAGGACAAGACTGTGACCATCCGGAGAAGGGATGATCAGAAGCAGATTAGAGTAGGAGTAGATTCGCTTATCCAAACGCTCTATTCAAATTCTTTAGGGACCTTGTTCTAGTACCAATCTTCAATAGTCGCCGAAGATATTTGATTCCATGCCGAGAGATAGTGTCCCACTAGATTGGACCGAGAGATACCGTCCGAAATCGGTTTCAGATTTACAAGGAAACGAAAGCAAGATTAGGAGGGTAAGGAGTTGGCTTGAGAGCTGGTCATCCATTGACAGGCCAAAAAAGAGAGGTTTGCTACTATCCGGGCCGCCTGGAGTCGGCAAAACCACTCTTGCTTACGCCATAGCCGAAGAGATGGGTTGGACAATAGTGGAACTAAATGCTTCCGAACAGAGGAATGCGGCTGCAATTAGGAGCTCTGCCACCAGGGGATCCCAGCACGTTTCTCTTGACCAATTCTCGAAAGGGAATACGTCTCAATCAGCGAATAGAACGGTGATTCTACTCGATGAAGTTGACCATCTTAGTGGCGGGTTCGCAAAGGTTTCAGAAGATCGAATCGAAAGGACCATGGATTCCTCGGAAGAGGGAGGTTCTCTGAAGGGCGACTCTGGAGGAAAGGCGGAGCTGCTTAACCTACTCAAAAATACTCATCAACCTGTAATTATGACTTGTAATGACCTGATGCGCCTGTGGGGGAGCGGGAGGAGCTGGAGAGCTAATAGAGACAGAGTACTAAGGATGTCAGAAAATATAGTCTTCGACAGAGCCAGTAATGTAGACCTTAGGAAAATTGCAGATAGGATTCTCGATTCCGAGGAGATTGGCATTGATCCTGGTTCACTAGATTCACTGGTTCAGCAGAATCCTGGCGATATTCGTGCTCTCGTAAAAGATCTGCAGTCATTGTCTAGTTCAAGCGATGGCCACATTGGGATGGAGGAAGTAAGAGAATTGAAGGATGCAGTTGCAAGGGATTCCCAAATCAATGTGTTCAATTCCCTAAAAAAAGTGTATTCGGAGACTTCGGGTTCTGACGCTTTGAGGGTTCTCCGAAATTCAGACAAGGATCCGGACGAAATGATTGCATGGTTTGCATGGAACAACCAATCAATAATGAGTCAGACGGGCTTGGCAAAGATCTCAGAAGCGATGAGTTGCTCTGATTCTTATTTGGCGACAAAGTACTCCAATCGTGCTTTCAGATCTTGGTACTGGGGGTCGGCAATACCAGCTCAGGCAGCAGTAGCCTACTCACCCATGAAAGGTGATGGCAAGATCTACATCAGTTTCCCTGACTTTCTAAGAAGGGGCGGAGAGGTTTGGAGAAAGGGAGATTTGATTGCAAGAATTGCCGAATCTCTAGGTTCCAGCAAATCCTCGGTCAGAGAAGATATCTGGCCTCATCTTCTTGCCATTCACGATAGTAGTCTAGGTGGTTCTAGTCGCGATTTTACCATTGCAAAAAGGATTGGATTAACGGCAGATGACCATCTGGCTTTACACGGCCTACCCAAGAGTAGTAAAGAATCCAAGATTATCGTGGAGTCTTTTGACGAACTAGCGGCGGATAGCCCTAGTTGGGAAATTAGGAAGGTCAAGAGCGCAGAAGGAGTGGTGCCGGATCATGAATCTGACCCTTCACAGTCCACGTTAGATAAGTTCGGCTAGTCGGACTCCCATGTCCTTGGATGGAGCAGTACTAGGACAGTGAGGAGCTCAAGACGGCCGAGCCACATCAGTATCGTAGACGCCAATAGGGAAGGAACGCTCATACCAGCCCATGTTGCGGCTGCACCTTCTGGTCCGAAGTCGCCAAGAGCTGGTCCGGTATTTCCGAGAAGAGAAATAGAAACTGAGAGGACGTCTTTCATGGAAAGAGAAGGCTCGAGGAAAGAAATTGTCAGCATAGATGCTGTGACCAAAACCATCCATGAACTAACCATTCCTAGGATAATCCATATTCTCTGTTCATCTACTACAGAACCATTGAATCTTATTGCTACCACCTTCCTAGGCTGGATAATTTTCATTACCTCACGCTTAGCCAATTCAAAGGCAATCCTGATTCGAAGGACCTTGAGCCCCCCTCCGGTTGATCCGGCGCTAGCACCTACAATCATCAGAAGGAGTAGGACGAACTGGCTGAAAACAGGCCAATTAGAGAAATCGGAACTAGAATAGCCGGTACTTGAAATTGAAATGGCCTGAAATGATGAGTGCCTAATTGACTCGAATAATCCGTAATCTAACGAGTCAGTCCTGTAGATATTGACTGACATAGCGAACATCGCGATGAAGATAATTAACAGATAAGTCCTCAACTCTTCATCCTTCCAAATCTCATTTGATCTCCCAGAGAAAGCAAAATATAGCAGACTGAAATTGATGCAGGTTAACAGCATAAATACCATAATTATTGACTCTATCAAAACGTCATCAAAATGCATAATTCCTTCGTCTGTGGTTCCGAAACCTCCCGATGGCATGGTAGTTAGGGCATAATTGATCGAATCGAATGCCCCCATCTTCGTGAATTGAAGAAGTAAAGCGGCCTGCAGCAAAGTGAGGCCGACATAAATTCCCCATAGCTTCCTAGCAGTACTTTCAAGCGTAGTACCCAAGTTAGACACGGATGGCCCCGTCAACTCAGCTCTAGCTAGTGCCATCCCTCCTCCAAGAGCTCTAGAGAAAATCAGAAGACCCAACATAATTACTCCCATTCCGCCAATCCACTGAGAGATTGACCTCCATAGTATGAGGCTCTTCCTCTGACTTCCCAGGCAATCTCTCTCGAATTCACCAGAGCAAACCGGACTAGTTGACTGGTCAACTAGAGATGCTCCGGTAGTTGTGAATCCCGACATAGATTCGAACCACGAATGGAGAATACCGTACATCATCTGGTCCAATGACGATTCCTCACCATTAATCCAGTAATTTGCGAATGGTCCGTGGAACATACCACCAAACCAGAAGGGCATAGCTCCAACGATAACGACCGGAATCCAACCTAATGCCACAGAAGCGAAAGCCTCACGGTCTCTGACCCTAGAAGATGCATCTGAAACCCCAGAACGAATTACTAGAAGGTATGCTGAAAGCAATGAAGCGGACAATGGGATTGCAAATGTTCGTATTGCTGGTTCTATCCCCTCATCATAACAACTGTACAATCCAACAAATACTAGTGGAATGGAGATCAAACCAATTGTCCAGCCCAGAACCAGGCTCACTACGTCCCAACGCATACTAGCTCCGTAGAGATTCCTCGGCCTTGCCTACATCATTGATCTCCAGAATAAGGTATATCCTATCTCCCTCTTGCAATGGGCCTATGTTATCCTCAGATATTCTCTGAAAGACCCCGTCATCATCCATTCTCTCTAGCATAACAAGATTTGCACCAATGATCTCCTCTGCTTCGTCAAGTTCCTTCCCGAGAATCCTATTTCCAGAACCCATTTCTGCGGACATGGAAACTAGCGAGGGAATTCTTGGTATTGGCTCATATAGTCCCGGAACATGCATGTGGATTGCTTTCAGAATTGATTTCACAGCAACTCTTCTTTTACTTACGGGCCTGAGACCTATCCTCTGAATAGCCTCCACCAGAGCTCGATCTTTAAGAATCAAACCGGTTCTTGAGACGCCTTTGTCAAAGGTTCGCATTGAAATAGATATGTTGAGGTTATCGTCACTAAGAGTAGAAATTGCAATATCATGGTCCTCGACTGCCAATTCCCTTAGGAGATCTTCGTCTTGTGGGTCCCCATGAATGACATCTAATCTCTTATTCACACCTATCCTAGAACCAACTACTGAATTTGCAGCATCTAGGTCGGGTTCGATTATGACGACGTTGGAGCCCCTCTTTAGGTAGTGCTCGGCTAGGCTACTTCCAAAGTCAGTAGCTCCAAATATCGCAACGGATGGCTTCTCGGGTAAATCTGAGATTGAGTCTCCGACAATTCTAGCTATTTCATTGAATGAATAAGTGGAGCTAGTAACGAAGACAAGCATGTCTCCTTCTTGGATAATCTCATTTCCAGAGACTATCCTGCCCCTTTTGTCAGGTGCAGTTAGAGCTATTATTCTAGGATGATTGGAATCCTTTCCCGCTTCTGAATTAACGTCTGAGACAGTAGAACCGATGATTGGTGATTCAACAGAAACGCTAGAGACTACAATCCAAGCATTCTCTCCCAACGGTATTACATCCGCCAGAGAAGGTGCGACCAAGCCTGAAATTAGCTGATCAACGACATCCTTAGATGGGGAGACTACGAAGTTAGTCCTAGCCCAATTCTCTAATGGGCCAGCTCCTCTAGATGGTTCGGTAATCTCCGAATTTCTAATATTTGCAATTGTAATTAGCCCTGATGCTGTTCTATCCCCGACCTGCTCGCTAAACACCCTCTTGGCAAAGGCGCATCCTAGGATGTTGATATGGTCGTCATTTGTAGCAAAGACAATAATCTCTGCATCGCTAATTCCAGCTCTGACTAGGGATTCTCTTGAAAGTGCGTCCCCTGTAATCAGGAGACAGTCCAAAGACTGTGAATCGCTAATAGCACTGGGATCTGGATCTATCAGGGCAACACCCCTTTTTTCCCCTCTCAGTGCAGCCGCGACCCCACGACCGACTTCACCGGCCCCTGCGATAATTACTCGCATTCAAACACATGAATCGGTAGATTGGATATAATCCTGCGCCAAGAATGTAAAAATGCAAAAAAGGGGTATTTTTGGGCTTATTCCTCTGATTCGAGTAATTTCCCCCTAATTCGTGACTTTGACATCGACTTGATATTTTCAGACTGCCGAATCGTCCTTCGGAATGCTTGCTTAGCCGCAGGGGTGAGTCCCGATGGTAGCCATGATTCATGCGCGGGGAACCATGACCAGACCACAATTGGCAAGATTAATGCTATAGTTGGGGGGTAGAATATAGCCATAACTGAGGCCATGATCAATGTGGCCCTTAACATGGTGCTGCCCGGGAGGGTTCGGATTCTGACATTCTCTACAATCTTTGAACCCTGCCATGTAGCTATGGAAGCGTGCCCTATGCATGTAGTAATTGTAATGATGAAAGCTAACAATATGTTCTGAAACTCGAATCCAGTTATCCCACCCCAAGTACTGTCGTCGAATAACCTAACATTCAGATGAGATGATCGCATAGCTCCGAACCCCAAACCTAGAGTCCAACCATATGGTGCAGAGGCTCGCAGACCCACAGTCCGTGACCTCCCTAGTACGAGGAGTGCGAAAGAAGACTCCGCCAGTGCGATCACGATAGCTACTGCGCTAAGAGCAAAAATATTCTGAGATGAAGAGCGGATATTCACAAGAATCATATTATCGATAGCCGAAGCAGCAAGAACACCGGCCAAAATTCCAAAAAGTAGGGTTTTTACTGCACCTGACAAATCATAAAAACCAGTCATTTTGGCAATTGTTCCTCTCCATCCAGCATATATCCCTAGCAGCCCTATGGCGAACGCTAGCTGCATTTCCCACATATCTATGGGGGCTTCGGCCATGATTAGCGCATGAAGGTCTGCCTTTCAGTCCAGCGCAAGAAATGGGATTGGTCTATGCTAGTTGCCCTGACAACGTTCAAACCACACGTTTGTTTTCGGAACTCGTGGCACTAGAGGGCTTCAAGCGGAAGGTACTCGGGTCGATTGGCCTTCTTAGGGGGAAGAGGAAGGTTGACGAGGAGACAATCAAGGAGCTTAGTAAATCTCTCAGGAGGGCCCTATTGGAGGCTGACTTCAATGTTCGTCAGGCAAAGGAGCTGACGGAGAGGATAGAGAGGCGGATGTTGGAGGAAGAGCCTCGCCCGGGCGTAAAACTAGACACCCATGCCATGAGTCTTGTTTATTTGGAGCTAGTAAGGATTCTCGGGCCAGCACGTCAGATTAGACCACATAACCAGACAGTTTTGATGGTAGGGCTATACGGTCAAGGAAAAACGACGACTACGGCAAAGCTTGCAGAGTGGTGGAGGAGGAAACACAGTGCGAAGGTAGCAGTCATTGAGGCGGACGTACACAGGCCAGGAGCATTTGAGCAACTCAGCCAGATGCTTGAAGGAACCAGCATAGAAGTTTATGGTGAGCCCGGGAACACCTCGGCCTCTGAGATAGTCAGAAATGGGCTGAGAAAGGTAGGCACTGCAGATATAGTCATCATCGATACTGCTGGAAGGGATAGTCTGGATGGGGAACTTAAGGATGAGCTAATTGAAATCGCAGATGTAGCAAATGCCTCAGAGAGGTTCCTGGTGATCGATGCGCAGGTTGGTCAAGCTGCAGGACCTATGGCTGAAACATTCCATCAGCTAGTTGGAGTGACAGGTACGATTGTAACAAAACTTGACGGAACGGCAAGGGGAGGTGGGGCACTTAGTGCTGTAGCCACTACTGGAGCCCCAATCGTTTTTGTCGGAGAGGGAGAGAAGATTAGCGACTTGGAGAAGTTCGAGTCTGATCGTTTCATTTCTAGATTGTTGGGGATGGGCGACATCAAGGGGCTAATTGATTTGGCTCCAGAGGATCTTGACGAAGAGGAAGCATTGAGATTGACCAAGAGGCTTATGTCTGGAAGGTTCACACTTACTGATATGTACGCCCAAATGGAGATGATGAGTAAAATCGGCACACTGGACAAGGTACTTTCACACCTACCCGATACCATGTTTGGCGGGATGGGTAACATGAGTGTAGCTCAGAAAAGGCAAATGCAGTCAAATCTGGACAAATACAGGATAGTTATGGACTCAATGACGCAGGAGGAGAAAGACGATCCTCTGCTACTGAAGTCCAGTAGGATTAGGAGAATCGCGAGAGGATCTGGTTGTGAGGAGAAGGAAGTGAAGGAATTACTAAATCAATGGAACAAGAGTAAGAAGATGATGCGTGGATTCAGAGGGGATCGGAAGATGAGGCGTCAGATGCAATCTATGATGGGGCTCGATGAAGAGCTCGATCTGGGGTGATCATCTGGAGAGATGGTTCGCGATAATTGGGCACAAGGCGCCTAGTATCGGGACTTTGAATCTTAATGATCTGGCTGGTTCGGGAGGGAGAGTAGACGTCCTGGCAAGGGCCGTAAACACAGCTCTGTTCGTATCACATGGCATAAGGAACGATAGTCACATAATTCTCCATCTTCAAGGTAGTGGGGAGCCGCATAGAAGAGTTTGGTTCAATGGTTCCGACTTGAGGGGGGTTAGGCCGGATGAGAGATCGATTGCAGGCCAGATTAAGGCCATCATCAAACATCCAACTCCCCCTATAGGCAGGTTTGTTGAGTTTTCTAAGGGCATTCTACACTCTGGAGGAAATATGAGTCATACATTATCAGAGTGGAAGGATAGAGGAGTGGTGCCCGTGGTTCTGGATCAAGCTGGAAATTCCAAAAAGCTGCCTAATGGTAAAGTAGGCTTCGTTCTTTCAGATGATTCACCACTAACCGAATCCGACTGGGAAGTTCTTGTTGGGGAGCTGTCTTTCTCATTGGGGGAAAGATGGTTGCAGGGCCATTCCTGTATTTCCATTCTGCATCATCTACTAGACAACAAGATCTAGAGCCAAGAAGGGAGTCCGTCGGCCCCCATCTGTATAGAGGCAGCTAGGACTTCATCTGGTACGGCTAATGGGTGATTCTGAGGCCAGCTTGCTAGGGGCGTTATCGACGCTATGCCGCTTCCGACTGCGTTACAATCAGTCATTTCGATATCCTCTTCCACTATTCTGGCTGCGCCTACCTCGAAAGCGACACCTGCTGAGTCCTTGTCTAACATGTCAGTAGCATTGTAGTACCATCTAGCTCCGAGAGGAACAGTTTGCAAAGACCCCCCCCAGACCTCTGGTATGTTCAGATTTAGGAATAGATTTCCCTGGAGGAACCAAGCCTGGATATTGTCTGAATCTGTTCCTTTTGGCGGTATTATTCTTGACCCTTCGGGCCTAAGGATGTTTCTAGGCCTCTCCAAGACCTCAGAAAGGCGGTCTACCAGACTAAGAGTTGCTTCTATTGAATCAGAGTAGTTTTGGTGGGAATAGGTAGCCAGACTAACGGATAAAGACGGGAGCCCATAGAGGGAGGCCTCTCGGGCTGCGGAGACGGTCCCTGAATGAAGTACGTCCACTGATAGGTTTGGGCCTCTGTTAATTCCTGAAATGCACAGCCAAGGCTCTATCTCTGGAGCCCATGCCCTCATCCCACCGTCTAAGGCAACGATTACGCAGTCGCAGGGAGACCCGTCGAGGGAGAATATCCTGAGAGGGACATCTGCGTCTACCCTGATTCTATCAGCGATTTCATGGTGCTCTTCGAACGCCATGTCATCTCGGAGAGTTAGTTTCATGCCTACCGCCGATTGCTCTGTGAGAGGTGCTAGCACAGCCAGAGGGTGACCCTTCGCATGCAGGGATTTAGCCAGGTCCTGTAGTCCTGGAGAATTGATTCCGTCGTCATTTGTCAGGAGTATTGGGAATAGTGGCATGGTTGCCGCACGCTGAATCCGTTAAGAAACCGATTCCCCCTCAGTATTGCCATTCTCCTGAAGGGTGACAGCGATGGCCCCGGCAATCATCATTACTCCACCGATGACAGTTGGCCCCCCAATGATAACATCGTCAGTCCAAAGCCACCCGATCACTGCTCCAATGACCGGTTCCAGTAGTAATGCGATAGATACGACGATGGGTGGAATCCACCGTAAAACGGTATTAATCCCGGTGTGACCGAAAAGACCGGGGCCGATTGAGAGGTATGCGACCCATATCAGCCAGTGAGGG
>JAYZLO010000046.1:0-16096 GCA_036154175.1 Thermoplasmatota archaeon | reverse complement strand
GTTGTAGCTCCTATCATATCCTTGTAAGTTACAGCCCCATCGCCGTCGGCGTCATAACCATCGAAGTCTGGATCATCGTCGGCATTGCTGCCATCATTGGGGTGTATGCCACTCTGATACTCCCATCCATCGGGCATATCGTCATTATCAGTGTCGGCGTCAAGTGGACTTGTGAAGTTCTCTGGGCCCCAGGTGTAGGAGACCTCGAATTCTTCTACATTATTCAGGCCATCTCCGTCGCTGTCGCCGTAAGCATCAGTTGAGTTTGCGGGATTCAAGAACCAATTATAGTCGGAGTTGAACGAATAGCAGTACTCGAAACCATCAGGCATCCCATCACCGTCTGTATCCCAGTCTCCGGGACCATTCAAACGGCCATCACCGTCCATGTCCTCGTTGAACCAGTTTGGATTATCGAGTGGGGTGTTCTTTTGAAGAGTAGTGTACAAACCTCCTTGATTGGGTAGCTCGTCAACTGTGAAAACTATCCCCGAGGCAAATGCCCTAAGATGTGGCGCAGGGAGTTGCAGGCTTGCAAAGGTGGGCTTCCCACAAAATGTTTTGAGATCGACCAGGTGAGTTGAAATCTCTACTAGATCGTCAATCAAATCACCGTCACTGTCTGCATCCCTGGGATTTGTGTCGTATTTTTCTTCGATAAAATTCCTCAAAGTATCTGGCTCTGGTTGCTCCAGATCTAGTATTGCATCGCAGGAATGGCCAAATTGGGAGCCCATCTCCTCCCATAGATCGTCTCCAATATCCAGTTTTATCTCTGCCTGGACGGCAGGAGTCAGGATTGGGCAATTCCAATTTCCGTCTAGAGGGTCTAGTAGGGTAATGATGCCTGAAGGCGTCGAAACCTCGTGAGTATGTTTGGACTCCCAACGATCATTCAGACCATCTCCATCGGTATCTCTAAGTCTAGGATTTGTCCCCAATTCTGCCTCATCGAGATTGGTCAGACCATCCCTATCAGGGTCGCCCAGTGGACCATTGTCTGGATTGGGGAAGGTTTCGTTTTGTTCCCCAGTCTCTCTCTCGGTATCCACAGAAGCAACGGGAATATCTTCGCATTCGACCTCTGACAAACCCTCTCCGATGGTAATGCATGGCTCACCGGTGTCTAGTGGGTCCAATCCATTTTCTATCTCCCATCCGTCATCTAAACCATCCCCATCTGTGTCTGCTTCCTGCCAGTTTGTCCCATACAGGGTGCTCTCCATCCGATCAGGGATGCCATCTCCATCCCAATCACAGCCAATAGTAGGGACGTCAGGAGGGCATTCTCTCTGATTCCCGGGGTTTAGTTCGATATCATCAATAGCAGACTCGAAACCGCCTCTCTCAGTACTAGATAGGCCTGCGCCGACTACTGTGTAAATACCCGCTAAGCATAGCGTTGCAGTAATGGCAGCAACTGCATATTGGTTGTGAGTCAAAGCCATATGAGCACCCCGCCCTCTAGAGGGCGGGTCTTGCAGTTTGGGTTCGGCTATAATGATTAACGGCAGATGGTCCGGAATAAATGGTCGTCTTCAGAATTAATTTTCTCTCAAATAAGACTCTATTCTGTCGAAAGCCTCGGAGAGGATTTCAATATCTGGGAGGCAAACCATCCTAAAGTGACCCTTGCCGAATTCAGGTGAAAAACCCGAGCCATGGACTACAAGGACATGCTCACTATGAAGTAAGTCAAGTACAAACTTTTTATCATCTGAAGCCAAATCTGGGTCTGATATTTTAACGAAGAGATAGAAGCCTCCTCTCGGAGCTTGGCATTCAATTCCATCAATTTCGTTTATCCTGTTGATGGAAAAATCCAATCTCTCCTTTATTCTAGACCGGTGCTGATGCATCCAATTGGAATCCTCAGAAAGTCCTGCAAGATATCCATACTGAGCAGGAGTAGAAGCACAAAGTCTACTCCTAAGGATCCTTTCAACGCCGTCTCTCACGTTCTCTAAAACTCCTGATGGATCATGCCATGCCATATACCCTATTCTCCAACCGGGAGCAAAGTATACCTTGGAGACGCCATTAAGAGTAATTACGGGACAGTGGTCGGACATAGATGCAGTAGAAACAAAATCCCCAGAGAAATCTAGGCCATCATAAATCTCATCCGAAATCACGGTGCAACGAGGGAAATCTCGAGTAATTTTCAGTAGCTTTTCTATTTCATCCTTAGTGGCTACGTTTCCCGTGGGATTATTCGGGTTTATTAGGACTAGAAGTCTGACACTTTCGTCCATCTTTTTGCGAATATCCTCCAAGTCGATTCTCCAAGAGTTGTTAGAGTCCAAACGATACTCAACTGTGGAGGCCCCATACATTTGGGGATACGCCATATACGGGGGATAATGTGGCCCCGGGGCTAAGACTTTGTCCCCGGGCTCCAGAAATGCTGCGAACAAAACTTGTAGAGCTTCAGTAACTCCATGGGTAACATACACATCATCTTCAGAACAATTCCAACCTTTCTGGGTCTCCGAGAGTGATATCGCCTTCCTAAGGGTCGTCAACCCATATGATGGGCCATATCCATTTTCCTGACTGTCTAATGCCTTCTTGTAAGCAGAAATCATATGTTCGGGTGTTGATAGTCCTTGGAAAGCAAGTGGATCGCCGATATTTAAACGAATTATCGAATGTCCTCTTTTCTCTAACTCCATTGCAGGGACTACCACATCACGTATTGCGTATTCAATGGCGGCAGCGCGTGATGATGATTTTACAATTGTTGACATGCCATTACAATCCTAAGAATTCGCGGGCAGAATCTAGTGATGCAGGGATTCCATCGGAATTGGAACCCCCTCCCTGAGCCATGGTTGGGGAACCTCCTCCTCCGCCATTTATATGATGGGAGATTGACCTAAGAATCTCCACAGAGTTATGATTTTCTGAAGCGATGGAGTCCTCGGTACAAGCAACAATTAGCATTCCTCCTCCCTCTCTAGACCCAAGAACGGCCAATGTTGGAGATTCTGAGTCACGAGTGAGCTGGCCCAACATCGTCATCATGGCCCTCATGTCCCCCTCGACCTCCATGATCACGTATCTTATTCCTTCTTTTTCTATGGGGGCTTCTTTACCGCCGCTTGTCCTAAGTCTAACTATTTCTGCCTCGAGGGATTCTATCTTCTTCTGTTGAGTCTTCCATTCTTCGAAGAATCGCGAAACTGTCGATGGAAGTTCTTCCGCTGATACTCCCAAAACTTGGCTAGTCTCTGTAATAATCCTCTCTTGCGACCTGGAATGTTCGCGAGCCGTCTCACCTGCCACGATGTGCAGACGCTCTACCCCGTCTTGGACTTGACTGGAACGAATTATGCGTAACTCCCCAATTTTTCCTGTTTTATCGTGATGCGTCCCCCCGCATGCCTGTACATCGTGATCACCAACACGGATGACTCTGATCCGACTATGTTTAGGTGGCCCCCCCTGATACAATTCAAAGCCAAATTCTTCGTCTGCTTTGGCCCTATCCATAACTAGTTTCTCAATTTCGATATCATTTTCTAAGATTGAGTTGGCATGATCTTCTATGGCATCTAGATCTTCACGATTTAATCTAGAATAATGTGTGAGATCTATTCTAGCATATCTGGAACCCTTGCTAGATCCAGCTTGCCAGATATGCGGCCCCAATATTGCTCTAGCACTTCCTCCAACGATGTGTACAGAAGAATGATGATCCATGAGTTGGGTTCTTCTTTCAGCGTCAATCTTGGCGGAAGTATCCCCTGGACTAATCTCGCCATCCGTCAAATGTATGACCACATCTTGTTCAATTCTTGTGTCGACAACTCTGACATTTCCAATAGATCCCTGGTCCCCCAGTTGTCCGCCCCCCTCAGGATAGAATAGAGTGCGATCTAAGATAACGAAGTGTGTTGGTTTGATGCTTACTTCATTAGAAAGATTTAGCTTAGAAATCTGAGGCTCTGAAAGGGGGTTGCACTCGATTACCCTAGCCTCAAAGGAAGTTCTCCCAGTATCCTTATAGTAGTCCAAAGAGGTCTTTGGGAGGTGCATGATTTGGAAAATACTAGAGTTTGCCCTTGTCTTAGAGGCTTTCTTTGTCCTTTCCGCGTTCCTTGATGCCATATCCGCAGAGAATCCCACTCTGACACTGAGATTATTCCACCCTAATCTGCTAGCTATAGAAACTACCATCTCTGGGTTGAGGCCTCTTTCCTCGGCCAAACGAAATAGAATCTCATCAGAAATTTCATTTGCATCCTCAGGCGTATTCTGCAGAGCGGTTCTAACTGCAGATTCCCCTTTCCTCAACATCTCATAGTATCTTGATTCCTCAAGCTCAAGAATTGATAATACTTTATCAGTGGATTGAACGAAACTGGAAAAATCAAGATTAGTGACTATGTGATGCATACCTAGATCAGATAGCCCCAACTCCAGACCTAGATCATCTTTCATCCTGCAAACTCTTCTAGAGAGCATTCGAACTAGGTAACCGGCCTTTGAATTACTTGGAACTAAACCATCCCCTAACATATTGCAAATCGCATGCATATGATCTGGAATTGCGTAAATACTAGAAAGAGGCTCTGTAATCTGCTTAAGTTCGTCAACTGTAATTTTGAGTCCGGATTCACCAAGTCTTTCGGATAATTTTATGTAAAGAGACTCAACATCTGTACCGACGTCTATATTTAATATTCCAGCTAATCTAGATAGTTCCCCGAAGAGTAAATCGGTGTCTAATGAGCCTCCTAGAGATGAAATGATATCTTCGATACCGGCTAATTTCTTCAGCCATTCTACTGATTCGGGATAGATTGCTTCGTAGATTGTTGGAGTTCCTGCTGCTGCCCAGCAGAATCTCTCAAGTCCGTACCCGGTATCTATAATCTGTAAGTCCATTTCTCTGTATTTTAGGCCCTTAATCTCAATATCTCCATCTTCATTTTCCTCGAGATTCATAAATACAAGAGTTGCGAGTTCCAAGCCGCCGACAATGACCTCTAATGCTGGTCCGGCATTACCCCCACCAGACCATGGATTCTCGACATAAGTCAATTCCATTGGCTCAATTCCGAAAGTTTCTACCAACATTTCGTCACAGTATCTAACACACCGATCGATCCAGTAAACGACATCATTTTCCTTTGGCTTATTGAAAGCATGGTGTGCCATCATCTCAAAGGTGGACAAGTGCCTCCCTGATCTTCCAACTGCTGCTACATCTGTGAGCCTGATACATGGTTGGCTGATTCCTAAAGGATTTGCGGGCGGGGGTACCAAACCAGATGTCACATGCGGTTGGAAATCAGCTATGCTTGCGATTGTTAGGTGTATATCGTCCCTCCACCTGGCTACTACTGGGTAAGGTTCTATCCTAGAGTGGCCCTTTTTATCAAAAAACGAAAGAAATTGCTCCCTCATCTCGTCCTTCAGGGACTTCCCCCTCATCGAGAATCCCTTGATTAGTGGATTTCCAATGAATGTGTATGAGTCTTCAGTACTATCCCCACAGGTAGTCCTCAATGGGTCTCTAGTCCAGAATCTAGACCCAGTCACAGAACAAATTCTACATTGGTGACCTGAATCTTCCCAGAAAGGTATGTCTATTTCCCCGAAAGTCACGATACCCCTCGACCATCCCATCAGAGGTTCGGTCTTGAAGTCAATGCGCAATTTTATCCCGGTGATTTGAAAGGAGTAGGTTTCCGAGAAACATTTGATGCCGGACTGGAAGGAGTTCCTAGAGCCAGAAGGAGACTCCTTGATGAGAATAAAAAAAAGAAAGAGTATGAAAGTTGATGCATTATTGGTTTCGGACAGCCAGCACTTGAAGAAAAGTAGCGATCGTTCACTTGAGCAACTGGCCAATACAGCATCTCTTCCGGGCGCAGTGGGTGATGCATGGGCCATGGCCGACTTCCATCAAGGGTATGGGTTCCCGATAGGAGGCGTAGTGGCAACGGATATCGATAACGGGGGCGTAATCTCTCCAGCGGGAGTCGGTTTCGACATCAACTGTGGGGTTAGGCTATGCTCAATTGACATGGGATTAGAAGATATTGAGCCGCTAATAAGGAAAAAATCTGGAAGTGGTAGCAAGGAATTCGGGAATCGACTGAAGAGTCGGATCCCCTCGGGTGATTCGGGAAAAGGTGGAGTTTCATTAAGTGACATTGAGCTAGACGATGTACTCTCAGAGGGTGCTAAGGCAGCAGCTGAGCTTGGGCTAGGCCATTTCGAAGACCTTGATAGAATTGAAATGAATGGTCTACTGGAGACTGACTCAAGTAGTATTTCGGAGGTAGCTAAAAGGAGAGGGTTGTCATCCTTAGGATCTATAGGAAGAGGTAATCACTTTCTTGAAATTCAGGCTGTCGATGAAATCATCGATAGTAAGGCAGCAAAATGTTTTGGTTTAGAAGAGGGTCGACTGACGGCGATGATCCATACTGGTTCTAGGGGCCTAGGGTATCAGGTTTGTTCTGAGCATGTGAAGAGTCTGGAGAAAGAGTTCAGGAAAACAGAAGGGGAGTGGAGATCTAAAAAGTGGAATATTTCTGTTCCCGATATTCAACTTGCCTCTGCACCCTTCTTCTCCAAACAAGGTCAATCATACTACGAAGCAATGAGCGCAGCTGGAAATTTTGCATTTGCTAACCGAAGTACTGCCACTCAGAGGCTTAGGGAAGCTCTGAAGGCCCACATGAGATCGGAAGTAGACATAGATGTTATTTACGATGTATGCCATAATATCGCGAGAGTTGAGGATCATACTGTTCATGGAGTATCATGCTCTTGCTGCATTCATCGGAAGGGCGCAACAAGAGCATTCGGAGGGGATAATCCCGAGTTGACTAGTGGTTTTTCGGGAATTGGTCAGCCAGTACTCGTACCAGGAGATATGGGCACATCTTCCTATGTTATGGCAGGCCCAGAGAAAGGTTACAATCAAGCTTTTGGATCATCTTGCCATGGCGCAGGCAGAGCAATGTCAAGAACTGAAGCCAGACATAAAATTGATGGTAAACTAGTGAAGAGTGAGCTAGAGAAAAGAGGGATAGCGATATACGAGACCCATGAGAAATACCTCTCTGAAGAAGCTCCCGATGCCTACAAAGATGTAGATGATGTTATCCAACTAACGAAAAGAGCGGGATTAGCAAGGCCTGTTGCTCGACTAAAGCCTCTGATCGTAATCAAAGGATAAGAATCCTATTTTTAGATTCCATTTTCAAGTTGAATTGCCTCCCATATTATCGATATATTTTTTATCCAACTCTGGGGGAAAAGCGATCCATCTAATCAGTAGAAAGTTTATGAAACCAAAAACGCAGGTATTCACTAACCAAGAAATTCTGTGATGCAAGAGAAGCACTTCTACCATCAAGTAATGCGCTGATGTTGTCACGACTAGCTGAGCAGAATAGGTCCAAAAGGCTCTATTCAGACTTACAAAGTAGGAAAATGTAGATTTGAAAGTAAATCTGTAATGCATAAAGTGGGCTTCCACGTTTCCTATCGCACTTGATACCGCCCAAGCGGCTACTGCTGTATGGGCTGGCCAGAGATCGAACCAATATAGGAATTCATAGAGGAGCAAAGCAAAGAAGAAATTGAACGTTCCAGCGATATTGAACCTCAGAAATTCGTAGAACATAACCCTCTTGGTCCACCCCACATCGTCTAATCTCCTCCTTAAACTTCGCATGACCTTGTTTACCGCCAAGGTGAACAAGGTAATGGCATCTTCTACTGGGGTTTGTTAAATTGGCAATTACTTGCTAGTAAATATCAGCTCTATATTATCGTAGTCTTCCATAATATATTCCTCGAATTTTTCATTCGTTTCTCCATCTACTTTCATACTAATCACGAACTCATCCCAATCAGGTATGCCATTGCGATTGATATCGAATTCTCTGTCGTCGGTTAAGGCAGGCCCCCCCTCTCTCTCCCATATCTCGAAAAAGGCACCAAGTGGGACATTCATTTTTGATGGGGTCTCGATATGTAGAGTTGTGAATCCGGTATCTGAGGAGGAGTGTACATGGACCCATCGCATCCCATCTCTGCATCCCATCTGATCAATCCCGGTGTTTGGGTCTATGGACAATTGCTGGCCGTCAACTATTACCTTGAGATTGGGATGATAGTGAAATTTTATTCCTATGTCTTCTCCAGCAGTATGGGAAGTTTGGCCACCGATGCAACCTTCAGATACGCCCCAGTCGGGTTCAGCATCGAATAGACTGGGTTGAAGGACGGCTACAGCAAGAAATGCAATAGTTGCTACTGCCGCGCCTCCTAGTAACCATTTTTCAGTAGTCATTTCACCCAATGCCATGTCAGTCCGAAATAGGCCCTTCTCTTGAACTATGGGGGTTAAGAGGATAGATTATTCCTAGTAGTGGGGTTTTGTTCTATTGGCCCTTTGCTACATTGAGTAGCCGGATTTTGGGAGGGGTGTTTGCGGTTGAGCGGTTCCAGAATGGACCCCATCCGCCTCCTCCATTATTATCGTGAGGAGCGTATTAACTAACGCCCTCAGCTCTTCCATTTCGCCTCTTAGATCATCCATACTACCAGTAAATTCAGTCACTATCGCATCCCACCAGAGGAATCTCTTCCTCGGGCAGCGAGTTTTTCTGAAGCCTATAAACAAGTAAGTTGTAAAAACGATGATGATGCGGTTTATTGCGATTTATCATAAATTCCAGCAATCTACTAATAGTATTCTTCGTTGTAATCCTCATCTTCATAGTCTTCATCTTCATACTCCTCGTCGTAGTAGTCATCTTCCCCGGCTGCCCTTCGCATGTAGTAAAATGCCACTCCCATCATTGAAATTAGCAAACCAAGGGCTGCTACTAGCATCATCATTCCATCGTCTGAATCTCCAGACCCGGAAATCGGACCAACCTCTATACCACTAATCTCAGCATTCTTATAATTTTCATTTGCAAAGTCATCATCGACCACTAAAACTAGCAGTGGTTGCCCTTCCTGCCAAGTTTGGTATTCAAACTCTGCCGTAACACTAGAGCTTCCAGGAGCCATGTACAATTCGACTGGCCCATACAGAAGGGTCGAAATTGATGGTTGCCATGTTCCATCTATTTTTTGCTCGTAAAGTCCCACAGAAATTACCCCTTCGTCCTTTCCAGGGTTCTCCCAATAGGTAACTATAGTGATTGTGTCGCCAACCAAGGGGTTCTTGGTAGGAGTTACCACTTCCCTTGTATGCTGCCCCAAGAACTCGACGATCCTGATGGTGGGAGTCCTTGGCAAGGTTGGCCCGCCAAGTCCTGCTACTTCGTTGCCTGCCTTGTCTGTTGACGTGATCCAGAACGAGACTCTGTCCCCCTCCTCTATGTTGAATTCTAGTTCGGGTCTGAAGTCTATCTCACCTTGGTATACGTGGGCTCCTTGGTTACTTGAGAGCCAAGGTAGCTCGCCACTACTCTCAGTGCCTATGACTGGTTGACCATTCCTTTCGAAGACCCAAGAGACGTGAAGTGGACCCAGGTTCATCCCTATTTCCTCCATAATTGTGATAGTCACAAGAACGTCTTTCATGTCGTTTGTCTCCAATACCGTTAGTGAAGATTCAGGGTACTCCACCAGGTTGAAAAGCGCTGTTGGAGGGTTAGAATCCACAGTTGCAGAAGCTTCTGAATTCGGAACGGACTGAGACCACCCAGGAGTGTTCAACAAAGAAGTGGTTAAAGGTGTAAGCGGGTCTATAGGCTGGAAGTTCGGAAGGGTTAGCTGGACTGTGAAGTTTCCATCTGAAGAGACAGTTGAGGCTGATTCATAGATGCCCGTCCCATATGTCATAGAGAGGATGACTGCGAGGTCATCATTGATGTCAATCATCCTAACTCCAGAGCCGACGTGGAAAATTGCACCGCTCAAAGAGAATTCGTCTCCCTGCCCCAAATACAGAGATACCCCTGAAGAGGGTATTATCGGCTCAGTGAGGTCTGCAGCAGTATCGGGAATGGCGACTATCTTATTATCCAGCCTCCATGAAAGGGAGCTTAGGACCTCTGATTCTATCTGATCCAAGCCGTCTTCGACCAATACTCTAGGCTTACAGTCGAAATCTTCGTCAGAAAATGGCATTTCCCAAGATAGAGAGAACCTGACGCTCAACTCCGTTACGGTAGAGGTGATTAGCTCGGTGCTAGAGCTTATTGGATTGAGCATGCTATTATCTGGGCTCCAAAGATCTTCGGTATATGGATCATATGAGATGACTCCGAATTCACTACCGTAACCACAAAGATAGACAGTTATATTATCGATAGTGCGAAAGCCATTCGGCTCGTCGAGCCTAACTTTGAATGTATGCTCCTTTCCAGGGACCAAGTAATAGTCTATACTATCTTGAGTCAGCCTGTCCAAGGAGAAAGTGGAACTACCTCCTGAACCAGCTCCTAGTCCAGCACCGGCGAATTCAACCATTACATCCTCTGCTATGACTACAGATGCCCAAGAATTTGATGCGCCCGGGCCACCGCCTGTTCCACCTTGTTGGTAGGATAATCCTGACCAATCGGTTCCTTCGACATAAAGATGAATTTGTTCATTGTCCATTGAAGAAACATCGATACCGATGAATTGTACCTGTTCCTCTCCAGTAAGACCTTGGCTCAGAACACTTTGCTGGCTCAGGTACTCTTCCTCCTCTGCAATTCCATTGGAGTTATCATCGTCGATACCTTCCCTCCAATATTTCAGAGTGAGTAAATCACCCCTGGCTTCTTGCTCGCTGATCGTGATGTAGGGGGAGAACACAGTTGGCGACACTACCATCCCATCTACTGGCTGCAAACCTATCGGCGTCTGGACTTGCATTGGCCCTGCTACTGGCGGGTTGTTATCGATCTCGACTATTACAGTCTGCGAAACGCCCGTGGTGTCTTGAGCGCCATTCGTAGAGCTAGAGGGGCCTACTCTCGTCATTATTGGGGACAATGCCATCTCACTAACTCCGGATGGTGAAGAGACCGTTCCGAAAAATGAGCCGTCAGCCCCTGATTGGAGAGGGTAGACGGAGCCCGAGAGATCTAATGCTACAGAAAAGTCGCTAGGCTGCGGCCTCCTGTCATCAGTGTCTTGGAATCGGACCGAGCCGGTGATGTTCAGATCACCGCCATCAAGAATATGGAATGGATAGAACAGAGTGTCGAATGTGTTGGAAATTACTCTACCAAATTCGTCTCTAATCTCGAAGTTGTCAATTTGGAGGTCATTCTCCACTGCGTTCTCTCCAGAGCTTCCACTTTGAGCGGTCGAAGGCCAAATAGTGTCTCCATCAGCATCATTGGCTCTAGCAGTCCAATCAATGAAGTCAACATCATCCCAATTCCAATCCACTGTGAAAATCCAGTGAACTTCGATATCTGTGAATCCATCACTATGGATGCTTTGAGTAATGTAGCTAGAGGAGGTTTCTAACTTGATTTGTGGTTGACCGTCAGTCTGTAGAATTGTGACTTGATCGGAAGACTCCCCCCATTGTCCATCTTGACTGTTTACTGCCTTGAAACCAATAACCGTACCATCAGAAGACAAGCCCTCCAGAGTGATGTCAGAAATTAGAGAATTGTCGAAAAGGTGGTGATGACTTGTGATAATTTCAATTTCATTGCCATCTGGATAAAATGTGTTTGGAACTGAAAAATCTCTGTTAACGAAAAGGAAATCGTATTCTATAGCGCCATCTACAGAAATTGCACCATAGTCCGAGAGCACGCTAATTGGGATGTCCGTCTCGTCACTGGAATCTTCTTCTGGGATATTGCCAAGATATGTACCCAGGGAGGGACCTAATCCTGAAACATTCTCGAAGAAAATATAACCCATGCCGATACTAGAGATTGTAATCTGCTGATTTATGGAAGACGAAAACGATAAGGAGATTTCCCGCCAATTTCTACTATTTTCGGAATCGTAATGTGTTGCGCCAATTAATCCTATAGCAGATAGCTGGGCTTGACTCAGTGAGCTGATGAAGGGAGCATCTCCAATACCTCCTGAAATTGATGATCCGGCTATCTCTACTGTGACGGGGGCCTTGAATCCTAAAATATCGGGAGTGACGCTGACAAAACCAGAAGTAACCGAGGCTATTTCAGGGATGAAAACAGAGACTGATTCTGAGTTAGCTCCATCTAGGTCCAAAGTTACACTTCTAGAATAGGTGTCGGAAAGAGATATCCATGACTGCCATCCTAGATGCCCATAGGCTATTCCTGTAGAGTCGCTGCTTGGGAACTCCCACTCATTAGAGCCATCTGCGAGGATATCTATTGTCGGGTTGTGAGCAGGATCTGAAAAGGTGGAAGAAATACGTAGGACGTCTATCCACCCATTAGTTGGAAGATTTACCGAAACCGAGAATCCCGGCTGCTGATCGGCGAACTGGATGGTCCCTCCCTTTGAGGCGGTGCCGAGAGAGTTACCTATAGAGTCAAAAACTGTCACTGAAACAGTACTTGAGACGTTCCCCTGGATTGTAACACTCTTAATCGGTCGTGGAGAATTAACGAAATCTGAGGTTATTGTCCCCGTAATGGCAGTAGCATTCAAGAGACCGTCTACAACCTCTACTCCAGCGCTAAAATCCCAACCGTTTTGGCCAGTATCGGCATTGAGAATCCGCTTGCCGCCGATATGGACCTTTGTCAAGCTGGGAGACTGTTCGGGGTTGCTGGCACCCATGTGGACCTTCAGACGGAGATTAGGATAAGCCTCAGCATCTATTCCAGCCAGCGAGAATGGGAATGAGATGTTGGAATATCCTGGAATCAAGGTTCCAGTGTTGGCCTCCACCAATGAACCCGATATCCAGCCATCTGGGCCAGCATAACCTTCTATATCGACAAAACCTAGATTGAATCTTCTATCATTATCAAGACTGAATGAAGGGCTGATCCATTCTCCCGGGATGCCGAAATTAGAAACCCTCACCCCAGCATTGTCGATGAACCAACCTGCAAGGTTGATGAATCCATCAGATCCGAATGCGAATTTGAAACTGACATTATCCCCCTTGTAAGAA
The DNA here is from genome assembly GCA_036154175.1 of Thermoplasmatota archaeon. Taxonomy (GTDB): domain Archaea; phylum Thermoplasmatota; class Poseidoniia; order Poseidoniales; family Thalassarchaeaceae; genus UBA36. The sequence continues at coordinate 3,033 of JAYZLO010000046.1, read as the reverse complement.
TCCAAATTAGCCCTTAGAGTCGTCATCTCACTCGTAGATGTCCAAGATCCGGAGCCACCGGTACAATGGTCCTGGGTGAATATTCCAAGGCCCTGCAAATTGTGTCCTGCGAATGTGGATGCGGTGCCAGAATACCATCCCGGATCGAAGTATTGCCATGAACCGCCATTGACTTTGATGAAGACGGCCCCGCCATCCCAACCAGCCTCCGAGCAAGACCAGTGGTCGAAGGTCAGGAAAGAAGTCCCATTCATTGGTATCGAATATGTGGGTGAGACCAGTCTGGCCTCGTCTATCCCATCCTCATAATTTCCTGAGAAGCCTACTCCGTATGCGTACGGGAATGAAGAGACCAAAGGAGGACCAGAGTTTGTTGATACTTTATTCAATGTGAATCTACACTTGTCATTGTCGCACCCACCAGAGGTGGATCTCGACCATCCGGGGGCATCGGAAATACTCGGAGAATTCGCAGATGAATCTTCAAAGCCCATTTTCACCTCTTGGTCCCCCTTCTCGACCAAACCATGAGTCCAGTCATCCGTTGCTGGATTTCCATTAGAATCTGGAATCCCATAATGAGACATTGATGAGGAGGATCCAAAATCATCCAATAGTAGGGTTGTGTCATTGAAGTCAACTACTCTGATGTGGGAGACCGTGAAGCCCTCTCTGGAGTCTGGTGGATAGGACCCCCCATAACCTACTGAATCGTCAGTATTCACTACCAACCTGATGTGGACACTTGGTTGATTCTGGAATCCTGCTGGAATGTCAAACGATACCAGTCTGAAATCCCCGGATTGGTCCCCATAAGTCTGGCCATTGTCTGCAGTATAGCCATTTTGTCCAGGTATTGCTCCGGATCTAGAAGAGCAAAGGGAAGTAGTGCTGCTAGTACTAGACGAGATATCTGCCCATGTGTTCCCGTTTAGAGATAATTCCACACATGCATTATCGCTAGAGGAACCTTGAAGATCCCATTCTGCATTAATTTCGATCTTCGAAGTAGAGTTTGTTCCACTGAGGTCAATGATTCTTTCAAGTGCACCATTTGCATCTGCACTGTACTCGCAAGTAGGGGGTGTGACAGAAATACATCCGTGGTGCCATACATCCAAGTCAACTCCTTCATTGATTATCTTGATATTGTCCAAAAACCATCCGGGCCTTTCCACGGATGCATTTGGGTCAGTCCATATTTGCATTCTAAATTGAATCTTGTCGGCATCCATAACACCGTCAAGGGAAGAAAGAGAAAAATTGCTTTTTACCCAACCACTATGTAGTTCTGAAGCGAATACTGGTACTGGTGATGGTGCGCCGTTAGGTACTGGAGCGTCTGTGGACATCGTACTCGGATACCCACCTTGGGGCTGAGCGTATGTCCAGTTCCCCCATACATTGTCAGTTTTCAACCGAAACTCCACCCAAGTTCCATCCCCCCCACCTGATGCAGTGCTATCTAGGTGATACCAGTGATCGAAGGTGAGGTAGTAATCGCTAATGTACTGCGGCTTTGGGACATTTTGGGCCGGAAGGAGTAGGTATCCCGTGGTTCCAGCTGGAACCGGCTCTCCGGGCATTGTGCCTGCTGAAACAAGGCCCTCTGTTGCCGAAGAAGGTACTACTCCGTGAGTGAGATTCTGCTCCTCTCCAAATACGCTGCCATTGAGATCTAAGAAGGTGGTAGCACGCCAAAGTTTGAGTCCGTGACAAATGTATGAGGTGTTCATTATCTCATCTGATTCCAAATTCCTATTGTCATTGATGTCGAGTCCTGATTCAATCTTGAAACCAGAATATTGACAATTTCCTCCGGACGGTTCAGATGAAACGTCCACCTCGTACTCATATCGCGCACCGAGTAATGCGGATATATTCCCATCACTACCATTCGTGTCACTAATTACGATAGTCGGAGGTGAGGTGTAGTTCTGACCCCCACTTGAAACGGTAACTGAGTGTATCTCCCCAGTAGCGAAAACGTTTGCAGAAATCGAGGCTCCAGAACCATTCCCAGTGAAAATACTCACGTCAATGCTATCTGTTGATTGGTAGCCCGATCCCGGATCGTCAATGTTCATCGATGTGATAGATCCATTCTCATCTACAGATCCTATCGAAGCTGCTGCTCCTGAACCGTCACACTGACATTGGATTACTACCTGATCCTCCGTGTCATAATTCACCCCTCCACTGTTGATTGTGAGACTTTCAATACCTGAACTAACAGAATATGTTCCTGAGAAACCTGAGCCTCCACCACCGGTAGCAGATAGGGTTCCAGCAACGTATCCTTCTCCAGAATCATCAATAGTAAGAGAAGTAACCACATCATCGTTGGCGAATGTCTCGCAGAATAGCAATACCTCCAATGACTCTTCAATGTCTAAGAAGCCATCGAAATCGCTGTCAAGCCCGTGACTGATGTATGTTCCTTGAGAACCCCCACAGCCTGCCAAGGTTGATGAAGAGCCCTTATCGTAGACTCTCTTCCAACCTGGAGAGTATGTGTATGATGGATTTAGTGTAACCTCTATATCCCCAACATCAAACGTGCTAACGTTTGATCTCGACCCGTCGTCCTTGAGCACTAGTTTACCTTCATCGTTCATCTCTATGCCTACGAGGTTTCCTAGCCCGAAATTATCTTCATCCCAAGAAATTCCTGTATCGGAAGACGAGGAAAATGGTGAGTTCGTAACATGGATCCAGCCATCCATAACAGTAGAGTTAGTTGGAACCGTAAAACCATTGATCACAGTAGGGCTTCCTTCACTGTTTACGATTGATGGCCCGGACCAATTTGAAACCCCTGCAGAGGTCATTGGGGCTGCCAACATTAGTAGTGATAGCACGGTCGCTAGTCTTGCACGTTCGCTAGGCATGCTCATATTGGGACTTTGTTCAGTTATGAACCAATCTACAATAATCTCAGAAAATATGATTCGTAGATGGAGCCACTGGGGGGAATTGAACCCCCGACCTTCGCCTTACCAAGGCGACGCTATACCTCTAAGCCACAGTGGC
>JAYZLO010000045.1:0-5134 GCA_036154175.1 Thermoplasmatota archaeon | reverse complement strand
GGATCAAGCCTCCCAGAAACTGCAGGAAGTGCGGTTACACAGGATTGAGGAAAAAGGCTGCAGAACGCAGGAAGACATGAGCATGGGAGTCGAGTCTGCCGGACTCGAGGGTTTCGCACTCAGCTTGGGCCTGATTCTAGCAATCGGCCCCCAGAATGCATTCGTGATGAGACAGGGGCTAAGGAGGTCCCATGTGTTCTCTGTTTGTCTTGTCTGCTCTTTGGCGGATGCAGGATTGATCGCAATCGGAATCTTGGGAGTTGGATCATTCGTATCAAATTTCGAATCGGCGAAACCAGTGATTGCTGCATGTGCATGTGCATTCCTAATTGGCTATGGAATTTTAAGGGTTAAATCATCTATTAACCCTGAGGGGATTTCTCTAGATGGGGCAGCTGAAGGCTCGCTTTCCTCGGCTATCGGAACAGCTCTCGCAATAACATTCCTGAATCCTCATGTTTACTTTGACACCCTTCTCCTGATCGGTGGTGCATCGATGGACTTCTCGGGGGATGAGAAAGTTGCTTTCGGCCTCGGGGCGACTTCGGCATCCTTCCTATTCTTCTTCACACTAGGCTATGGGGCGAAGAGGATGTCAAAGGTGCTCAACAAGCCCGAGGCTTGGAGAGTTATAGACAGGGGTATCGCATTGATCATGTTCGCAATAGCTGGCGTGATCATAAATCCCTATATCTGAAGGATCTCACTCAGGGCCGAAAGAAGGGATTCTATATCCTGCAGGTCGTTATCTATGTGCGGGGAAATTCTCAGCATCCCTGATCGGCTTGTTACTAGGATTGAGAAATCTGATTGGAGCCTGTGAGCTACTTCCTCGCTACTTTCCCCTTCCGGCATCCGGAGGCTGACTATCGCGCTCCTCTCGGCCTCGGTTTGGGGGGAGATGACCTCGCTGTCCAATTCTTCCACCCCACTGATTAGATGTGTGGCTAGTTCCAAGTCATGCCTCCACACGTTGTCTATGCCCATTTCATTCAACTCGACTATTGCTGCCGCGAGCCCCTGTGCCGCTCCAAAATGAATTGTAGTGTACTCGAATCTGCTTGCATCTCCCGGAAGTTCGAGTCTGTCCGCCCTCAGGTCCCATATGTCCGAGTTGCTCCTGAAACCGACTAGTCCCGGGTTCAACTCTGAGATGATATTGGGGGAGAAGTACCCCACTGCAGCTCCATAAGTGCCTCTTAGCCACTTGTATCCGGAGGAGACTATTGCGTCCGCCCCGGTGGAGTATGCATCTATGGGGACCATGCCCATGGACTGGGTTGCATCAACGACGAATATCGCCCCGACCGAGTGGGCTGCGTCTGAGAAGCGTTGCAGGTCATACCTCTGGCCATTCGAGAACTCCACGTGGGATAGTGCAACTATGGAGGTGTCCTCATCTATCATCGCGAGTACGTCATCCGGGTTGGTGTAGAGGTTCTCATCGTGATCGGCGAGCCTTACCTCCGCGCCGCTCTCTGTGGCCACTCTGGACCACGGGTATACCGTGGAGGGGAATGATGACCTGGTGGAGACGATGTTTGATCCGGATACGGGAGGGACCGCCCATGCAATTGAGCACATTAGTTCCGTGGCGCTCGATCCGACGCAGACGTCCCTGACCTCGCAGGAGAGTAGTTTTGACGAAGCTTCCCGAAGAGGCATCATCCCATTCTTCTCCGCCTCGCCGTCGAATTCCGCCGCTCCTCCTCTAGCCAGAGAATCGGCCCATTCCGAAGCTACCCTATGGGCCTCGGGGGAAGTCGTTGCTACGTTCGCATAAGATAGATTGATCCACTGGCCCATCCGAATCATTGGTCCTGACGGGTTTTTTCTATTCAACCCTAGGAGCGACTGACTTCATTCAGCATCTCCTCCAAGGCCGCCTGGATCTGGAGGCATAATGGCCCATAGTGGCCTGGCAGGTTGGGGTCGTTGAATATCTCATCTAGTATGGATGCAGTCATCCCGAGTCTGACATCCATATCCTTGTCACCATTAAGGAGCCACTTGTCTACAGATTCTTTTGCTGCGGATCTGATGTTCCTGGGAACCTGGTTGTCGTCTAGTTGTGTGAGTACTTGGGCTATCTGTTTGATTCGCGAATCCAAATCTGACAAGCAATCATCTCCGAACCTTCCAGAGGAGAGTCGCCCTTAAGCGCATCCCAAAGAAAGCTTTTCACTTCCTAGCTATCCAAGACGCCCAGGGCATATTCTCGCTGTTTGATATTCCATGGCCGGTGCCTTCTGAGGAGAGGGCTATTATCCCCACCTCAGCCCCTTCCTCTATCGACTCATCCAGAGCTTTCATCATGGATTTCTCGATCTCTCCCCCTCTGGAGATGAGATCTGCGACCTTGAAGCTGAGGAGGCCGCGAGTGATCGCCTCACCTATTCCCGTGGCACCTACTCCCACTCCTTCATGGACCCAGAATCCACTTCCGGGCAAAGGAACGTCCCCCACTCTTCCCGGAGGCATGTCGCTGCAACCACCTGTACTCGTTGCGCAGACTATTATTCCGTCCCTATCTCTGGCCAAGACCCCCACGGTGTCTGTAGCTCCATCGAAATTTTTCCTACCTTGGACAGGGGATCTTTTGTGCCCCTTCTTATCGGCGTAGGAACGAGCTCCGTCACCACTTAGGCCGTTTATGTCCTCGTCCAGTAGGCTAGCTGCCACCCTTATGGGATTGGGAGTTTCCCCCATCCCGATAACAAAACCAATCCTGCCGTCTGAAGTCTGGATTGAGGCATCCAGCGATATGGAGCCGTCAGTCCTGAACACCGAGCCGGTGCCTGCGTTGAAGACTGGATCATCCTCTAGTACGACACAGGCCTCTACCGCAGCCTCAACTGCAGACCCTCCCGTACTTAGGACTCCCGCTGCGATGGCTACCGCCCTCTCGACGTTTGCTAGTCTCTCTGGCCCGGGCCCGGCGCCACCGTGGGCTACTACTGCTGGAACTGACATTCTAGAGACTCCTGGGATCGGGCTTAACAGCCTGTAGTCCTCGTAGTCGTAGCTGGAGTAAAAGTGCTACTAAGAAGAATAGTCCGGAGACTCTGAAACAAGTATGGTATGACCAAAGCCCTTCTCCCTCGACCGTATTTGACCATATGTATGCCGATAGTAATGGCCCTAGGATACGGGCAAGTGCCCCAAGTCCCTCCTGGGCACCCATTATCGTACCGAGTTCGTAACCCCCGTCCTTGGAGGCGAATGTTAGGAGTGAGCTTTGGGTGGGGGAGTATATTCCATTGCCAATGGCGAATGATGCGCAGAATGACCAGAAAATCAGCATTGACATGTCAGCCGAAGCATATGGGATGCTTGAGATTCCGATTCCGGTTAGCGCAGTGCCGGCTAGCATCATCCCTCTGAGGCTAAATCTACGAGTGAGGGGCCTTATCAGTCCACCCTGGACGATGACTCCCATTAGCCCTATGAAGGCGAAAACCCAGCCATTTTCCCTCTCGCTCCAACCTAGGCCACCGCTTTCGATATCCATGGAGGTGAAGAGTATGAACGTCCCGTGCATCATGGTGAATCCGATGAGGAACAGGAAGTTCACATTGACTAATGACGAAATGGTGGGAATTCGTACCACGGATGTTATTGCGGAAAATGTCTCTCCCAGCTGTGATAGCGGTGACTTCCTTGATTTGGATCGCATCTCCTTTGGAAGGCTTTCAGGTAGCTTGAAGATGGCGAGAATTAGCGCTATAGTCGACATAGCGCTTGAGAATATGCAAGGTAGGAGATATGGGTAGTCGGACCAGAACTGGCTATCGAAGGGCCCTCCGAATCCTGTGGCAGGATCTGAGAGTATGCCGCCGATAAATGGCCCCACCATGAATCCGAGACCGAATGCCACCCCAAGCATCCCCATCCTGCTCGCAACCTGATCATCCTTGCTTATGTCGCCGATGTATGCCTTTGCGACTGCGATGTTACCATTGCCAGCACCTGCCAAGAATCGTGCGATTAACGCCATTGCTAGGCTACCAGACAGACCGAAGACAATGAAGAAGATCGAGTTTGCAGCCAAACCGAACATCAATACCGGCCTTCTCCCGAAGCGGTCGGATATCGCCCCGAGAATCGGTGTTGAGATGAATTGGGCTAGTGAGTAGGTCGCAATTACGATGCCGACCCAGAAGTCGCGCTCCCCCCTATCCACTATCCCGCCTGCAGATGCGAGGTCCTGAACGAAGTATGTCAGGAAGGGTATGACCAGGGTCAGTCCCAGCATATCAACCAGGACGACGAGGAAGAGGATCCCCATGGAGGAGCGTTTGTCGATGGCCATTCTACCTAGCGTGCTGTGGTGAATAGCACTTGAAAGATTGGTAGTGGCTCATGCCGATGGTTGAGTGTCTGTGCCAGTGGATATCGTGTCGATAACTTGAGCGAGCCTCTCGACCAGGGTTACCTTCTCTTCCTTGCCGACCAGTGCGTACTCTAGCACCTCATCGAGGGAGTCGACCGCTAGTATCTCAACTTGGGACTCGTACTTTTCGTCGATTAGGACGTCATTCATGTTGGCCCTAGGGATTACTACTCGCTTGATTCCTGATTTGGCAGCCGCCTCTATCTTGGCTGAGACCCCTCCGATGGGAAGAACTTCACCACGGACTGTCAGCGAACCTGTCATTGCTAGGTTTTGGTCGATCGGCACCCCCTCAAACGCGCTGATGATGGCAGTTGCCATGGTTATTGAGGCGCTGTCCCCATCCACATTGTGAGTTCCGGGGAACTGGACGTGCAGGTCGAAGTCCCTTATGTCCTTACCAGTTAGCTTCTTTACGACGGCACTGATGTTGGTCACGCTGTCCTTGGCTAGGTCCGATAGCCCTCCTGTTGCGATTACCTGTCCCGACCTGCCCTGAGTGGGAGTGACCATTGCCTCTACCGGCAGTACCACTCCGGAGTAATCGGATAGCCCGGTGTCCGCCCCGAGGACCGCTAGTCCGTTGACTCTGCCCACCCTGGTACCATCGTTGACCAGCATAGAGTACTCTGATTGCCTTTCCAGGTACCTATCAGCCACTTGCTGCTCCAATGGTTTTGCGATTGCCCGCGCTCTGACCACGTGTTTTGACTGAGTGAGTTTGGATGAGTCCTCGGATGC
>JAYZLO010000044.1:0-5379 GCA_036154175.1 Thermoplasmatota archaeon | reverse complement strand
CGTAGTGACAATGGTTGGCGACCCTGAAGAAGTTCTCCTTGTGGTGATTGAATGTACAATTATCGCAGCAGAGCTAATTGACATGAGAAACCACAAAGGCGAACATGCAAGAATGGGTGCAATTGATGTGGTCCCTTTTATACCAATCAATGGAGTAACTATGGACGAATGTGTCAACCTATCTGAGAGGTACGGCGAAGCAGTTTCAAAGGAATTAGATTTACCTGTATACCTTTATGCAGAGGCAGCAAAAACTTCGGAGAGAATCCGACTCCCCAATATTCGCAGAGGAGAGTATGAGGGTCTAGAACATAAGCTCTCATCCCCCCAATGGGCTCCTGACTTTGGTCCCAATGAATTCAATCCGAGGTTAGGTGCAACCGTTACTGGAGCAAGATCGATATTGATAGCATTCAATGTGAACTTGGATACAGATGATAAGACAAAAGCTAACAACATAGCAGGTATAATCAGGACTAGTGGTACTCTAGTCAAGGACGAAAATGGAGAAAAAATACTTGATGACGAAGGCAAGCCTGTCAGAAATCCAGGCTTGTTCAAATCATTACAGGCTGCAGGTTGGATGTATAACGATTCTACAGCACAGGTGTCGATGAACCTTCTTGATTTCAAGGAGACCGGACTCCATGATGTAACTCAAGCAATAAGAGAACAAGCAAACCAGATGGGCCTTGAGGTGATCGCAGGAGAGTTAGTTGGACTAGTTCCGCTCGATGCAATGATATCTGCTGGACACTACTATTCGGACAATGAATCGCCAAAAGACGAATTGTCTTTGGTAGACAGTGCAATTCACGGTTTGATGTTAGATGAGTTAGAAGATTTTGATCCGAACTCATGTATTATCGAGTGGGCTATCTCAGAAAAGGTGGTTAATTGAACAGCGGATACACTGAGGTCCTCAACTCTATCGGATCTTCGGACCCAACGCCCGGTGGTGGATCGGTCGCTGCCCTTTCATTGGCCCATGCTCACTCACTTGCACTAATGGTTGCTCGACTGACAGTCGGAAAGGAGAAGTGGATGGATGGGCATGAGGTCGCAGAACAAGTTATTTCAGACTCGATTGATGGAGTAGAGAATGCAATATGGCTAGCAAAGTTGGATGCCGAAGCGTTTGATTCTGTTATGTCAGCATATAGGATGCCTAAAGATACAACCAATGAAAAAAAGGCAAGATCTTCAGCAATCAGAGAAGCTACGATAGCTGCAGCTAGGGCACCTTTAGACACAGCATTTAGTGCGCTTAGTCTTCTATCTAGCCTTGAGTCATTGTGCGTCTCTTGCAATTCTAATGCTTTGACGGACCTTGCATCAGCCGCCGAATTATGTCTTTCATCTGTCAAAATAGCGGCAATGAACGTTAAAATTAATTTGGATTTCGTTGAAGGTGATGATGTTGAAAATATTTCTTCTCAACTAAATCAAGTAATCTTGGATTCAAAAAAATTAGGAGAATCAATTACTCTGAATGTAAATGAGAGGCTGAATTGGAAATGAAACAAAATATCAACTCTCCTTATGGCATACCAAGCGCACTTCCATCGCCGAGCGAAATAGATCAATCCGTGCCTCACGCACCAATAAGACCAATGTTATTGAATGAAAATGAACGTAGACTAGCAATTGAAAACTCTCTTCGATATTTTCCTAAAGAATGGCATCCAATCCTAGGTCCCGAATTTCTTTCTGAACTAGATGAACTAGGGCATATTTACATGCATAGATTTCGTCCAAAACAACCCATTAAGGCAATGCCAATATCAAACTATCCTTCCAATAGTGTGAAGGCCGCATCAATTATGCTGATGATCCAAAATAACCTCGATTCTAGTGTAGCACAATACCCCCATGAGTTGATCACATACGGGGGTAACGGGGCAGTTTTTCAGAACTGGGCTCAATATCTCATAACTATGGATTATCTTTCCAAGATGACTGATGATCAGACCTTAGTAATTTACTCCGGTCACCCCCTTGGCCTATTTCCTTCTACCGAAGATTCTCCAATGGCCGTAGTAACAAATGGAATGGTTATTCCAAATTACTCTACTCAAAACGACTACGAACGAATGAGTGCCTTGGGCGTATCACAATTTGGACAAATGACAGCTGGATCTTACATGTATATTGGTCCCCAAGGAATTGTTCACGGCACTGCTATTACAATACTAAATGCAGCACGAAAATATCTTGGTAGGACTTCCGAGGAAGGATTATCCGGAATTCTATATGTTACTTCGGGTTTAGGTGGAATGTCGGGCGCCCAACCCAAAGCAGCTGTAATTGCAGGAGCTGTTTGTATCGTCGCCGAAATTGATCCAGAACCAGCCTTCAAAAGGCATTCCCAGGGTTGGCTCAATGAATTGTACGAAGATCTAGAGGAACTAACGGATCGTGCCGAGGTTGCAATATCAAATGGTGAGGCGATCTCACTAGGTTATCTAGGGAACATTGTAGACTTACTTGAATTCTTGGTGGATAGACAAATTACTCCACATTTGATGAGTGATCAGACTAGTCTACATAATCCATGGCTAGGGGGTTATATCCCTGTGGGATACACTCTAGAAGAGGGATTAATTCTAATTCGTGATAATCCTAAGAGGTTCAAAAAATTAGTTCAGGAATCTCTAATACGTCATGTATCTGCAATAAACAAACTCACACAGAGGGGGACTAAATTTTGGGACTATGGGAATGCATTCCTTCTCGAATCAAGTAGGGCAGGCGCAGAAATTCTGTCTGACGATGGGTCATTTACGTACCCATCTTATGTTGAAGACATAATGGGGCCAATGTGCTTCGATTTTGGATTTGGGCCTTTCCGTTGGGTATGTACCTCTGGCAAAATTGAAGATTTACGAGCTACTGATAGAATTGCTATCGAGGTACTAGAGAAACTATGTTCATCATGTCCCGAAGAGGTCAAAACACAATATATTGACAATATAAAATGGATTTCTGAAGCTGAAAAACATGAATTAGTTGTGGGTAGCAAAGCTCGAATCCTATATGCAGATGAGCTGGGTAGGAAAATCATTGCTACAGAATTCAATAATGCTATCTCTAGTGGCCTTATTAGCTCCCCCATAGTTCTTGGTCGCGACCATCATGACGTAGGCGGGACCGATAGTCCTTTCAGAGAGACTTCAAATATTTACGATGGTTCTATGTTTACCGCGGATATGTCCGTTCAGAATTTCGTTGGCGACTCATTCAGGGGTGCCACTTGGGTCAGTCTTCACAATGGTGGAGGGGTTGGCTGGGGCGAGGTAATAAACGGGGGCTTTGGTCTGGTAATTGACGGCTCCGAACAATCACAGAAGAACATTGACTCTATGATTTCTTGGGATGTAAACAACGGGATAGCACGCAGATCTTGGGCTCGGAATAACGGCGCGATTTCAACCATCACTCGTGCTATGGATTCTGATAAAAGACTGGTAGTAACACTTCCAAATATAGTAGATGGCGATACTCTAGATGACATTTTCCAATCCTCTCGATGACTCTATTTGGTTGACTTGACTCGCATTACCATGCAGGAGATATCAATTGACGGAGAGACGCTTACTCTAGAACAAGCATTATCTATTGCCAAGGGCCTATTCAAGGCAAAACTATCTTCATCTTCACGAGAAAAAATGACAATCTCACGACAGGCTATAGAGAATGTTATTCTTTCAGATCAGATAGTATATGGCGTAAATACTGGTTTCGGCTCGCTATCTTCGGTTGTTATCGAAAGAAACGAACTAGAAAACTTACAAATAAATCTGATTAGAAGTCATGCTTGCGGAATCGGAGAAAGAATGGATTCTGAGTCAGTACTATTGATGATGGTTATTAGAGCAAACTCGCTAGCCAAAGGCGTCTCCGGGGCAAGACCAGAATTGGTCGATCTACTACTTTCGATGGTCAATTCTAGGATAGCTCCCATCGTTCCTAGAATCGGATCATTGGGGGCATCCGGGGATTTGGCTCCCCTCTCCCACATGGCTTTGGGATTGATTGGAGAGGGGGAATGTACTAGATTTAACGACGGCGAATGGTCAGTAATAGATAGCATGACTGCACTCACAGATGCAGGATTAAGGCCCGTCAAACTACAAGCAAAAGAAGGTCTTTCCCTGATAAACGGAACAAGTCAGATGTGCGCATATCTTACTAAAACCGTTCTAAATATGGAAACTCTCTGTTTGGTAGCAGACGCTTCAGTTGCATGCTCATTAGAAGCCATAAGTGGTTCCCACAAACCCTTCGATAAGAGGATACATCAGGCCAGACCACAGGTCGGTCAATCAATATCGGCTGCAAGAATTAACGAGCTTCTCAAGGACTCAATGATTATGTTATCTCATATTGATTGCGATAGGGTTCAAGACGCGTACTCCTTCAGGTGTTCCCCTCAGGTTCATGGGCCAGTTATAGAGCTTCTAAGGGAGATTCGAAGGACTCTAGAGATTGAAATAAATAGTGCTACTGATAACCCATTGGTATTCACTGATGGTGATAAAACTGAGATAATTAGCGGAGGGAATTTCCATGGTCAAAACCTTTCGCTTGCAAGTGACTATATTGCTATAGCTTGCCATGAGCTTGCTAGTATTTCTGAGAGACGGATCAATCAAATATTAGATCCAAATTGGAGCTCTCAGAAACCATTCCTTACTAAAAAAGAGGGTCTTGAAAGCGGACTCATGATAGTTCAGTATGTTGCAGCAGCAGTTATCGCTGAATTACACCTTCTGGCTAATCCTGCCTCTACTAGTAACGTACCAGTGAGTATGGGTAAAGAGGACCACGTTTCAATGGGGGCTACTGGGGCTTATAGGGCTCTTAAGTCCACTTTACTACTTTCTCAGGTATTAGCTAACGAGCTGATCTGTTCATCTGAAGCACTGCGTAGAATCCAAGAAGAACCCGGTTTAGGTGTCAAGAAAATATCGCAATGGGTTGGGAATAAAATTTCCTCATTAGAAAGCGACAGATCTATGACGGAAGATTGCGAACTTCTTTCCGAGGCCATTCTTGACGGGTCTCTAATCAAAATTTTCGGGTGATCAAATGCAGAGAAAATTGCATATGGATTTCCACCCTGGTACTAATCCTGAAGTATTTGAGACAAGAATATTGGAAAAAAGCGAGGGCTTCCTTTATTTGGAAGAAACATATTGCTATCCTCGGGGAGGAGGGCAACCTGGAGATCGTGGTTTGATGATAAATTCCGACGGGCAGTCATCAAATTTCCACGAAGTTCTTCCTGGAGAAATGATCAAACACCCAGTTGCTGATTTGGATATTTTTTCAGTTGGTGAAAAGATAACATGTGAAATCGACACCAAAATCAGAAAT
>JAYZLO010000043.1:0-33020 GCA_036154175.1 Thermoplasmatota archaeon | reverse complement strand
TAAGATGAAAGCTCTGACAATGTCACATGGTTACACCCCGCCTAAACCCAATACGTTCAATCTCCCAGGAAAAACAGCGAGAATAGCCCTAGAAATGGCAGTTTCCGATTTAGCAAAATCAGGAAGTGCCACACCCCATGATGTAATCGTAACCTCTGAGCTAGCAAAGGTCCTATCAGGGGGGGCAGTAGATCTAACGGATAGCACAGATGAAGAGGAGATATTGACCTTGGAAAGAGAGTCTATAGGTAGGCTAGGAAGACAAGAAGACACAATCAAAAGAATGGAGCACATGCTTCAAACAGGAAAGCCGCTAAGAAACTGAGGAGATAATAATGGTAGTTTGGAACCCCCCGAATAGAGAGTATGACTTTCTATTCAACGAGGTTTTTGATGCGATCCATTCAATAGAAGGTCTAGGTTTCGAAGACTTCGACAAAGAATCCCTTTCAATGATGATTGAAGGGTGGGGAACCCATACTCAGGAAGTTTGGCTTCCAATAAACAAAATTGGAGATAGCGAGGGCCTAGTTTTTGAGGATGGAAAGATCACTATGCCTCCCAAATTCAAGGATGCATATCAGAGAGGGGTTGAGGAAGGGTGGTTCGGCACCGCTTGTAAGCTAGAGCATGGGGGAATGGGATCTCCGTTATTTTTCCAATCTGTTCCTTGGTCCGAATACGGAACATCTGCTTGTATGGCCCTGAGCGTTTTCCCAGCTCTATCTACTGGAGTTTACGAGGTTCTGAGCGAGCATGGAAGGCAAGACATCGTCGATTACTATGCACACAATCTTGCTTCCGGTAAATGGAGCGGAACTATGTGCTTGACCGAACCTCATGCTGGAACCGATTTGGGAATGATCACCTCGAGAGCAGAGCCAGAAAAGAACGGATCTTACAGAATTTCTGGAACTAAGATATTCATAACAGCAGGAGAACATGATATGACGGATAATATCCTCCATCTAGTATTAGCAAAGGTTCCCGGTGGCCCCGATGGAACCAAAGGAATATCACTATTCTTGGTTCCAAAGTATCTTCCATCAGAGTGGAAAGAAGGCGGGCTGACCGGTCTAAGCGAAGACCTCGCTTCCACTGAGAATGGAGTCACCTGTTCCGGTTCAGAGGAAAAGATGGGCATACATGCAAGCCCAACATGCGTAATGAATTTCGACCAAAGTGTGGGTTGGCTGGTGGGACCTCTTCATGAGGGGATGCCGCTGATGTTCGAGATGATGAATAGAGAGAGATTAGCCACCGCAATGATGGGTCTTGGCTTGGGTGAAATATCCTATCAAAACGCTCTTTCTTGGGTGAAGGATAGGAGACAAGGTCGAGATCTTAGCGGGGTTCGTGATCCCAACGAAGCAGCCGACAATATACTTGTTCACCCAGATGTGCGGCGAATGCTCCTTGAAGCCAAAGTGAACAATGAGGGCTGCCGTGCTTTAGCAGTGTGGTCAGGAATTCTGCTTGATCAAATGCATAGCGATGATCCTGAGATCTCAGAACCAGCGAAGGCATTAGTGGCGCTTTTCACTCCTATCGCTAAGGCTCATTTTACTGATTTGGGCTGTGAGACAGCAGATACTTGTATGCAGGTAATGGGGGGTGCAGGATACTGTTCCGAGTATGGTGTTGAACAATTCTATCGTGATGTCAGAATTTCCAAAATCTGGGAGGGAACGAACGGAATTCAGGCACTGGATTTAGCAGGTAGGAAAATCACCCAAGATTTCGGAAAAAACCTGCGCTACCTTATGTGGCCATTAACCGAATTTATCGAGAAGAATAGGGAAGATCCTGAAATGGCAGAATTCAACAAACCGTTATATCAAGGAGCCAAGGGATTACAGCAACTTACTTTGTTAATGGTTTCACAAGGCGCTGCAAATCCCTTATTCCTAGCCTCTGGAGCAACTGATTACTGTAGGTACTTCGGGAATGTGCTTCTTGCATACATGTGGGCAAAGATGGCTAAAGTCTCTCTGAAGAGAAAGGGAGAAACATTCTATGACGCCAAGCTGGCTAGTGCCCGATTTTTCTTTTCGAAAATATTTCCAGAGACAACCGGTCTTGCTGCTAAAATCCAATCTGGCCAAGCCCCACTCATGGAATTCACAGAGGCGATGCTTTGATCTCCGAGAAGAATATGGACAACTCCAATCTGATTAAAGGCAACTCTTCGTCCTACCAATCGACTCCATCGAATTCCACTCCTTCTATCCCTAGCTTCCTTCTTGTAGTAATTATTTGTGAGCTTCTAGCCTTCTTCTTCATCCCTCAGGCTTCTTCGTATGGTTTATTCTGGCTTTCGATCGGAATCACAGCTCCATTCTTAGCTTGGTTCTTGGTTTATTGGAGGGTATATCTGTCTGTATTCGTAACTCAGAAGGCGAATGCGGTTTCTCAACTTGATGTCCGATGGTCGCCCTTCAATTTCAATGGCTGGGGAAACGAAACACTCAGGGCATACATCATGGAATCCGAAGAGGAAAGTGAAGATCTGCTTCTATATCTCCATGGATACAACTCAAGTATGTCGAAAGGAGAATCAAGAGCCATACATCTGCAAAATATGGGCATAAACGTCATTTCCCTCGATCAGAGAGGCTTTGGATACCAAGGGAAAAGAAAAGATTGGACACTACTGAAGGTACTGACCGATATCGAGGGGCTCCTCTTGTCGGCTCCGGAGATCCTCGGGTTTACTCCAAGGAGACTTTGGATTTACGGCCATTCCATGGGGGGACTTCTAACTATACGACTTTCTTCTCATCCTTCTGGATGGTGGAATCAATCACTTAGAGGTATTATTCTGGAATCACCGGTGGCATCTTTCCCCAAGATAATCGATAATTTACTTCCCGGTAGGGCGGTCATGGCTAAGCCATGGGTAAGGCATATCCTTAGAAGAGAACACGAGCGAATTCATCCTGATCTAAGTATCAGATATGCCAATGCTCAGCTTCCTTATTGTGGAATTCCTAAGGTACCCACACTAGTTATTCAATCAGAAAATGACGAAGTCCTTGGAACCGATCACTTTGAATTAATAAAATTGCACTTGTTTGAAATGTCCGAGATTCACGTGATAGATATGCCTCATTCGTCACAATACGATTTTGATGAGAGGAAAGAGGTAGTCGAAAAATGGATGAAAATACAGCTTCGCGAAGCCTGAAGAAACGAGGTGATAGTATAGAAGAGGCTAGAGAGAAGATGATGAAAATTTTCAATCGTGCACTACAATCCGAAGAGCCGCTATCATGGTTCGAGGAACTATACCAGGATTCGAATAGAGACAGGGCGATGATTCCTTGGGACTGGAGAGGGCCACACCCGTTCGTTGTAGATTGGGCTAGAGAGAATAAGCAAGTCGGAAAGGCACTAGTAGTAGGGTGTGGATTAGGAGAAGATGCAGCATTTCTGAGCTCTCTGGGCTGGGAAGTAACCGCTTTCGATATTTCTGAAACGGCTATTGATTGGGCTAAGAGGATACACAATGAATCAAACATAAAGTGGGTAGTTGCGAATCTACTCGAACTTTGTGACTCATGGATGGGGGCATTTGACTTGGTTCTAGAAGTCCACATCATCCAAGCAATTCCAAAGGAAATTGGTCAATTAGCTTCCAGTCGACTAGCTCCACTAGTTTCCGATTCTGGATTTCTAGTCTGTATCGGCAAGCTTGGTGAACCAAAAGAAGACCCAGAAGGACCTCCATGGCCACTCTCAATGGATGAGATCGAAAGCATAGGTAAGAAGCTTGATAATCTTGAGATACATACTTCGATCATCCCCGGCAGGGAATCGACTAGATACAGAGCAGTTTGGAAAAAAACACCAAATCAAAGTTGAGAAAAGCCCACCAAGTAAACATTAGAACGGAATCAAACCGTTGTCTGTACACTGTTGTTGGGGAAATCCCAACAGTCATCTCTCCGACCACATTTTTTGCCAAAGTTCGATATTTCTCTGTATATCATCTTCTGATACCTGCCTATTCTCAATGCCATGCTCACCAATGGGTTGTATTCTACATCCGCAAGCGTTTGCATGGCCTCCACCGTCAGGATCTAACAGAGTAGCCATAAGGGTTAGGTCGAATATTCCACCACTCCTATGGAGAAAAGAATTGGTATAGAAGGAGGCTGATACGGGATACCCCCCATTATCATCGAACGAAGCGTCTACATTTCCATGAATTACAATACATGCATCACATCTCTCACCACCCATTGCAGTGATCTGATATCCATTGGATCGTAATCCTAAATTTTCCAGTCTGACTATTGCTAGACGATCTTCAACCCTAAGCCTCTCCCCTATTTTCATCTTGAGCTCTTCCATCCGAACTCTCTTTTTATTCACCAAGGAATTGAAGTTTGGTTGTTCTAGAATATCTTCTACAGAGACGCCCATCTGTAGATTCTCCAGAATTATATTTGCAATATCCTCTCCCTCATCAATCAACCTACTGAGCCATAATACCGGGGAATCCGATAGGTACTCTTCCCTGGTTATCCCTCCACTATCTAGTTTGTCTACCCACTCAATCAGCTCCTCCATATCCGAGAGATCAATATTTTCAGAAAACAACTCAAAGGCAATCCTTGCTGCGGACGGATAGTCTTTCCAAATTACAACCGCTCCATCACTCGACACACTCGATTTATTTGACTGATGGTGGTCGATACTCAACCCACAATTGGGATGGGCGGGTAAATCACATATTGCCGTGTTTCTATCAATTAGATCGTCATATATGCCTGCTCTAAGCTGCCCAGGATGGCCAAAAAAGACTTCGGCTTCGGGCCACCATCTTCTTAGGATCGCGCCGGTAACAACTCCATCTAAATCTGAGTCAGTGACAATCCTGCGTATTTCTAAATCAATTGGCCGGGCTGCCATATATTTCCGAAACAAAACACCTCAATGGTGATTTCCATACCCATACAATATCTCGGAAGGTTTTCATTGATTACTGTTACATGGACAATCATGCAAAGCAAACCAGACCCAATGGAGACATCATGTGGATTCATATTGCTTAATTTCGATAGTATTCTCCTCCTACAATATCCACAAGGTCACTGGAGTTTCCCCAAGGGCCACGTAGAAGAAGAAGACTCCGATCACCACTATACAGCTAAAAGAGAATTGAAAGAGGAAACGGGGATTTCTGACGTAACTATTGATAATGGATGGAGCGAAAGGACCGAATATACATTTTCTAGGAAGGGAAGAAACGTTCCAAAGCAGGTATACTGGTATCTTGCTAAGACAGGAGAAATCGATGTCTCACTCTCACATGAGCATACGAATTATCTATGGCTTCAGATAGAGGATGCAGAAGCACAAATCACCTTTGATCAGGAAAGGGAGCTCCTGATCTCCGCCAGAAAATATCTGCAATCAAAAGGGCAAATCCCCTAATTACTTCTCTCTCTTTCCTAATGGAGTCCACAACGACTCCTCCTCTCCAGTATTTTTTGCTATCCATCTGGCTAATACAAATAGCCAATCTGAAATTCTATTTAGGTAGCAGATTACCTCATTTCTCACAGATTCATCACCTTCCAAACTTCTCAATAGACAAGCTTCTCTTTCAGCCCTCCTAGCAACGGTTCTTGCGACATGGAGGAATGCTACAGGTGCACTACCCGTGGGAAGTATAAACGACTCCAGTGGATCTAACTCTTCAAGCCAGCTATCCATCTCAACCACTAGTCTATCACACTCATCAATTCCAATTAGAGCCATCTGCTTCGGAAGCTTCCCAGGGGTGCAAGCACACTCCCCACCTATATCGAAAAGCTCTTGCTGAACCCTCATCAATGCTTCCTCAGCATCTCTAGGATTGTGGAAACGCGTAACCCCAGGCATCCTTCCAAATTCCATTCTTACTGCTCCAATTTGGGAATTCAACTCATCTATAGTTCCGAAGAGGCCAACTCTTGGACTCTCCTTTCCGACTTTTTTTCCATCTAGTAGCGAAGTTTCCCCGCCATCGCCTGTACCGGTGTGGACCCTATTAATCCGGACCATGGTAAGGCGAGAAGGTCAGCGTTTTCAAAAGTACTCAGTATCAACTAAAATTTTGAAGGCCCTTCTCTATGGCTTCAATCCACGAATCATCGACTGTCCCCCACCCTCCTAGACTCTCTAGCTCGGCCAAACTTTCCTCCTCTTCTTTTGAGTTCCCTAGATTTCTATGAATAAGAACCAAAGCGGCATAGCTCATTGAATTTATCCATTGATCCTCCATATCCCAAGATTTTTCAAAATGCGAGATTGCTCCATTCTCACCTAGAATAAGACCTCTGTGAATTTGTCTGATTCCTGACTTCGACCATGCAATACCGGGAACTCCGATTACAAGCCCCCTAAATGCTAAGTACATTTCAACCGAAACCATCGTGCTTGCCAAAATGAAAGACCCAATCTGTTCTGACTGCCCTGCAAACTCCCATCTAGAAGAAAGAAGACTAATCCCCCCGAGGCAGAATAAAACTCCTGCTAGGGGAGCGACAATCACATCTGTCTTATTCATACTCATGTCCCTAATTCCAGTCATGACAAAAATACCTCCCAAGAATACAGACATCGAGGCAGGCAAATCCTGACCCGATCCCTGTGGACTAGTGCTTGAAATCCATAAAATAAGACCAGAAATAAGTACGGACCAACCAAAGCGTGTACCTTTCTCGGGAAACGGTTGAAGCCTACTGAGATAAATGCTGAATATACCAAGACCTAGAAATAGAACTAACCAGAAAATCATCTCACTACTCCACCTTACTTCCCCATCCAGCCTTCCAAAAATCTTCGTTATCCAACAGAATCCGCCACTCTGAGTCATTTGCCGATAGAAGTATCGCAGCTCGTCTTTCGAGTCCCTCAAATAGGGAGTCTCCAACTTCCCCCAAAGAATGGGACTTCTCCCATTCTTCTCTCAATCTGGATACCTCTGCTTGCCCGGCTTCCCTATCATCGAACCCTTTCTCGCATGTCTCTCTGAGATCCTGAATCCACATTTTTGAACTCCTAATATGGGGTTCGCTGTACGCAACCCTCCTACCTTTTCGGAATGGCCACCACCTCATATCAACGAGCCTACGTGTGAGCAAGGCGTCTTGATGCTTTGTGAACCCATAAGTGCCCAGACCCCTTCGCACAATCATGGGAAGGTTGGTTGTTCACTTGGATGAAACGCCTAAAGACAAATCCATACTAAAAATTTTGCAAGATTACCAAAAAAGATTGATTTCTAGGGGGATAACTCTGGAAGTGCATAATTGCAAAAATGACATAACAGGTTATGAGAACATAATCTCATCTCTTTCGGGCAACATCAACCTATTGGATGAGGCCGGAATCCAGATGTCTAGTCAAGAATTCGCATATTGGTTGAAATCTACTCAAGTAGAGCGACAAAATACTCATTTGGCTATTGGCCCACATAATGGTTTCAGCAAGGATCTGAGAGACTCCGCAGACAAACTCATTTCACTCTCAAGTTTAACTCTCACTCATGAGATGGCAGCGATATTGCTAATGGAGCAGCTGTACAGGGGAACCGAGATAATCCGCAGCTCTCCATACCATAGAGAGTAGAAAACTCCGTATGATACCAAAACTTAGTTGTGATACTCAATATGGTGTTTGGAACAATCCTTTGATAAACACTTGAAACAGCGTCAATACTCCACCTTGGGGTATGCGGTGATTTCAGATGAACACAAGTGACGAGAAAAGTACGAAAAAGACAGCGTTGATTGCGATTTCATTAGTTTCATTGATGGTTCTAAGCACACAACTAAGCATCCTAAACGATGGAAAAGAAGAAACCGAGAATCAAAAGCAGGTAGAAATCACCAAGAGAACAGCATTCCAGCAAATAGAACAGATTTCTGGAGTAAACCAGGTAGAAAACCAAATTCAATCTGTGCAATCTATTCCATTCTTTCATTCTCCTTTCTTAGATCCATTCTATAATGATCCTGCAGCAATTTATGGTAAGGTTTCGGATGCTTCGGCTCTGACTCTGGACCCAAGCTATGGCTTCTTTCTTGAAGAGACCAATACCGATGATCACGATAACGATGGAATAGATGATTTGAATGATCTTGACGATGACAATGACGGAATAAACGATCTAATTGAAAGATTTGATGGCTGCTATGGAACAGATCCATATGATCATGACAACGATGGAATTCAGGATGAGTTTGACTGGGATGACGACAACGATGGAATTCTCGAAGGCCCAATCGACTACTCCCAAGGACAGGATCCCTGGAATGTCTCCTCGGACAGACACGTTCTCCCCAATGTCACCCATCCTTGGACAGGACAACCAGTAGGGATTGATTATCTCGTGGATCAGAACCCAATGGATCACGATAACGACGGTATCCCCGATGAGGATATTGATGGATCAGGCAGAGGATCTTATGATGAGGACGATGATAACGATGGACGCATTGATCAGTTCGTCTGGCCATGCGATTTCGATGCGGACGGAATTCAGGATTACTTCGATTTAGATGATGACGGAGACGGAATTCTAGATATCAATGATATCCACCCCTGGGACCCAGAACAGACCTCGATTATTTCAGAATCTACAGACATTCTGTGGGATGATTGGGTTCGTTGGGAGCCAATAGATTACGCTCAGTACGTCGACGGACTTGATTACGTAGCACTGCATGCTTTGCAGCATCCTCGTGACCAGGCCTTCACAGACATACTAGATGGAGATCTCGACGGCGACGGCATTCCAAACTTCCTTGACCCAGATAATGATAACGATGGGTCTCCGGACTCATCAGATACGGATGATGACAACGACGGACTAGCTGATATGTACGATGTCGACGATGACAACGACGGCATTCCAGATGAGTGCCGACAACTTGACACAAATGGGGATGGACAGGGCGACTATCCAACTCAATCATTTAACAATGCAGTACCTCCTATTGAGACTCCCGGAGAAGATTGTGAGATCGACTATGATGGTGATCTCGACGACGATCGATTTAGAGCGATCGATAAGGACTATGACTTAGTTTGGGACTGGATGGATCCAGATTTGGGTGGAACTACAACTCCCGACAACCCAACCCCACTTGGAGATGGAACCAATCCTTGGGACTTAGACAACGACGGACTAAGAAATGAGGTCGATCCATACCCTCTGAACGATTCTGCCGAAGTAGTCACTTGGGATTGTGCTAGTGTGGCAAACCCAAATCCACAGCAGCCAAGTGATAATTGTGTTCTCTGGAGAACATCATATACAGGCTTCAATGATTGGGATGGAGACGGCGTAAACAACTGGGTTGATGTCGACGATGACAACGACGGTATCTTAGATTGGCTAGATATAGACGAAGACTGCGATTTGGATAATGATGCGGATTTACACGAGCTCAATGGCTCTATGTTCAGAGACGACGGCCCAAATGATATCGACACAGATATTGACGGAGACGGTCTTCAAAACGACGAGGACTGGGACGATGACAATGACGGTATCAACGACTTCTTTGATCCCGATGATGGAAACTGTGGAGTCGTAGATATTGACAATACTGACAATTTCTGGGGCAACAGCTGGCCTCATGGAGACGGTGACGCTATCGATGGTTCTGCTGACAGCGAACTTTATGCTAACCTGGACTCTACTTATTGGAATATCACATGGGGGTTCAATCCATTCAACATCGACAACAGCTTCATGCTTGATTACAATGGGTACGATGACAGCTCCTTCCCTCCAACCCCCGGAAAAATTCCCGAGATGTATTGGTTCCTTTTGATGAAGTGGAGTCCATACAATGGCGGAAATTTCTTCGATATAGACATTGATGGGGATTCGCTGATTAACGGTATTGACGTAGATCAAGATGCAGACGGTTTGCCAGACTGGTGGGATCAGGATGAGGGCAATGATGGCGTATTGGACGTAGACGACGTCAAGATGGGCGGGTCTCTTGATGGGAACTCCTGTGGCCCAACCTTCGCTTCACTAGTCGTGCAGACACCGGTACCAGGAGAAATACAATGCGGGCATTACTATGCATATTTGTACAAATTTCCCCTTC
Source organism: Thermoplasmatota archaeon (assembly GCA_036154175.1). Classification (GTDB taxonomy): domain Archaea; phylum Thermoplasmatota; class Poseidoniia; order Poseidoniales; family Thalassarchaeaceae; genus UBA36. The sequence continues at coordinate 22,899 of JAYZLO010000043.1, read as the reverse complement.
TGACCCCTACTCAATCAAGCGGACAGATATTTACTGTACCATACAGCACCAGACCCGATTCTGATTGGGACGACGGTGCATATAATGGCGATAACCACCCGACTGGAGATGGAAAATGCGACAATAATTGCTTCTACTTCACGTTCGATCCACAAAGCAATCCGACCCCTTCAGTAGCATACACCTACAACCAAATTAAGAATAACAGGGACCTGTGGATTGCTTATCTCGGTGTAACTGAATTCCAATTCTTCCAATGGACTTCCGATGTAAACAACAATTTTTTCCCTGACGAAATAGCAGATGAATTAGATGATTATGAAGATCCTGATATAGACTGCGGCCAACCAATGCCTTCTGTTTCTTGGGTGCCCAATTGTATGTACAATAACACAAATGATCTCGATGACGATTGGGATATCGTATACGATCACTTCGATGTTGACGACGACAACGATGGGACATGGGATTTCTTGGAACTAGACTTCAATGACGATCTAGACGATGACTCATCAATTGAGGAGCCATACTATTTCACTGGAAGTAATTGTGAGGACAACGACGATGACGGCTTAGACACCGATCCAGATGAGGATGGAATCTACCAGGCCGTCTGGGATCGAGGGGTTCTAGGTCAGGGATTACTATTTCCGACATATTACGATGTGGACAATGATAACGACGGCGTTCCTGACGGTGAGGACCCAGACGATGATAACAACGGGATTCCGGATGAAGTTCAGGAGGCGCCTCCTTTCGGGTCCGATGCAACACCATCCTGTTTTACTGGAGAGGAGCAGAGCCCGTGGGACCATGACAACGATGGAATCCTAAACTGGGCAGATAATGACTGGGACGGAGACGGCATACCAAACTCAATTGAGCTACTGAATCTTATTGATCAGCGAGGAACAGCCGATGTTTTTGACGATATATGCTGTTTGAATTTCCCAATAGCTCCATGGGACCATGACAATGACGGCATCAGGGACGATTTCGACGATGACGATGACTACGATGGTATGAAGGATGAGGACGAAGTAATGCTCTGGCCATCTAGATTCGGATTGGAATCTACAAATCCTTGGGATCATGACGATTTCGGAGGAGGAGTAGGTATTGCCAATCCAGCAAACAACTCTACTGGCCCTGACTATTTCGACGTCGATGACGATGGCGACGGACGGGTTGATCTCAACTGGAACAATCCCTCTGACGGGAATTGGGCCAACCCATCAAATAAGACGGAAGACGGAGCCTTGAGCTCTGACTGGGACGCGGACAATGACGGAATTCTGGATGATGATGATAAGATTCCGACAAGGATTACTCTATACTCCAAACCGGTTCTTTGGCTGGACGAAAATCGACCTGCCATATTCAATGGATCCGTTTTCTGGTTAGACGATACCGGTTTTGTTCCTGCTCCCGATTTACCTGTACAAGTCCACATACGGTATATCAACAACGGTACATCCGTTATCGAGACAATAGATGTTCTTACGGACGAAAATGGTGAGTATCTTGTCGGACAGTTCCTCTTCCCCGAGGACATACAAGTCGGTCCAAACTCTACCTACGAGGTCTACTCTGAGGTCACAGAGATGTTTGTTCACGATTACAGCTCTACTCTCACAGATACCGATGGAGACGGACTCGGTGATTCTGGATTCCCGGTGGAGGTAAGGGCGAATACCACAATAGGGTTTGTTGCCGGTCAGAGGTTTAGAGCCGATGAGCAACCATTGAAGCTTGACTTCAAAGTTCACTACACCGCAGATTACAACAGAGGGATTTTCGATAATAGACTACCTTTCGCACCGATTTCATTCACCATTAGTGATCCAGGAACCCAGTTCGGCAATATTACTGATCCAACAGTTTACGATGGTTATGGAAATGGTTACAGAGCAGATTCAGGAGGATGGGTCTCTCTTTCATACAACCAGTCTGCAGATAATTGGGAGCAGGTACAATGGAACTCCTTGTTGGACAATGGTCTTGGCATACCTACTGGTGGTTACGAGAGAATTAGTTGGACAAAATGCCAACCCAATATTCCTGGAGAACACTCTGTAATAGAAAGCCCATATGAGTACAAGAATACAACCCTCCCAGTTGGTGACTACAGTTTTGTTGGATTCTCAAGACCAGATCTAGGAGGTTGTTTTGATGGATCATATGAGTGGCCATGGGAGCATTTGGAGGGTTCGAAGACAGATACTTTCTACATCCGTGCTATGCATAGAATGTATGTGGAGGCTGAGATGTATGTCTCCTCATTCAGACCTGTTTATTTCTGGGATGCGACCCAGTTCACAGGCTCGTCATTCGGCGCATGGCGGGCACTCTTCCATGCACCGTCTCTAGCTAACGCCGGTACAACCTTCGCCGAGGCAAGCCTGGGTAAACCATACCCAATTCTGTGGGACGGGACTCAAGTCGGACTTGATGACATTGCCGATGGTGCAATATCTCCGTTCCTATCTTCAAATGGAACTCACTGGACCATTTCAATGCAGAATGGAGCAGATTTCGACTCTCCTCCTTGTGGACCAGTAGATCCACTGACTTCGTCAACGAGCGTAAGATGTGAGATAGTTCCTGAGATGTTCACAGGTGAGACATTCAGAGTAGTAGGACACGTTTGGAACCGTACCCTTGATCCATGGACCCAGGATGCGATAGCCCTTCAGGTAGATATCGATAACAATGGAGTTTTCGCTGGCAGTCTGGAGACTGCTTTCTCCAGAAGACCTAGTATGCTAGAGGGACTGGCTACCTTCGACTACAATTGGACCTGGTACTCTCAGTATCCTGCAGGAACATTCGGAGTTAAGGCAGACTTCACACTCTCCGACTACTACTTCACTGGAGATCAAGAGCAGGTTCTCGCTGCAACAGGAGCCTACGGCAATGTTTCAGTCATCGGGACCACTGACTTCCAGCTGAACACAATTCCACGATTGTATCGTGGTCAGAACACTACTGTCGAAGCCCGACTAATTGACAATGCATACCAACCGGTTAGAGAGGTCCCCATAAACTGGACATGGTCTGAGGACCTATCTAGCGGTATAGCAATCACAGATAACAATGGAGTTTTCAGAGTAAATCTCACAGATATAGACACATTGGGGAACTTCTCCCTAGGATTTACCTATTTGGGCGACTCCCTAAGGCAAGGTAACTCAGCTGAAGTAAGCCTCTGGGTTGTTTCTAGAACATTCATCAATGTTCAGAATACCAGCTCAAATGTTGTATCAAATGGAGACCTGTGGTCATTCTCAGCCGCTGTTACTGACGATGCCAGAACTCCATTCGAGAAAGATGCAGGACAAGGACTGAATGGATGTGCAGGAGAAGTTAATGATGATGGTTACGGGGTAGGTGGAAACATTACCATAATTTTCGAAGGCATCGATTTCGAGGATAGAACCCACCGGCAGATCGTGAATGTAACCTGTCCAAATGCAGGCTCAATATCATACCGGACCTTCTTAGATCCCCAGCTCCTAAAAGACGACCCCTTCTCTTACCTTCCCGATGGATTCGGACCGGTTAACGTAATAATCAGGTTCGAGGAGAACCTTCCGCACGAGGGATGCGAACCTCTCGACGCTGCAATGCTGACTACTTCTGGAGCATGGGATCCCTGTGTGATTATCCAGAACAGCGATCACTTCCGAAGAGTATTGCAATTCCAAGTCGACGGCTTCAGCCTAATTGGAAATACCGAATTGGATGTCGAACAACAGATTGTCTACACCTCGGAGATAGATCCCGAAACCGGCCAAATCTTGGAGAAACCAATGATTGTCTCTGGCAATTTGACAGACGAGTTGGGAGGCAGTCTCACGAACAGACAGATTAGGGTTACATACGAGATGGGCTCAATGATTTTCGATCCTTTAGAGAATAGGATGCAGTTCAGAGCAGGAGATACTGGAATCGAGGCATGTATTCCTGGAGCCACCGATGAAAATGGACTCTTTGACATCAACTGTCCACTAACCGGAGTAGATGCAGGGATGGCAAAGGTCAAGGTTGAGTACAATGCATGGGATCCTCTGAATAATGATAGATACAGATACAAAAACAAGACACAGACGATGTTCTTCCCAGTATTCTCGAATTCGACAATAGAAGTTTCAGAAGTCGGACCATTCAGATCAGACTACCTGACATACACGTTCCCGAACGGATCTACCTTTGATGTATTATATCTCAAAGAGGCTTTTCATATCAATGCCAAACTCTCACAGTCAAACGGCAAGCCAGTAGGAGGAAAATGCGTCAATATCTATCTGGACCCGGAGATCAACACCCGTCCTATTGCTACTGCTTTCACGACTGACGGCACGGGAGAATTCATTTGGTATTCCGCGGATCCAGACGATAATCCAAGCAGAAGGGGTGTTGAGCCCAGTGGAAACAACCTCGAGGGATTCAGAACTGTCAGAATCGCATATGAACCTGAGAAGTATGTTCCAGGAGGTTGTGATTACGAGGCTTTGGAGCCAAATCCAGTCCTCAACAGCTCGATAGCAGATGTCCAAGTCCTTGTGAGAAGCAAAGTCGACATCCTACTAAAGGAGCACTGGTCCAGTCCTACCGGTTATCTCGAGGGGGAGATGATTGCTGGCGAGGTATCCATTCTGCGAGACAGACTCGACCTGACAGTTGAAGGACAGAGAGTTGAGTTCCATCGCCAGTTCTGGAACGGATCTGGATGGCAGACTGAAAGGGTAGAGATTCTGATTACCAACGAAAGAGGATCTGCAAACTTCTCCTTCCCATACACAGGAGAAGTAATCCCCGGGCATCCTGAGTGGACTGCCGAGGGAGGAAAGTGGAGAGTACTGGTGCACTTCGAGTCTGCAGATGCTAACAAGCCATATTTCGTTGAACAGTGGCTGAACAGTACCCCCGAAATTCGTCTTGGAGCTGCTTCCACAGCCGGTAATAGCGGAATTTGGACAACACAAATCTTACTCCTTGCGGGGATCTCACTTTCTGGAGTTTTGTTAGCAGCTGCAGTGATGTACAACAACTACAGAGAGAGGAGAAAGGTCGAGGTCCTCAGAGGAATTCTTACAGATGCACTGATGTCCTTGAAAGCTTCAAACAACTACATAGAGGCCATCTTCTCATGTTACAAGGACCTAATCAAATACTTCAGAATGAGAGGGGCTATGAAGAAGGTATTCGAGACCACTAGAGAGTTCGAAGATGTAATCAACAAAATGCTAGGGGGAATTGTACCACCCGAGGAAATCGACATGTTCTTCTCTATCTTTGAGGAGGCGAGATACTCAGACCACGACATCGGATCCGAAGATAGGGACAGGGCGATTCAGATTTTCCAGTCTATGATCGGTAGAATGAACAGATCGTTGGGAGATAGCCTACTATCCAGGAGTTCAGCGAACGAATCTTCCTTATACGGGCCCTCAGTAAAGGCAGGCCAATTCGTGGATGCCGATGGAAACATTAGGTTTGCAGGCATAGACGACTCTGTTGACGATGAAGGGTTCAGGATTTGATGAATCGTGCTTTAGGGATCCTTGACCGCCCCTATGGGGCGCCCGCAGGATTCATAACACGGACTTTGGTGGCCGCGATACCCAATCACGGAGGCGCAAGAAATGAGCAAGCCTGACAGAAAGACGAATTCGACCCTAGTCTCTCTAATTGGGGACCTAAAGGAACATGGCAGATCTACAGATTCTCCTATATGGAGAGATATTGCTACCAGACTGTCCTCCAGTCGAAAGAATTGGGCAGAGCCCAATCTAAGCCACATCTCCCGAAACTCCTCAGAAAAAGAAACTATCTTAGTACCCGGGAAAGTTTTGGGAAGTGGCGAGATTAGTGGAGGGCAGACGGTAGCTGCATTCAGTTTCAGCGATGTTGCAAAGACAAAAATCGAGTCATCAGGCGGCCGAACGCTGAGTATCAGGGAACTTATGGAAGAAAACCCAAAGGGAAAGGGGGTGAGGATCCTTGTCTGAACAAACGATGGTATACGATGCTACTGACAAAATTCTTGGTAGGTTAGCCAGTCAGGTTGCCAAGCAAATGATTTCAGCAAGAAAGTCAGGCAGACAACAGAGAGTGATTATTATCAATGCAGAGGGAGCGATAGTTTCTGGACCAAAGTCAAAGGTACTAAGTGACTACAGAGCAAAATACAACTTGAATCACGCTCGAAAGGGCCCCTTTTTCCCTAGGATGCCTGACAAGATAATCAAGAGAACTGTAAGAGGCATGCTTCCTTACCAGAAGAATAGCTCAGGAAGAGAGGCACTCAGAGACCTCAGAGTAATGATTGGGACTCCTCACAACCTGAATGGAGAAGATCTCCCAGAAGGTCACGAATGGGGATCTACAGAGAAAATAGACAGGAACCCCCCAAATAAGTTCGTCAGCCTTGGAGAGATCAGCTCTCATCTGGGTGTAGACTCCTCGAGATGGGAGGGACAATAATATGGCTAAAAAGAAGGGTAACAAGATCGTGAATACGAGCGGAAAGAGAAAGACCGCTATAGCTAGGGCGACCCTAAAATCTGGGAAGGGACGAGTAAGAATTAACGGTAAGCCCATTCATATAATGGAGCCAGAGCTAGCTCGAAGAAAGGCCCTTGAGCCAGTCAGAATAGCTGAAGCCATGAACAGAATTGACAGAGTCGACATCTCAGTCGATGTCAAGGGAGGAGGACAAATGGGGCAAGTTGACGCAATCAGGACTGCGATTGCCAGAGGACTGGTCAAATTCAACGATGGTGCCGAGGGAGAGGACGAGGAGCTCAGAGACGAATTCATCAGATTTGAAAGGAAGATTCTCGTAAATGATCCTCGCAGGAAGGAACCCAAGCATCAAATGGGTCGTGGTGCTCGTAAGAAGTGGCAGAAGTCGTACAGGTAGGTGAAAAGATGCTGATTCCGGTTAGATGTTGGAGTTGTGGAAAGGTAATTGCTCACAAGTATCATGAATTTAGAGAGGCCGTAGACGAGGGCAAGGATGCCAGCGAAACATTGGACGAACTTGGTTTTGAGAGATACTGCTGTAGAAGGATGTTCGTTGGTCATATCGATCTAATTGACGAAGTGGCACCATTCAGTATCGATAGGCAGCACTGATACCCGTCAGGGCTTTGACTGGTAGCCTTCTCGGTAGAAGCCCAAAGGGGGCCTGTAGGTTAGTTTGGCCTATACTTCGCGGCTGGGGGTCGCGCGACCCAGGTTCAAATCCTGGCAGGCCCACCACACTGTTGATGAAAAAAGGTCAGCTTGAAGTCTACCGGCCCTTTGCATTATCATGGATGCCGAAGCTCCGTCGAATGATGCCTCTCTAGGTAGAATAAAGTGGCTTGCAGAGCAACTAGAAATCCACTCAGATTTATATTACAACAAAGCAAATCCAACGATTTCAGATTCCGAATTTGATGCACTAAGGGATGAGTTGAAAAAACTCTCTCCCGATCATCCACAACTCAGCAGGGTCGGGTCCGACCCTCCGCCCGGTTCTGAAAAGGTGAACCATCTATTCAGGATGATGAGCCTAGACAAGGCTAGTTCGGAGGAAGAGGTCGCTCATTTCGTTTCAGAGACTACTGCAAAGGGCAGAAGATTCGTTTGCCAGCCGAAACTAGACGGTTCCGCCCTCTCGCTAGAGTACAGAATGGGTAGATTGGTCAGGGCAGCAACCAGAGGCAACGGAAAGAGAGGGGAAGACGTCACGGCAAACGCTCGAAGAATGATGAATATTCCAGTAAAGCTAGATTGGGAGGGAGACTGTCACGTCAGAGGAGAGGTGGTAATGCCCCTCCAGATTTTCAAGGAAAAGTACTCAGAAGTAGCTCCAAACCCCAGGAACCTCGCAGCTGGAGCTCTTCGGCAGAAGCACGTTGATGCAGGCAAGGGAAGACCCGAGGACTTGGCATTCTTAGCATACGGAGTAGAATTCCCATCCAAAAAAGACCGCCATCCTGTCAGTCCAGAGCCACCTCATTTTAAACTAGACTCCGAGATCATTTCATGGATAGAAAAAATGGGCATAGATGTAGCAGGGAACACAGTGGTTTCCGGTGAAGACGATGCCTCAACTACCAATGAAATCCTTTCCATTACCAAGAAATGGTTCGAATCAAGAGGTTCAGCAGATTGGGAGATGGACGGAGTCGTGATTAAGCTCGATCGTCTGGACAAGAGAGAACTACTCGGTCAAACTGCTCATCATCCGAGATGGGCGTTGGCGTGGAAGTTCCCCCCTGAGGAAGCAATCACCGTTCTGATGGAGGTATACTGGCAGACAGGAAGGACGGGAAACGTAACTCCTGTGTCCAGAGTAGCACCAGTAGTTGTTTCTGGCGTAACTGTGGAGAATACAACTCTGCATAATAGGGGGGAGGTGGAAAGGCTAGGAATAATGCTCGGAGATAAAGTTAGGTTAGTGCGCAGGGGAGACGTAATCCCAAAGATTACAGAGGTACTAGGTCCAGCCAGTCAAGCAGATCTGGATGGAAGATTACATGCAGACGGAACCAAATTTGCAGATGAAATTCCTATTAGAGCCACCATAGAAACACCCACAAATTGCCCTCGCTGTAGCAGTGAATTGGAGGAAGAAGGCGCATTCATCCGATGTATAAACATCGAGTGTCCTGCTCGCTTAGAGAGAGCTATACTATACTGGTGTAGGAAGCTAGGCATGGATGGAATTGGAGAGAAGCTTGCAGAGCAACTATGCTCTTCTGGCATGGTTTCCAGTCTTGCGGACCTATATCGTCTCGAGGAAAGGGAGAAAGAGCTAATCGGTCTAGACAGGATGGCAGAAAAGTCTGCAAAAAACATCCTAAACGAGCTTAGAACTACGAGGAAAATGACACTAATCGATTTTATCTCGGCACTTGGATTGCCTAGAATAGGTCCTGAGATTGCCACATTGGTCTGCTCAGAAATGAAGACATTCGAAGAGCTGATGGGGTTGATAGACGATAGAGTCGCAGCAATAGAGCGCTTAGTTTCAATAGACAGAATAGGTGAGACGGTAGCACAACTCCTCCTAGATGGCATCTCAGACAGGCGCGACTCCATCTTGGATCTATATTCCCAAATAGAGATAATTGAAGGGGGCGAATTTAATTCAGAAGGGCCACTCTCTGGAACTACATTTTGTATCACTGGAACTCTTACCCGCCCTAGGAAGGAGATAGCATTGTCAATAAAGTCAGAGGGCGGCAAGGTAGTCTCTTCGGTCTCTGGAAACCTGCACTACTTGGTAGCAGGCGCCTCAGCTGGATCAAAGATGGATAAGGCCAGAAGACTGGGAGTCAGAGTGATCTCAGAAACCGAACTTGACGATTTACTTGGCGGGACAATTTTAGAAGATCTACCTGAAGATAGGCAGGCCACTCTAGGAGAGTTCTAGCCATACATTCCAGTTGGAGCAATACTACTATCCTGGGAGGGATTTAGATGCACTGCCATCATCTCTCTTATCTGCCCCTCTATTCTCTGGGCTTCTTCCATTAGAGGTTCTGGATCTAAATGTACGGCGGGAAGTAACCCATCCATGCACCCGATTATTCTAGCTGCAGCCCTTGCATCCGGAATTACTCCCTGCCCAATCTCACCATCAGACTCAGCTAGAATGGCCAGAGCATCAATCCTGCGCCTCCTACATTCTCCCATCATTACTCCCGTCATCCCCCCCACCAGTCCTTGCTTCAGAAGAGGTACTCTGATACTTTTCAGGAGATCGTGACTAGAATCATTTGATCCAATTCCTAGCATAGATTCCATTCCCTCGTCATCATCGAAGATGCTGTGGTTGCTGTCAATCCCATGAGCGAATGAATCAACCAAGATCGTTGAACTAACTCCCGAAGACACAATCCAGTCTATCAATCCGGTAGATAGGGGAAGTATTAGCTCCGGAGGAATCTGAATCTCTGAAGCAATTAGGACAACCTTATCACACTGATCCATATTACAGATTGGCTCACCCGCATAGAATCTAATTGGCGGCAAAGGCTTACCCTCCTGAACCAAACATACAGGAGGAAGTTTTGGATGGCGAACTCCTCCTACAAGCTCCAACTCTAGTTTTTCTACCAAAAAATGGGCGACAATACTACTTACGAAACCAACCGATGGGAAACAACTCACCAGCAGGGCTCCAGAAGAGTTGACTCCCTCGTCTACATCGACCATCGGACCTTCCGCCATGATTCTTAAAATCACTCAATGGTGTTAACCGTTGCCTCCCTCTCGCCTTAGATTGACTTAGTCATGGCGTCGAATAAAGAAAGCCAACCGAACAGGCATCAGCTTTCACCTTCATCTTGGAATAGATTCGAGGAGTGCCCCAGAAAGTTTTGGCTATCGCGTCAAGGACTTCCTAGAAAGGCCAGTATGCCTGCTTCGATGGGAAATGCGATTCACAATTCATTTGAGGAAATTTGCAAAACGGAGATTTCTCAAGAATTAGCCATCGGGACGGGATGGTTCGAAAAATTCGTCAAGAGCACCTTGGATAAGCATTGGGAGATCGAAAGAGACCTGTTCATGGAGGCTCCTAGGCATCCTAGATGGAAGTCAGAACTGTACAAACAGGCTCTCGATGGACTAGCTGGGAGTTTGAAAATACTGTTGGAAAAGACAATTGGCGAAATTATGGAACTTTCTGAGGTAGAAGCATCCGATTGGGCGGAAACTCAAAGCTACATCCTAGCCAATGAGGCTACATTAACTTCAAACTGCGATAAACTAATGGGACGTTTAGATTTGCTTATCTCGATTAAAAAGTCAGGAAGACCAGAAGAATGGATCGTTGCCGACCTGAAGACCGGAAAACCGCCAGTTTCCCAATTAAGCCCTAAAGTCAGCAGACAACTTAGATTCTACCGAGATATCCTAAAGCAGAACGAACCTGATCACCCTTTAGTAATAGCAGAAGGATGGTATTCAGCAAATCAAACTATTCACACTGCAGAGGGGCCTTCTGTTATTGAAGAGGCCCTAGAGGCATGGGAGAGGATGACTCCTACTCAAGAACCACTCTTAGCAACCCCTACTCAAGAAGCATGCTCTTTCTGTGAGTGGAAGTCTTGGTGTCCGAGCTGGTGGGTAGCAAAGATGGACGGCGAAATACCACAAGGAGGGATTTTCACGGACGAGGTTGTTAACTTGGTTAGGTTAGACCCTGAATCCGGAGCTGCTCTTTTCCAAAGGGCCCCACCATCTGGAAAAAATGGGGAGTTATCACAATCAAGCCATAGATTCGGAGCTATCCTAAAGGACGGTGCACTTGAACAAATGAAGAAAATCATAGATTATATCGGAGACGATCCGATATTCCTCGGCAGTGCTAGAGTGTCGGGGAAAGTACTGCATCTTGGGGATTGGTCAGAGATTTTATTATGGTCCCCTTTGCTAAGGTCTGTATCCAAATAACTCCAATATTTTCTCGGATGGGCCCTGAAACTCTTCTGGGAAAGAACCCATTATTTTCCACAGAAGCAGGAGAGATGCACCTGCATCAGCATCAGCACTATGTGCCCTTTCAAGCCCGATTCCAAACCTTCCACATAGGGAACCCAGTTTGTGAGGCCGTGGAATCTTTAATTTCCTTGCAATTAACATTGTATCAAGAATCGCTAACGGCCTAGGAGCCTCACGACCAAATCTTGCGAACTCTATTTCTATGAATCTCCAATCAAAATCAATAATATTGTGCCCCACAAGTACTGCATCATCAATTAAATCTAGGATTTCATCAAAGTACCTTCCAATATCAGATTTCTCCATAACATCAGAATCATAAATTCCGTGAACCCGACTTGATTCCGGAGGGATCTTGACACCCGGATTAACCACAGATTGGAGATAAACGCGAGACCCATCACTATCACTTCCAACTAATGCGAATTCCACGATTCTGTCAGACCTAGGCATGAATCCCGTTGTTTCAAGATCCAATCCTAGAACCCTCATTCCTTCAAGCAAGGTACTCCCTCGCATCTGTACTATCGACACCGTCCATGAACTCTCGCAATCTTCGATTTTTCTCAATCACCCCCAACACACATATGAGGGGTATTCGTTTTCTAGTGTCATGGCAAAGAGCCCAGCCACGGTTCCGATCCTACTTTCCCTTCTTATGATCTCTCAAGTTATCGCAGGTTGCGGAGGCATCGGTCCCGGAAATCCTAATGCAAGTTTGAGCTCAGATAGAGATATAGTAAACCAAGGGGACGCGGTAAATTTCGATGCTAGAGATTCCACTACCCCCGATCCAACAATTATTGATGAATACAGATGGGATTTTGGGGACGGCGAAATCCGTACTACAAAACAGGGAGTGATTAGCCATATTTTCGATGGATCCGGGACCTTTGAGGTCAAAGTAGAGGTTTTCAACGATGAGGGAGGATCCGACTCAGCATCTATGCTAATTATTGTAAATGCAATCCCTCATATTGTCTTGAATCTTCCTGACTATGTAAAATCAGGCCAAGAAGCAAGAATGGATGCAAGCGGGTCCTTTGATCCAGAGGGGGGGGCTGTAGATGTCACTTGGGATTTCGACTCTACCCAGGACTCCGACGGAGACAGCGATCCACTAAATGATGTAGATGCGAGCGGGGCAATCACTAGCCTAGTCACTTCTCAAGCCACAAATATTTCCGGAACTGTGACAGTTGTAGATGATAGCGGAGGATCTAACACAACAACTTGGAATCTCAGAGTAATCTCTAGAACCTTCAGAATAATTTGGGAAGAGAGACACGTAGATTATGACTGGTCCGGATATCTTGAACAGGGACAAACAGAAGAAATTCAATTCCAACCGGGTGACGGATCAAGACTCATTGACTTCACCTCTACACTCACTCTATCAAGAGATATACTGCCAATAATGTGGCCTGAAGATAACTTCACTCTCGGAGTTGATGTGCCATCTTCTGGATGGTCGTTTAGTGTAATTACCACCCAAGATAACATTACAGAGAACTCCTCGGCGGTTTTGGAGAGAAGCTCGATGAATCCAGTACCAGAGTCAGACTATACGGTTTTCGCGAATTCGAAGCAAGAAGTCGAGATGCAGCTATTGAACGACCCCAATGGAAGGTTCGGACAAGGAAATTGGAATTTTCTTGTCACCGCGCTGGAATGTGATCCAGATACCCCCGTCGATGGCATTGACCCAGATCAAGGAAATGACTGGTCTCTACAAGCAAGATTTGTGATATTAGTCCTCAGAGTTAGCGAGATTAGCGTCTAACTATCCAAGCGAAGGCCTTTCATACAGTAATCCGTGGCAGGGCCATGGTGAAGTCTATTGAGATTACAAAGGCTTCAGTAAGGGGCAGACTAATAATAGACGCCAAGGTGTTTATGAAAAATCCACAGGATTTTGATTTCTCTCCAAGAGCTAGATTGGAGGGCAATACTCTGAATATAGAAAATGACGGAGGAAAACCATCCTCTAATTTTGAACTGGATTCAGAGCAAGTAATTACAGCAGAAAGAGATAGAATGATCGAGCTAAGGGTAAAATTCAATGTTCACGGAATGCATGGAGTTCTTATTCAGAAGAATCCTATGACCATGACAGGACCAAAGTCAAAGAAGCTAGCCGTACCTAGTTGGAAGACAGTACTACCTCTCTCGATGTGATTTCCAACACCGTCGACATTAAGCCTTACCATTCAGTCGAATAGATGCTGGACCCATAGTGTAGCCTGGATATCACATGAGCTTGCGGAGCTTGTAACCCGTGTTCGAATCGCGGTGGGTCCGCCATTACTGACTTAGGAGACTTTAGCAACCTTTCAATTAGTACTGGATATTAGTTACATTCTGGACCCATAGTGTAGCCTGGATATCACTCTAGCCTCCGGAGCTGGGAACCCGTGTTCGAATCGCGGTGGGTCCGCCCTAAGGTTAGGTTCAAGCCGAGCACCGTCTAGGATTGGTTATGACCTTCGTTTCTGAAAGAAGAGTAGACTTTCCAATGGTCGATCTAGCCAAGATAGTCTATTATCCAAGATTCTGGGATCTTGCTCATCGATTCTATGAGGAGTCATGGGAGTTCTCGTGCGGATTCCACTATAATGAAATTCTTAGTGAAAAAAAGATAGCGTTTCCTCTCGTACATAGTGAGGCTAGTTTCTTGCACCCAATCTACTATGGGGATACAGTGCAATGCTCCATCTCAGTCTCAAAGATAGGAAGAACATCCATTACTTGGAACTACGAGTTCAAGAATCAGGATGGGGTGACTTGCTGGATTGCCGAGCAAGTAACCGTTTGTACCGATATGTTGGAAGTGAGCAAGAAAATTCCTATTCCAGAATGGATGAGAGAAGGCCTGGAAAAGATGTCCCCCAAGGACTAATCTCGCGGCCATTTTTTCGAAAGAGACTTCGTGAGCCCCTCGTCCATTGTTGCTTCCCACCAGTTCGCATCCCTCCAAACCGCATACTTTCCTCTGATCCCCCTCATGTCTGCTCCATCGAGCCTAGCTCCTTGGAGATTAGAAAGACCGAGCCTCGCTTTAACCATCCTAGCTCCCCGCAGATCTGCTCCATCCAAAGCTGCTTTCATCAGATTCACCTCTCTCATAGAGGCATTTCGTAAGTCAGCTCCAGACAAATCTGCCCCTTCTAAATCTGCCCTATCAAGAATGGCTCTTCGAAGATTAGCTCCAGATAGATTGACTCCTCGCAGATCCTCACCCACATGTGAGGTGAAAGACCAATCTTTTTTTTCTTCAGTCAAATATTCACCTCTTCAGAGAAAGCTTGTCCAGATGGTCCCTTCCTGCTTCGGTTAACACCACATATGCATACTTCTTAGGTTTCCTACGAGGATACTCAAGAAGAGGCTCCGAACCTTTGGCTCCTCCTTGTAACATTCTTCCAATATACAGGGAGATATTCCATCCACGAATCGATTTTTTTGTCCACTTCCCAGTTTCTGATATCAGCCTCTTCAACTCTCTTGGAGCCGTAAAACTCTCCTTCTCGACTGACCTCATGTACTGAACAGCTGCGAGAATAACATCAGACTTATTTTCTATCCCACAAGAGGTAAGAATTCTGGAGAAGGAAGAGCCTCTATCCGGAAAGCCACTTATCCTAATTGCCTCTAGAGTACTTTCTAATGCCTCCTGTCGAGCGATTCTGACTCTGGAAAGAGTTGAGGACCAAGTATCCTGGGGTGTCACTTTCAACCAACGATCACTTGCTTCTCGAGTAAAATCGGCTAAATTGATTTCTTGGGAACCAAGTACTAGGAACAACTCCCCGAGACTCTGCTTTGACATGCTTAACTCCGTGGTACTCCCATGCGCTTAGCTTTATCATGTTAATTTTCCTCTCGCTTACTTTACAAATTTTTTTCATGATGTTCATGCGTGAGATTCAAAGAGCTTACCCGCAACCAAACCTCATGAGCGAGGAAAACATAGGGGGCTATCCTCTAGTTCTACATTCCGAGGCTGACCCAACTCGTTTGGGAGGTACTGCCGTATGTGGGTTTTCAACAGTTGGCTCGGTAGGCGTAATAGCGACTTCTCATTTAGTCGGCTCTCTCGACCTAAGTCCAATGGGCACGGTCCTCCATCCAAAATTCCCTGCTGTGGCACTAATTCATGATTCGGTGCCCAAGCATCCGGTAAGAGTCTATCAGGGAGACGAAATTGGAGTTTTCACCTCGGAGATACAGTTTCCAAGTGAGCATGATGTGTATTTTGCGAATACTGTCCTCGACTGGTTCACCAAGGGTGGATTTGAAAGGTTGGTTGTTATCGATGGAGTAGTAAGCAACGATTTAGGTATCAAAGAGGACAGTGAATTGTGGGGAGTATCTTCGACTCCTGCAGGCAGAGATCAACTAGATGGCTCAAGCATACAAAGAATACAGCAGGGCATAGTATCGGGAATAGCCGGGTATCTCATCGCTGAGGGAGAGAGAAGGGGTCTCGATGTTACTGCTCTGCTCGCTGAGTGTAATCCGATGTATCCAGATGCAAGAGCTGCCCTTATCGCTTTGGAGGGTCTTAGCGAATTCTTAGGAATGGAAATACCTCTAGGGGGATTGCTTGAAGATGCAAAGAATATCGAAGATAGAGTCCGTGAAGCATTCGAAAGGGCACAGGCTACTGCCCTACCAGCACCTCCAGAGGATGACGAGGACGATGTACCTATGGTCTACTAATCAGTAGAACGGATTAGTCCCTGCTTCGTGATCTGTCATGTCAATTACCGCTGTAATCTCGGGGACCTCTTCGGTAATCATAACCTCAATCCCCTCTTTCAGGGTCACATCAACCATTCCACATCCTTGGCATCCTCCACCGAATGAAATCATGGCATTCCCCCCATCTACTCCCACTAGATCTACATGACCTCCATGAGATGCTACTAGGGGGTTAACTTGGTTGGAAATAACCTCTGCAACAGCCTTGGAAACATCATCAATCCAGAGCGGATTCGGGTTCTCAAAACTAAATCCCCCTCCCATTAGTGTCTCCTTGTAATCTAAGATTGTTCCTTCGAGATAGGGGGCGCTCCTAGCTCCTACGAAAACGACCAAATCTCCGATCTTCGACTCGATATCATCTTCCATTGCATCCTCCTTGCTTATGAGTTGTAAATCGTACTGAAACCCCTTGGGCCCCCTACCTACGATCTCAACCTTTAGCGCAACTAAATCGTTTTCAGATTGCTCTGAAAACTTGTCGAGCATCTCCCTAGCCTTGTCAGTTATTTCCAGCATTCTGATAGGTGGCAGAAAACACTCATTCTTCAACCTGTTCTTCCATCAGACAAACTATTCAGCCTCCACCCAGTCGTGATTTTATGGCGAGAGACAAGATGGGTAGAGCCCTGAGGGATCTCAGAGTGTCTGTTACCGACAGATGTAACTTCAGATGCGGATATTGCATGCCAAGAGAAAAGTTCGGGAGGCAGCATAAATTCCTTCCAAATAACCGCATCCTGTCCTATGAACAGATCCAGAGATTTATTGCAGCCTGTATCCCACTGGGACTTAACAAGGTCAGGATCACTGGCGGTGAACCACTCCTAAGACGAGATTTGTCCAAACTCGTCAGTATGGTTTCCTCCTTGGGTCTAGAGGTTGCTCTAACAACTAACGGCTCACTTCTCGCAGACCAATCAGCTAAGCTCTCCAGAGCAGGTCTTAACAGAGTAACCGTGAGTCTAGATGCACTCGATCCAGATCTCCATTCAAAGATTACCGACTCAGTAATCCCTGTTGGAGAGGTTATCCGTGGAATTGAATCGGCAGTATCTTCAGGACTGTTTCCGGTAAAGGTAAATTGCGTAGTTCGAAGAGGATTGAATGAGTCTGAAGTAGCCCCACTGGTTAGACACTTTAGGGGCACAGGCGTAATAGTCCGCTTCATCGAGTTTATGGATGTCGGATCTACCAACAAATGGTCCTTCGGGCAGGTCGTTCCCACCTCCGAGGTCCTACAGACTCTCTCAAGTGAGTTTGATTTGCTTCCCATGGAGAGGAAATCTTCAACAGATGTTGCTTCTAGATGGGCTCACTCGGATGGCTCTGGAGAGATAGGATTCATCTCTTCCGTAACAGAGCCATTTTGTGGAGGATGTGTGAGGGCACGACTCTCCTCGGATGGGAAGCTTTTCACTTGTCTGTTTAGCAACAAGGGCTATGATTTAGCTGACAGACTCACAGTCTCTGAGCCAATTCAAGCTCTAACAGCTGAAATATCAAAGATATGGTCTGCAAGGTCGGACAGATATAGCGAACTCAGGTCCCCAAAGCCAAACTCTCTGCCCAGGGTGGAAATGTCCTACATCGGCGGTTGAATGGATTTTGCTGCATCAATCACGTCTTCCCATGGGGCATCAGTCCTGAATGATGGCCTCCCATAACTAGAGATCCCAGCGGAATGGCCAACATCTTTGAGCGATTCGACAATTCTTTTTGGACTAGGGGGGGCACCCGTCCCAAGCCAAGAAGATAAGTCATCCACTACAATCAGCTGGTTCGATTTGATTGCCTGAGATTCCTCCGAAATGTGTCTAACACTTCTAGAAATTGCCCTTCTCTCCAATTCACATCTCTTCTCATCCCATCCAAGAGGATCGTCAAGAGAGAATGTCGGGCTGCAACTCTCCAGTGCGAAGTCATCGGTCATCGATGCCATAGCATCACAGTCCCCAGTAGGCCCTATCCACATTGGACCCGAAATCCTAGGATCCTTCCTATTGACGGGGAATTCCAATGGTAAGAAACAGTGCATAGGAAGCGTTTCCAATGATTCTCCGAGATGTAATCCGTATGCCATGGACGCAGCCACTTCCTCCACATCTGGAGAAAAGACCCTCCAACCGATCTTTGTTTCGAGGTCATTAGCAGCTGAAACCCCTTTCTTCACCAAGAAAGAGACCCTCAGATGGTGCGAATCCCAAATAGAAAGTAGCGGATGTAATGACCTGTCGTGCCTTGCCGCAATTCTAGAAATAACAGCAAGCAAAACCCTCATTCCAGAATCATGAGATAGCGAATCGTTCCTAACTCTAGCCCCATATCGCCTCATTAGTGCCGTCTTGGAAGAACCTGTTAGAGCGGCCGTGTCTGTAGCACTTACCTCCATCACTCCACTCCTAGCCATCGACTGCATCGCTGAATCGAGGAATGGTACTGGAGAACCATATGGGTCTATGTCGACCCAGTGCCTCCCGCTTCTCAGAACTGAAGATCTCAGATCTCCATGAATAGCTTCAATCGCCCCCTTTCCATGCGAAGGGGGGAACTGGTTGTTTGAAGCCTTGGCCCATTCCAAGGACACCTCATCCAGGTCTACAATTTCTGCTAAAACTCTAGCCGCCATCTCTTCAGGAATCTCGTTTAGCCATCTCCTAGCCCTAAGTCCCGATGCAGTCAAACCATCGATAGCGTAAATCTTCCCTGATCCAAGAAGGCCATATTCTATCGAATGCTTGAGTAGTAATACGCTCCTCGTTCTGCTTCCTGACATTGCCGAGTTGTAGAAGACCTCACCTGGACTCTTTTTCCTCGGTCCAATCAGGCTGTTAGCAGCATTTTCTGGGAGTAACAACATGGTCCTCCCTTCCCTGTATGGAGAACCCGTTTCTGGCAACCTGCCTTCTCGTCCCATGTCGGGCGGAGGGGGCGTTACAAAAGGAATTGACCGTCACTAGTATTTGTCGAAAATAACCTCTGGGTTGGAATGGGTAACCACTCTGTCGCCAGAAGTAATGTGCCCCACTACCCGAGTCCCCGGCAAACGCTCATTGAGCCATTTTGAGATAGAATTGGCACTGGCTTGATCTACTGCTACCACCATTCCCATACCCATATTGAAAGTTCTGTGCATCTCCAAATCACTAACTCCTCCCACTTCAGAAATCCACTCGAACTCTGGTTGAGGAGTCAGAGGCTCATCAATGTGCCAACCCATTGAATCATGAAGCCTCAACAGGTTCGATAACCCTCCTCCTGTAATGTGAGCGAGAGCCTTGATCGACTCTGGACCACAAACACCGCCCTCCATTCTAGTCTCAGCAATTAAATCCACCAATGGGTCAACATAAATCCGAGTGGGATTCAACAGAACCTCAGCCAGTGTTAGTCCAACAGAATCGGAGAACTTCTCAATCTTCCTGAAATCACAATTAGCCTCGAATGGGCATTCCTCCATTAGGCTCAGTCCTGATCTATCTAGCACAGCTCTGACCAGTGTGAAACCATTAGAATGAAGGCCACTGCTTGGCAAACCAATCAAGACATCCCCTTCGATAAGACTCCTCCCGGTGATCTCACACCCTTTGGGGAACCAACCGAGCGCGGTGCCTGAGAGGTCCAGCTCCTTCACTATACCGGGGAGGGTGGCCGTCTCACCGCCTGCTAAGGTCACTCTTGCCTCATTACATGCCTCTGACAAAGACTCTCCTAATTCTGCGTGCACCATCGGATCAGCCTCAGTCACGGCTATGTAGTCAACAAACGCCAATGGCTCCGCTCCAACACAGATCAAGTCATTTACGTTCATAGCCACGCAGTCGAAACCCACTCCTCCGAGATGCCCTACTTCGTTAGCTATTTGGAGCTTTGAACCGACTCCGTCAGTGGCCAAAACTAGGCACGAGTCCCCAAACTCAATAATTCCACCAAAACCCCCTGGAAGTTGGACAGGTGCCCCCAACTCGCCAGGAAGCCTTGCTGACGACTTTATCGAGTCAATCAGGCTGGAAACAGCCTCTGCTTCGAGATCAATGTCAACTCCGCTTGTCGCGTAATCGAGTGGTGGCTCCTCCATGTCTTCCCGTGCAGCGATGGCGTCTTCATACTCTCGCAAGAAGAGCCTCTCAGAAACTGAAAATGTTGAATCCATAAATGCCTCGGAAACGGTGGAAAAATACATTTTTTGATATTTACTTATAAAGAACAAATCAACAATCTCTATAACTCATAGTTCGCTCGGGAGGCTTACGGATAGTGAGAACACTATGTATAATAAGAAAATGATAGCAATGATGCTTACCCTGAGCATGCTGGCTGCAAGCCTAGCTGGATGCGCAGGGGGGGACGACGATGATGATGATTGGACCATAACTATGGCTAACGACGTCAGCGTAGTCTGGGTGGAGTCCGCATGGGACCCCATCATCCCTAACCTGAATGCCGGCGAGATGTGCGACGTCATAATCTCGGCGATGACCAAGACAGATGCAAGAGACGAGGTGGTCGACTTCACCTCTGCGTACTACACCAGCACGCAGGGAGTGATCGGAGGAACCGATGCTCCTTCCATCACCGATGTGTCCGAGCTGAACGCGGCCGGAGTCACGATTGGAGTGCAGTCTGGTACAACCTCGGACCTCTACGCCGCCGACAACCTAGGAATGGCAACAGTCTCGGGATACGACGACTTCCCATTGGTCATTGCCGCTTTGGAAAACGGTGACGTGCAGTACGCCATGGGCGATGCCCCAGTTCTAGAGCTGGAGGGGACCCTTCTGGATACCTTCTCCGATGAGAACTTCGGCTTCGCTGTGCGCGAGGACTCTAGCGAGCTCTTGGATGCGTTGAACGTCGCTATCGCTGCAGTAGTTGCATCAGGCGAGTATGACGTGATCTACGGCAACTCGTTCTCTGACACCAACAGGCTGGCAGACGACTCCACCGCCGACACGGCTACGGCTTACCCCACCCCTACTAAGGGATCAACACTGACTGCAGTTCTGGAGTCAGGGCAGTTGAAGGTCTGCACAGACCCGTTCTACCCGCCCTTCGAGAGCTACGATGATGACGACAACGTCGTAGGGTTCGATGCCGACATGGCTCACGCAGTCTCTGACGAGATCGCAGCCCATTACATGGGAGCCGCAAACGCTGCGTCGAAGAAGGTCATCAAGCTCGGTGTAATCTACGACAACGAGGCTGATTTGGCGAACTTCGCCCCGGCCTTCACCTTCGCTAGAGATCATGCCTTCGCTGATCTCAACGCAGCTAACCCAACCTACGACTTCCAGATGACCTATGCGAGCACCGCTTGCTCAGAAGCCGGTGGAATCGCGGCCGCTCAAGCAGTTACGGACGCAGGAGTAGTAGGGGTAGCAGGAGCAGCTTGCTCTGGAGCATCCATAGGAGCTAACTCCGTTCTCAGTGCGGCAGGAATCCCGATGATATCATTCGCGAGCACATCTCCCGCACTGAGTGACGCTGTGTCATACCCACACTTCTACAGAGTGGTGCCCAGCGACGCCTACCAGGGTGACGCATTGGCTGACGTAATCTCTGCAGCAGGACTCAGGAACACCGCAATCCTATCGATGACCAACGCTTACGGTGCTGGAGTCGGCGATTCATTCGCCACTGCCTTCGAAGCGAAGGCAGACCACCAGGTCTGCACGAGATTTACCTACGAAACAGGTACATCATTCACCACGGCTGTGGTCGCGGATGCAATTGCTGCAGTCCTAGCAGGATCCTCTGATGGAGCTGCTTGCGACTCGGTGCTACTCGCTTCCTACAGCCCCGATGGAGCAATGCTTCTCGGCGGTCTTAGGGGCCAGGAAAGCCTGATTCCCGCATTCGGACCAGACGGAATGGCCGGAGGCGCAGTAGTTGATGCCTTCACCGCAGCAGGAATTACTACCGCTGCTCTCGACGGAATGGTATCCACGGAACCAGCAGGAACCGGCGTTAGCACAGGCGACTTCCCAGCCAGATGCGCTGCCGATGCAGACTGCTCTGCCGGGATATTCACCTCCGAGTTGTATGACGCGATCATGATGATCGGAGCAGCAGCACTGATGGACGACGGCGATAACATGGGGATGCACGTCCCGATGGTCGGATCCGGAACCGGGCACACGGGTGCCTCCGGTACCCACGTCTTCTTGCCAAGCGGCGACGTATCCGGAGAAGTCTACACCTACAACGTAGGTACCTTCCACCACGTTCCTACCTATGGGGACTACTTCAACGTCGAAAGGACCTGGACCGTTGCAGATGGAATCGCTGACGTAACGTTCGCTGGCACCACTGTAAAGCTCGGATTCATGGGTGACATAACCAGCCCGGATATCAGTGCGCTATGGCCGTCCTTCGTTGTCTCCTACCAGATCGCGGAGACCCTAGCCAACCGAATCGCATGGAACAATAACGTCCAGTTCGAGTTCATAGCAATTGACTCGGCTTGCGGAAACGGAGATGTTGCCACAGTATCAGCAAACTCTCTAGTTTCGTCTGGTGTATGGGGAGTAATCGGACCCGCTTGCTCAGGCGCCTCTATCGCTGCCAACGCTGTGCTGGCCCCAGCTGGGATACCGATGATCTCCTACGCATCTACCGGAGCCATAC
>JAYZLO010000042.1:0-4477 GCA_036154175.1 Thermoplasmatota archaeon | reverse complement strand
TGACCGAGGAGAGCCCTAGCTCCGCTGTACAAATAGGCGACCCCATCACTCAGAAGAAGATGCTCGACATGATATTGGAGGCAAGAGACGCCGGACTCATTCAAGTCATAACAGACAATGGAGCAGGGGGGCTCTCCAGCAGCGTTGGAGAGATGGCCGAACTAACCGGGGGTGCAGAACTCGACCTCCAAAAAGTACCTCTTAAGCAGTTAGGACTATCTTCTTGGGAGATACTGGTTTCTGAATCACAAGAGAGAATGACGGTTGGCGTCAGGCCAGAAGACTGCAAAGATTTTGAGAATTTAGCTAGAATGCACGAGGTTGAGGCCACCGAAGTGGGGCTATTCACCAATTCCGGAAACTTTGTTGTCAGACACGGCGAGACCCCTGTTGCTAACCTCCCAATAAAATTCCTCTTCCATGGTTGCCCCCAACTCAAACTCGAGTCCGAATGGCAACCACCAGCTCATTTGCCAGTGGAAACACCCGACCTAGATGAGATAGAAATGGGCAGATTACTCGGCAGACTACTAGCTAGGCCGAACATAGCTAGTAAGGAGTGGTGGGTCAGATCTTATGATCATGAAGTCATAGCACAGAGCGTAATCAAGCCGTTTGGTGGCATCAACCACGATGCACCCGGGGATGCCGCAGTAATCGCCCCGCTGCACGGAGATACTCAGGGGCTCGTCATTTCGAATGGGATCGCTCCTAGGTACTCTGACATCGACTCTTACGCTATGGCCGCTGCCTCAGTAGACGAAGCACTCCGAAATGCAGTTTGTGTTGGGGTAGACTTGGATATTATATCTGGATTGGATAATTTTTGCTGGCCCGATCCGATCGAGTCCTCTAAGACGCCCGATGGGAAGTACAAACTCGCTCAGCTCGTTAGGGCGAACCGAGCTCTGGACGAAGTTTGCAGGGCATACCGCCTACCTTGTATCAGTGGAAAAGACTCCATGAAGAATGACGCGATGCTTGGTGGAGAAAAAATCAGCGTCCCACCCACTCTTTTGTTCAGCCTGCTAGGAAACCATCAAGATGTTCGCAGAGCGGTTTCATCTGACTTCAAAAATCCTGGAGATGCCATATTCTTAGTCGGAGAGACACACCAAGAAATTGGTGCCAGCGAACTCTCCTATATGCTCCGTGAAGAAGGCAAAGGAGGCATAGGCGGGGCGGTTCCGGAGATTGACCCACATAGGAATATGGCCGCATATAGGGCATTGTCCTCGGCGATGAGCGACGAGCTAGTAGCCAGCGCACACGACTGTAGCGACGGGGGCCTGGCAGTCACACTGGCGGAATGCTGCTTCGGATCAGATTCAGGAGCAATGCTAGATATTGCCCCCCTGTGGTCCGATTGTGAACATCTAGACATTTGGGGGGCATTGTTCGGTGAGAGTCTGGGTAGGATTCTAGTTAGCACAAGTCCAGATGATAAGGAGGCTTTCATGGATTCTATGATAGGCGTAACATGTCACTATTTGGGTGAAGTATCCGATGATGATGTAATCTCATTTTGCAGAGAAGGAGACGAAGTTCTGAATGCATCTATGCAAGCATTGAGGAAATTATGGAAGGGGACACTATATGGAGGGGATGAATTTTGAAACCAAAGGTCGCAGTACTTTCGGGGTTCGGAATCAACTGCGAGATCGAGACTATGGCAGTCTTCGAAATGGCTGGTGGCTCTTCGGACAGAATCCATGTCAACAGACTAGTAGACGGAGAAGTAAAATTAGCCGACTATCATATCATGGCGATCCCAGGAGGATTCTCATTCGGCGATCACCTAGGAAGCGGAAGACTACTAGGTAACCGACTCAGATTCGGAATTAGGGAACAGGTCCGAGAATTCGTGGTATCCGGAAAACCCGTAATAGGAATATGTAACGGTTTTCAAGTCCTTGTGAAGATGGGGCTACTCCCTGGTGACGATGAAGTTAGTTTGACCCAGACGGCATCATTAGCACTCAATGACAGCGGACACTACGAGAACAGATGGACAACATTGGAGTTCGACTCAGAAAGTCCGTGTATTTGGACCACGGGATTAGAACGAATCAGGGTCCCGGTCAGACATGGTGAGGGAAAGTTCGTTACAGACGACCCCAAGTTGATGGACAAGTGGTCAGCCTCAGGCCAGTTAGTCGCGCGATATGTGGACCCATCAATACCCTATCCAAATACTTCCGATGACATACTTCCTTACCCGATTTCGCCTAATCAGAGCTGGAAAAACGTTGCCGGTGTGTGCGACCCATCCGGGCTAGTTTTCGGATTGATGCCACATCCGGAGGCTAATCACTCAACCTGGCTAGGAGCCACATGGACCAGAGAGCAAACCAAACACGGTGAGGGCGAAGGCATGGGAATTTTCCATAACGCAATCAGATACGTTTTGAATACCTAAACCACTAATTCGCTCAATCTCTTGAAGGCTGCAATCATTAGTATAACGACTAGTAACTCCTTGACTCCCTTCTGTGATGAAACCCCGGATCCAAATCTAGAGCCAAGTAATCCTCCAATCATAACCACAGATCCGAAGGTAAGTAAGAGAGAAAAATCAAACTCTATTCTACCCGCAGCACTCGCTCCAATCAAGCCAGAAAGAGAGTTTAACCAGACAAAAATGGAGGATGTAGCGGCAGCTTCCTTTGCCGACGCCCACCTTCCGAGCACTAGTGCGGGAAGAAGAAAAATCCCACCCCCTATGCCAATCACCCCACTCGCCAAACCAATTACTCCTCCCACCACTATGGCCGTACTAATTCTAGGTCGAAACACCTCGATTTCCGCCAAATCACTAGAAACCAGGCGCCAAGCTGCTACGGCCAATGTGATTGATAGCAATACATCGTATATTGCGCCTTCGACTAGGAAGAACCCACCAATAGCAGCCATGGGCACGCTCGCAGCGACGAAAGGAGCGGACAAACCTCTAACATGGTGGCCAGACTTCTGAAAATACCAGAAAGCCATACCTGCGACAATCAGATTCAATGACCATGCATATTGCTTTAGCCAAATCGTATTTGACGATGCGAAGGAGGTCATCGATAGAACCGCAAGATAGCCGGAACCCCCTCCCAGACCAACTGAAGAGTAGAGAAATGCTACTGCGAAAAGGGCAAAAAGAACTAGTAACAACTCTGTGGATACCATGAGGACCGCTTTGGGAAGGACACTTCAACTCCACCGGTCACCGATAGCCGTGGAAATCGGGGTCTCCCTCGAACGGGCATTGGAAATTGTGAGCCAACTAACAATGAAAACTACGTCAGAAACACTGCCTTTGGAGCAGGCTTCAGGTAGAATACTTTCAGACGATATAGCTTCCAAGGTGGACGATCCAAGATTCGATAATTCGGCGATGGACGGATGGGCAGTGAGAATGACGGACTGCTCAGATTTCAGTACCAAGTTGAGGGTCGTCGGAACCAGTCAGGCAGGATCCCATCAGATACCAACAGTTGGTATTGGAGAGGCGTGTAGTATAATGACAGGAGCTCCGATTCCTGAGGGCGCAGATGCTATTGTAATAATCGAGGAATCGTCGTATCAAGATGGGTTTGTTACAATAAACGGCCCAGCAAGATCCGGATTCATTCGTAGAAAGGGAGAGAATCTACAAGAGGGCGTGGTAGCACTGAATTCAGGCACCCTTCTTACACCAGCCGCAATCTCTCTGGCTGCGACAATGGGGTATGGTCACCTAAGTGTTACAACCCGGCCGAAAATTGCTGTAATTGGAGTGGGTGACGAGCTGACCTCTCCGGGAAAACCACTAGATGCAGGCTCCATATACGAGTCGAATACTTTCGGGCTATCTTCGCTGGTCGAGAAGATGGGTGCTATTCCCAAAAGATACGATCTAATTCGAGATAATATCGATAGTCTTCGCGATGCACTCGATGAGGCTTCAGAGTCCTGCGACGCCATAATCACAAGCGGGGGGGTTAGTATGGGAAAATGGGATTTCGTCAGAAGAATCATGGAAGAAGAGGGAGAAATTAGATTCTGGAAGATTTTGATCAGGCCTGGAGGCCCACCATTGTTTGGGTTATGGGGCGACACGCCAATTTTCGGTTTACCTGGTAATCCTGTAAGTAGTCATGTAGTTTTCACAGTACTAGTCGAACCTTGGATTTCTGAAAGTATGGGATCAGACCAATCAACTGGCTCAAGATTAACAAATAGAGTCAGAGTATTAATGGAAGAACCCCTCAAAGGAGCCCCAGGAAAATTATGCATGAGGAGAATCTCAATAAGACTTGAAGGAGACATTCTGGTAGGCTCTACCAAAACCCATCAGGGAAGTGGAAACATTCACAGTTTGGTCGCTCACAACGGGCTATCACTTCTTCCCCCTGATACTGATTGTGATGCGGGAGAATTAGTAGATGCTCTATGGCTGCAATACTAATTGAAACCTGTTCAGGCATGGATTCAAAGGAGCGTGCTACCT
>JAYZLO010000041.1:0-9842 GCA_036154175.1 Thermoplasmatota archaeon | reverse complement strand
AATCATTTGTTATTCATGGTATGTGAACACAGAATCCTCTGATCCCTCTGGGACAGGAGGCAGACTATTGGATCCTGAACTCAGAAGTAGGCTCAGGGTGGAAGTGGGTAGGCTGGTTAAATCCATGCCTACTAAAGAGCATAAGAGAAAAGGAATAGAAGAAACACTGTTAAGAGTGATTATGAGAGGTTTGCCGAAAAATGATGAGATTCACAGGATTATGGGAGTTCTATCAAAGGCTGCTAATTCATTCGAGAGCGAACCATGAGGCCCAAGACTTTGGAGTCTCCCTGACATGAAATGCTCTAACCCTAAGTGAATTACCGTATTTGGATCTAACATGGGGCTCTATCTGCTCGTATGCCCACTTGGCTAGGTTCTCGGCTGTGGGGACAAAAGGCACGACTAAAGTTCTGTGCTGATTACCTAAGGATTCTAGAGCTTGGAGTCCTTCATTGTCTCCTTCAAAGACTATGAACGAGTGATCAACTACATCATGAATATATTCATTGAGAATTTTCGAGACATCGGAGAAATCCATCAGCATTCCCTCCTCAGATACTCCCTCCTCTGTAACAACTGACCCCTCTAATTCAACTTCCCATCTATATCTATGGCCATGCATATGCCTACACTTGCTTTTGTGATTAGGTACCCTATGTCCTGTATCAGTCTCAACCCATCTTCTAATTCTAGACGTCATACTACTCACTTTGTTCGAAATCTATGCTAGCAGAATTAATGCAATATCTCTCTCCACCAAATTCCAGAGGCCCGTCGTTGAAGACATGGCCCAAGTGAGCATCACATGAACCACATCTAACTTCGACTCTCAGCATACCGTGTGTTCTATCCTCCAACCTCCTAATCCCGGCGCCCTCATCTTCTGAGTGAAAAGCCGGCCAACCGCATCTAGAATGATACTTCATTTCTGAAGTGAAGAGTAGGTGACCGCAGCAAATGCAAAGATAATCGCCATCCCTATCCTCCATGTAGTAGATGCCGCTATTGGGGGGCTCTGTACCTGCTTGTCTAGTAACATGATACTGAAGCTCTGTAAGTCTATCCCTCCATTCCTCATCTCTTAGAGGATCGAACTTTGGTAAGTTTTCAGTCAATTTAAGCACCTCCGGATTCCTGTGATAAGGCAAACTCTAGAATTTTTTCCCATTCTTCAACATACTCTACTGGATCCTTTCTACCAATTTTGTGGAATGCAAGTATCCTTTCTACGTCTGCACCCGATCTGCCAGAACTTCTACCCCTTTCATCGGGATTATACGAAGTATTGGTATTTCGAAATACAGTATCGAAATCCAAACCCAGAATCTCACAAGAAACTATTGCATCCTGAAGAATGCTAACTTTATCACCAGAAATATATGGCAAATCAAATGATAACCTATCGCTCCCCCAGTTTCCCAAAGAAAAAGATCTTTCCAGAGACTGATAAAATTCTGGCCTGCAGTCTGGGTATATCACATGATCACCACTATGGACACCCAAACAAATCCTTACGTCAGAATCTTCTGAAATAGATATACTTAGTGCATGAGCGTATAAAATAGATGAAAATATAGAATTTCTGTTGGGGACCACAGTGAGCTTCATTTGTTCGGACTCGTAGTGACCCTCAGGGACATCGATATCTTCGTCAGTTAGAGCGGAGAGAAGAGATGACATTGCAGATTGGAGATTGACGATGGAATGTTCTACAATAAGGCCCATTTCTGAGAAGTAGAGAATATTTTCCTTTGCTCGATCCAACTCTATTGAGTGCTTCTGACCGTAGTCGTACGAAAGACAGGTGACAGTACTACCTTCAGCAAGTAGCCTGAGAAGAAGGGCGGTACTATCCATCCCTCCAGATAGTGACATGACAGACCTAATCATAATATTCCCATCCATTTATGCGTCTGTAAACTTAATCGCCATCCTGGACTTTCCTTCACAATTTTTTCTACTAATTGGAAGTTCTTACCGTTCTCCTCGACAGAGCAATTATCAATGTAGCAAGGTTGTAAGTATAGATGATTGAAGCCTTCTTTCAGATCATCATACATAGAAATATCCTGTCCACAATAAACCACTTTAAGCTCATCTCCTGAACGCTGCTTAATTGATACATTTGGATAAAGTTGATCTTTGGGGCTGACACATATCCAATCTATCACAGGATCTATTGGAATGGTCCCATTAGTCTCTATAGAAAGTGAAATTCCATGATTCTTCAATCTATTGCCGATAGATGCGAGGTCCTGCATTGCAGGCTCACCGCCAGTGAATATTACCCTATCACAGTCATATGAGAGGATCTCGGCTTCAATGGAATCGAGTGTCTTCTCATCGTATGACAAAAAATCAGTATCACACCATTCGCATCTCAGATTACAGTTTCCGAATCTTACAAAAACGTGTGGAATACCACTATGGAAACCTTCTCCTTGTACCGAGTGAAAGATCTCCACGATGGGATAGGTTTGCAATTAATCACCCCTGTATCGAGGGGGTTCTAATCAGCTGAAGCACCTCAGCTCTTGCCTCTGACTTTTCAAAGAATACTCCTCTCATCGCACTGGTGGTCATTATTGCATTCTGTTTCTTTACCCCTCTGCATTTCATACAACCATGTTGGGCTTCAAGTATAACCGCGCATCCTAGTGGTTTTAGATTATTTACAATATCATTAGCTATAGATTGTGTAATTCTTTCTTGGTTTTGGAGCCTCTTAGAATGCATATCTAGTAGTCTGGCTAACTTACTGATTCCCACTATCCTGTTAACTGGGATGTATGCTATATGGCCCCTTCCAGAAAATGGTTGAAGATGATGCTCACATGTACTATGAAACTCCATGTCCCTAAGAAGTACAATTCCATCAAATCCTTCTGCATTAAATGTTGAGTCTAAGATAGAGGTAGCATCCATATCATAACCGCAAAAAATTTCATCGAATGATTCCACAACTCTGTTGGGGGTATTTACCAGACCCTCTCGGAAATCAGCATCTGAGGACTCGATGTATCTTAGTAATGTCTCAACAGCCCTAATTGCTTCATCCTTTTTTGTCATTTAATCAAACCCCCTTCCATGCCTAGCATCAATTTCATCCAGCTGATCAAGCATCTTCCTGCAAGCAGTCCTAATTGCATCAGCTACACTAACAAATTTTCTATCGTCCCCCACATGCAGCTTCAAATCATCAAGAATCTCCATAGGCATGTCTAGGCTTACCTTAGGCATGTTTGATCGTCTCGGACCATGCGAATAAATATTACTTGGGTAATATTCAGATATTATTTCGACAATTTTCTATGCTATTATCTAAACCCGGATATGTTTCGGTGAGAGAAGAAGCTCTCTTCTTTAGGTTGATTAGCTGAATATTTGCCTCCTCATCGGAAATCCCCTGCGTGAGAAGATTGATCAACAGAGAAAGTCCTCCCTGAATAGAGCCAGCCTCCAAAAATGCATCATTTGTAATCTCTTCAGTTACCCTTAGGACCTCGAGGGTATTTCTTAGGAAATCTACCTCATCATTCAATTCTGAAACACTAGATCTCGATAAGGATTCAAATCTATTGAGTGAACTAATCATGATATTGCCAAACAGAGGTCCTTTTTGATAATTCTCACTATTCAGACTCTACTAATTCGATAAGAGTCCCGTCACATGATGATGGATGGATAAAGGCGATTCTTTTACCGGACGAACCTTGTACTGGCTCTTCATTAATCATGCGAATACCGAGAGATTTTAGTTCTAAAATTTTAGAGTCTAAATCGCTAATATTTACTGCGATCTGTTGAATGCCCGGACCTCTCTTAGAGAGAAATTGGCCAATTGGGGAATCGTCAGATAATGGCTCAAGGAGTTCGACGCTTGTTTTCCCAGAACCTTTCATATGGCGAATTTTCACTCCTTGATCGAGAACGGTCTCGTCTCTCATCGGGGTGAAACCTAGTGTTTTCCAAATTGTTTCTGATTTGTCGAGTGAATGCGTGGCGATTCCAACGTGATTGACTGATCCATTACTCATTCAAACACCACTTGGCGAAACCCATGTCCCAAACTCCTCTCTGAATACGCTATTAATCTCTCCAACGGTAGCTTCAAGTTTTACGGCCGAGATAATTGAATCCATTACATTTGTCCCATCTTTGCATCTTTCACGTAATTCTAATAATGCTTTATCGACAGAGTTGTTATTTCGAGATTCTCTTATTTTTGCCAATTCATTTTTCTTGGAGGTTTCATCTGTGGAATCTATTAACAAGCCTTCGAAATCTGATGGTGTTTTCTCTATGTGAGAATTAACTCCAACAACCAATTCCTCTTTACTCTCTATCTTTTTTAATTGATCCCATGCACTTTCATGTATAATCTTCTGCTGATAGCCTGATTTTACACACTCCATCGCCCCGCCTAATGCGTCAATCTCCTCAATCGTTTTTCGCGCACTTTCGATTAACTCGTCGGTTTTTTCCTCAACTGCTTCAGAACCCCCTAGTGGATCAACAAATGATGTGATTCCAGATTCTTCAGCTATAATCTGCTGAGTTCTTAGTGCTAATTTGGCGGATTCTTCAGTGGGCAGACCTAGTGCTTCATCGTAACTGTTGGTGTGTAATGACTGAGTCCCTCCCAAAACGGCAGCGAGTGCTTGAAAACCAACTCTGATAGAGTTATTCAAGGGCTGCTGCGCTGTTAAAGTGACACCGGAGGTTTGCGTATGGAACCTTAATTGGGATGACTTACTGTTTTTCGGAGCAAACTCCTCCTCGACAAGTGTATTCCACAGCTGTCTAGCGGCTCTGAACTTTGCAATCTCTTGAATGAAATTGTTGTGACAAGCAAAAAAGAATGACATGCGAGGAGCAAAGTCATCAATTTCCATCCCACATTGTATTGCTTTTCTAGCGTAGAACAATGCATTAGAGAGAGTTAATGCTATTTCTTGGGATGCAGTACATCCAGCCTCCCTCATGTGATATCCGCTAACAGAAATTGTATTCCATCGGGGGGCATTAGTCTTGCACCATGACATTAGATCAGTTGTTAAGCGAATTGAGTGTTCTGGAGGAAAAATGTAAAGCCCTCTTGATATATACTCTTTCAATATGTCATTCTGTACTGTTCCTGAGATTTTTTCTCTTGGAACTCCCTTCTCATCTGCCACTGCAACATATAGTGCTAAAAGCGTGGTTGCCGGGGCGTTGATAGTCATTGATGTGGATATTGAAGCCATGTCGATTCCTGCGAAAAGGCTCCTCATATCATGTATCGAGTCTACGGAAACTCCTACTTTTCCGACTTCTCCATCCGAAAGATCATCATCAGAATCAAGTCCCAATTGTGTTGGAAGATCGAAAGCTACTGAAACTCCAGTCTGGCCACTAGAAAGAAGCTTCTGGAACCTTTCATTAGTCTTCTCCGGTGTGGAGAAACCGGCATATTGTCTCATGGTCCAAAGACGGTCCTTGTACATACCAGGATGAATGCCCCTCCTATACGGAGCCACTCCAGAGCGATCTTCCATGAACTGTCCAGAAGGCATTAAGACAAGAACCATTCCTCAGGGATTATCTTCTTATTGTGTAGCTATCCACAATCTTCTCCAAAGTTATCAGTTGTTCCTTATCGAGAATTCCCTCAGTAAGCTTCTCTTCTAAAAACTCCTTAGCTTCGATGGTTGTCTGCCGTTCCCCTCTAGCCCAAATGGTCGCTAAAAGATTAGATCTGTGTTCTTCTGCCACATTAATTTCCGTGAGCAATCCCCTCATTTCGTATTTATATTCCATGTGTCTGCTCCTATCAAGTCTTTTTGCCCTATTAGCTGGCTGATATGATGAAGTCTTATTCCGAAATTTTTTCTGGGGTTTTTTTACCGTTTCGCCGGGTTCAGATTTAGAAGTTTCTAACTTCTTTTTATTTTCTGATTTTTGTTCTTCTACGGCCTTAGACGCTTTAAGCATGCTATCTTGAATTATTTGTCTTGCTCTAAGACTTGTTCCGGACAGATCCTTTTCCATAGAATCTTGAGTTTTCTCTTGTTTCACTTTCTCGTCTTTAGCGAGCCCCAAGTCTTTCCTGCTTCTTTTTCCGAGAATTTGATTTTCAATAATATCATTATCTTCAGGATTTATCTGCTCTTTATCTTCTAAATCATTCACGCTAGTTTCTACTATATCTGCTGGAATTACTTCTTCCGGTATTACTTCAGTTTTGGATTGAATAAGTTTCTCATCTGTGATATTTGCTTTTACAATTGCTGGTCTTTGTGATTGATTATTTGTTTCACTAGTTCTCGATCCTGGAACAGACGGAGGCGCAACATGCCTTCGAATTTTAGATGATTGATTCGGTATTTGACGGCTCTTCTTAGCGGGCTGGGTAGATTGAGAGGATGTTCCAAAAACATTCTTTGGAGCTGCTTTCTTCTTTCTACGTCTCTGCACTGTCTAATCAACCCTCAGCCTACCGTCCAATGGGACTCTCATAAGATTTGGCGACATTTCAGTCCCAAATAACAGCTGTATTGTCAGTTCTAAGCATTGGTTGAATCGCACTCTGACTCAATTCAGTAGTAATATTCATTTCGAACATCCTTCTTCCTAGTTCTGCAATCATAGTACCATTGTCTATGCAGTATTGCTTATCTGGCCAATAACATTTTGCCCCTCTATCTTCGCACATTAGAGAGCTCATTTCTCGGAGTCTTTCGTTGCAAGCAACACCCCCTCCTAGTAACAATTCTTTTTTTCCTGTATGGGCCAGCGCCCTTTCAGCTACTTCCACACAAGTAGCAAATGAGTGCTCTTGTAGTGACCAGCAGACGCTTTCCAGAGATTTGCCTTCTTCTATTTTCTGAATAGCAGCTGTTAGCATGCCGGAAAATGCTAGATCCATGCCATGGACGCCGTATGGTAAGATAATATCGTCAAGGCTACCATTACCGACATTCTCAGAGGCAGAGGCAAGCTCTTCTATTCTTGGACCTCCAGGAAATGGGATACCATTCATTCTAGCGAATTTATCCAGCATATTTCCTATTCCTATATCCAATGTTTCGCCCATTACCCTATATTTACCATCAGCTCTGGCAATAACTTGGGTATTTCCGCCACTAACGTACAGAAGTACTGGATCGTCACAGCCTGTTTGATTTCTTCCAACTTCTATGTGAG
This sequence comes from Thermoplasmatota archaeon, assembly GCA_036154175.1. Lineage (GTDB taxonomy): Archaea > Thermoplasmatota > Poseidoniia > Poseidoniales > Thalassarchaeaceae > UBA36. The sequence continues at coordinate 2,654 of JAYZLO010000041.1, read as the reverse complement.
CTACGCAATGATTTACCCCTATCAATGGAACTTCAAGCATAGTCGAAAGCGTTCTGGCAACTGAAGCACCGACACGTAAACATGGCCCCAATCCAGGCCCTTGACTAAAGGCTATGGCAACTACAGAATTCCAATCAAAATTTGATCTAGAGCTTATTTTCCGTAGTAGTTCTCGAGTTTTTTCAGAATGGTGATCGGCTGCCTCGCGTGGATGAATTCCTCCTTTTTCGGGTCTGAACAATGAAGATGATGAAGGGTGTAATTCACCCTCCGCAGTAACCACGCCGAAAGAGAAAGTATGAGCCGTACTCTCAATGCCTAAAATTAGGCCTGTCATGAACCCGGATGAGCGTGGGTTCTTTCAACTATCCCAATATTCGACAGTTATGAGGACACTATTGTACAATTGTGGCGAGATTGCACACTTGGCTGATCATAATAATGAGTTTCCTATATCTGGTGAATTTCTTCACGAAAGAGAAAGCTTGGTTCATCCCCCAGGAATGTGCATAATGATCGAAGGAGATTTGATATCAAAAATCGCACCTATGGAGGATTTGTTAAGTGAGTACGCCCCATGGTATCCAACAAAATCCGAGAATTCCAATACAAAAATCATTGATTTGGGTGGAATGGCCGTTGTTCCAGGATTTGTAGACTGTCACACACATCTTGTTTGGTCGGGAGATAGGGCGAATGAGCTTGCGATGAGAGTTTCTGGTAAATCATACAAGGATATAGCTAAATTGGGAGGCGGGATTATGAGGACTGTCCATGAAACAAGAAGTAGCCCTCAAATTGAGTTGATCGAAAGGGGCATCAGGAGAGCTAATTCAGCTCTGAAAAATGGAACTACTACTCTCGAGGCGAAGAGCGGATATGGACTTGACCTTGATTCGGAGGTCAAAATTCTTGAGGCTGTTTCAGTAATTGACAGAAAGACACCTTGTGACATACAGTCGACTTGGTTGGGGGCTCATGACTTCCCCTCCGAATATGGCAGGAAGGAGTACATGGACCATCTAATATCAGACCAACTTCCCGTTATATCCGAACTATCTCTGGCAAATTGGGTAGATGTATTCTGTGAAGATGGTTGGTTCACTAACGAAGAAACTGAAGAAATTGTCAAAGCTGCAAAATCTTATGATTTGAAATCTCGACTTCATGTCGATGAATTTACCGACAGTGGAGGATTGGCTTTAGCGGCAGAACTAGGTTCAGTTAGTGGGGATCATGTCGCATGCTCCAATGAAGACTCAAGGATTAGTGCGGCTGAATCTGGAACATTACAGACATTCCTTCCAGGAACCCCGTATGCGCTTGGAAACAAACTAGACCTGCCCATCGATCAATGTGTGAAAGAAGACTGGCCTTTTGCCATTGCAACTGACTTCAATCCTAATTGTCCAATGATTTCACTTCCATTTATCGGTAGTATCCTATCATACAGAATGGGGATAGACCCGCTAATTGGCCTAATTGCTGCTACAAGAAATCCAGCTACTACTATGAATTCAGAAGATGCAATAGGCGTTCTATGTGAAGGTTCTAAAGCCGACCTTAATGTTCTGTGGTCATCTGAGTCTGACTCATGGTGCCAGACGCCTGGTAGTTCTCCAGCTAGTATGACCTTCAAAAATGGAAACATTGTTAACTCAAATGATGTGTACTGAGTCTAACTAAATTTTTAATTATTATCAAATGATATTAATTCCGTTTTCAAAACGAAGTACACTCGTATCTATATCAAAACAGATAATGGAAAAAAATACGCATATTGCCGGACTGATAATCTATGTTATCAGAATAAATTATTCTCCATGAACTATGAATTTGCTTTCAGTATAGCGTTTTTTCATAAATTAGTGAAAAATTAAATCAGACCCCCTTACTTCATGGAATATATCTTGATTTGTGGTGTGGTAGTATGGATGAGTTAATTTGGGGGTTGTGTATGAAATGCAAAGAGTCAGTGGCTATAGGAAATCCTGAAAAAATCAAGATGGCGAATGGAAGAACCCGAGTTGCAGGATCATGTACTAACGATTCTTGTTCTGGGCGTATATCTAAAATCATCTCATAATCAGAATGATTCTTGAGTAGACATACACTCGTAGTATAGCCGGGCTCGTGGTCTAGGGGTTATGACGTCGCCTTGACATGGCGAAGATCGCAGGTTCAATTCCTGCCGAGCCCACCATTAGAATGCAATCTATTTATATTGTTATTCAAAATCATATGAAACCCTTAGTCTACCTTTTCCTTTATTCTTCTTACCAATGTATTTGACTCGAGGAATTTGGGATGTGTTGGACACATGAGTGCCAGCACATGGGCAGAGGTCTACACCCTCTATTTCTACGACTCTTAGATGGGTTATTGATTCAGGGATTCTGTTCATAAACTTGGTATGTCTCATTTTTTCATGAGACATTATTTTCTCCCTATCCCAATTATGTACATTTACTGGAATTCCCGAAGAAAGTACAGAATTGACCGCATTTACTAATTCATCTGGATCGAAGGCTTCTTTATCATCAAAAAGTAAATCCACTCGTGAGTATTCAGCACCAATTTGATTTCCAACAGTCTCAGAACCCCAAATATCTTCTGCTAGAGCTGAGAATATATGCTGAGCTGAGTGCATCATT
>JAYZLO010000040.1:0-12078 GCA_036154175.1 Thermoplasmatota archaeon | reverse complement strand
CCTACGAGTGCCACTTTTACTTTGTGACGTATCTGTAATCCTGGGTTCTACCTGCTGACCCATCATGATGGCCTCTTTCATTCAGGGGTCGCTCAGTAGACCCTCTATGATGCCAGTGGAATTCACGTTAGGGAAGGTGATCTAGGCATCAATCAGGGGTTTCACTTCAATCAATAGGGTCGGTTATGTCGAACTCCTCCAAGACTGGAAGCGCTTTGTCATCAAAACCGAAAACGGCCTGATTTTCCCACACAGACCCGTTTTTTGATTCCGGGCCGTCCCATGAAATCATTTCAGCACCCCAGTAGCAGAATCCGATGCCCGAATCTATGCTAAAAATTTGTAATTTTATTTGGCGTAAAAAATCCCCCTGGCCCGCAGGGGATGCAGGGAAATCGGGCAAAATCAATTGACTCTCTAGTCCGATTATATTGTCCGTCCAATCGTTCGATGCTAGAGTAAAGGGGTAAGCCGTTTCCGCAATTATGACATCTCTTCCAGTTAAGTTTGCAAGAATCCCCAATTCCTCACCCAAGGTCTCGATATTCTTCCCGTGCCAAATAGGGTAGTATGAAATTCCTACGATATCATAGTCTATATGTCCCACTTCACGATAAAAATCTACGGCGGAGTCAAGACCAGCGTGATGAAGAATTATTTTCGCCTTTTCAGAACTATCCCTGACGGCATTCGATCCCTTTTCTAAGATCTCAAGGAACTGCGTCTTGTTGTAGTGGATATTTCCATGGGGGAACAAAATGCCGTTATTGATTTCGTTTCCTATTTGTATAAAATCTGGATCCACCTCATCTACCACTAATTTGGTATAATCGTATATTTCGTGCTTCAGCTGATCGAAATTTAGCGATCGCCAAGCATCAGGCAACCTTTGCTGGCCAGGATCGGCCCATGTATCAGAGTAATGGGGGCACAACCAGATTCTCAGCCCTTTCGACTTGAGTATCCTTGAAAACTCTGCAACCTCAGAGAGTGAAGAGATGTTGTTTGCTGGATCATGCCAAATCCTCAATCTTACAGTGTTCACGCCACTCTCTATTAGAGAGTCAAGAAAATCAATCTCCTCCCCATTTTGATCAAGAAATGTTTGGTTCAATTCCGATATCATGGGGTAATAGGAAATGTCCACTGCAGAAACCAATCCCTGAGACTGCAGAAGATTATCGCTGTGCTCCTGATTCATTTCACCATCTTGTGTGGTTAGGCACCCCGAGAAGAGAATGAGGCATATGGCCAGTGCTGATGCTTCCGATCGCCGTGCCATGTACGCTGGATTGGTGATTTTATGATAAATTTGTGACCTAGTCCATTTCACGATTCACAAAGATCCCGGTTGGGGAGGGTCACCCGGCTAACCATAGGGTTCGGATGGGAGTCAATGGGTAGCGTGTGAGGGGCATGGGAATTGTTAGATTGAGGTTTATTTTTGATTTGTTGATCATCTCTATCGTGGCTGTTATTGGAATAACAATCGGCCTGTAGGTAGAACCCTGGATTACGGATACGTCACACGCTATTGTACTGAGGTCTGCAAGAAATTCAATACCATGTCTGCGACCTTTTCGTCCCTCAGGATCCTCCTGTGCCCGAGCCCCTCAGTCAGATGTAGTTCGGAATTTTGCATCTCGCCGTGCAACGCGAGTGCAATTTCTTTCATCGCCTCCTTGTCATTCTCGCAATGAACTATCAGCGTCTCCGTCTCGATTTCTTTAGAGAAGCGGTCCGGGCCAAACTCCCCAGGGCTGGTACCGTATAACGACTCAGCGAGGTCGAACAACCTATCTGCATAGTATTCCTCATCCAATCCAAAAAGGCCGACGAAGGTCTTGAACATCGGCTTGATTTCATAGATCCCGGGAGATATTAGAACTAGTTTCTCGAAACTAGCTCCGAACCTTATGGAGTTGAGTGCTGCTATCCCTCCGAACGAGTGGCAGACAATTCCATGATAGGGACCTCTAGATTCTGTGATCTCAGATATCAGATCTGTAATTTCTGGTAGGTTTGTAATGCTCCTACTTGACCTTCCATGGCCCGGAAGATCAACAGCTGTGATGTCATAACCTCTATCGGAAAGCAAATCTATTATCCGGTAGAATTGGCTTGATCTCCCGTTCCAGCCATGCACAAAGAGTACCTTATTTCCATCATTTGGGATCCGATAAAGCATGATTTCCCTGCTCGCAGATTTCGTGCGAATCTTTTCCTGTTCGGTCTCTTTGTAAAAATCGGCTTCTCTTGGGGGAACCTTGAATTTGATTGGCCCGCAGAAAATCCTCCAGAGGAAACGAGTTGCTAGACCCTTAGAACCGTAATCTAATATCCTTGCGAAGGAAGTTAGTAACCAAGGTAACTTGTAATGTGCAGCGACCGATACCTTTCTTGGCTCCATGAAATGAAATAATGAAAACAGTATATCATTTATTGCAAATGAATATCACGATTCCCAGTGTACCCCAAGGAGCAATACTCCTGAGTGTGTACTGAGAATATACATGGATTAGGATTCTTTTGGCCACTTCTCCGGTTCATGGGAAACTGTCAAGTCATCTTCCTGTTGTATGCTGAAGAGACCAAAACAAATCCTGCAATGAAAACCACGCCCAGTATTGCTACGCAAGTCATGATTGAATCTAGAGGGTTGAGCGTATAATTTTTCGCGTAATCTACCAACTCTAGCCAGTTGGCATGTTTTCCAGCAGCCTCAGACGTGCTCCTCGGCCACGAGGTCGAAGAAAAGGACGTGGTCAATGAGCAACAATTGGTCGTCGGGAGCCCATCCAGACGAGCCCTCCCATATCCAGAAGGTCCACCAATCTCCGCTGGAGACGGCACCATCGCCGTCGGCATCCATGAATACGAACTCGCAGACGCATGTCAAACCCTCCGACCAGTGGTAGGCAACGGCGGTTGCCGTACCGTTTGTGTAATGTTCAGTGGTGACCAGGCTGTCGTCGAACTGCAGCGATGACCCGCTTCCGAGGAAGAGGCGTATCTCCAGGTCGGCAAGGGACCCCATGTCCGACGATGCGACCATCCCGCTGGCGACCATCGGGAGCGACCACCCCTCGTCGCTCGCATCGTGGCAGTCCGCGAAACCGTCCAGCGTCCTGTTGAGCGGTACGGTCGCCATGGAGTCGTGGCAGTTGAAGGTCGGGCCACCGATAGGCGGGTCTACCCAGTACCCATCGGGCCTGGTGTATCTGGGAGTAGAGTCGTCTATTGCCCCAGCCCAGGACCACTGAGTATCGGATGGGTCGGTGATCTCATTCTGGAACTGCATTTCCTCGTCGGAGTAGTGTGGTGTGGTGACGATCACGTACTCGACCCCTGCTACGAGGTCCCACTCGATACGAGAGCCGTGCGAGTGTGTACTCCAGTAGTGCTGACCCACTATGATGTTGGACAGGGGGTCCTCCGGATCGAATGGCGAGAAGTAGAGGTATAGGTGGCCATCCACGTCTGTAGTCGAGGAAATCACGTGTTCGCCATCCACTTCCGCCGTGAACTGATACTCGTGATAGCCGACTTCGTAATAACCGTCGTAGAAGTTGTTCTCCATGTCATCGTCCTCGAAACCGTAACCATCCGGATATTGGAGGTGCTCGAGTCCGTTCCAGAAGTAGACCTCACTGCCATTCTGGGTCAGCTCGTACCTAACATCGTCCCAACTATCCTCCCCGTACTCGACTCTGACTACTTTCTGGTTTGCTGACCATGTCAAACCAGTGCTGGTGGTGCAAACTTGGGTGACAGGGTCGTAGGTACCGCCTTCTTCCGAGCACTCCTCGAGGCTCGATTGGGGCTGCTTACTCATGATCTGCATGTCTGATGTGAATGAGACCCCATGAATCTGCGCCGACCCGTCCCAACTCATGTTGTACCAATAGTCACCGACCACTGCCGACTCGGAGGAGGAATCGGAGGAGAAGCTGGAGTTGAGGTCGTCCCCGACCTCCGCTCCGCACCACGATGGGGGTGCTTCCTGCTGAGCTGCGTCTATCCTCTGCTCGCTGGGGACTCCGGTATTGTCCTCGAGGTAAACCTCGTACTTTCCGTAGTACTGGTTGTAGCAATCCCACACGCGAACGGGTTGCTCTTCCGGTCCGCCAGAGTATTCGTCCTCGGGAGCGGGAGGGACGATCCTTAGGATGGAATCCTGAATTTCAAACCTGTATTGCCCATAGAAGAAATGCATCATTTGCTCGTCGGCCGACCAATCCTCTGCTTCGCCCATGCAGATGTCATACTCCTCGCTCCAGTATAGTCCGTACTCCTCGTAATCCTCGCATTCCTCCTCAGAATAATGTGAGATGCCTTGCTCGGAGGTTCCATCGGCATTCAGGAGGAAGAGAACGGGCTCGCTTCCCGTATACTCCTCGTGGAAGAACCAGTATGGCCCGGAGAGGTTCTCCATCGTGGATTGGCTCGGCTCCAGTTCTTGATCGAGGTAGTGCTTCCAATACGGGCTGAGCTCCTGCCCGCACCAGTCGGGGATCTCGGTGGACTGGATGGCCTCGTAGTAGGATTCCTCTGATGGGCGTGTGTCTGATTTCATCAGCTGGATAGATGCACCTTCCGCCCAGCAATCCCAGTAGATCGCGGGTAGTTCAGGCGTTCGGTCGGGGTGGCTCCCGACGCCCTCGTCACTGCCATCGGTGCAGTCCTCCCACCCGTCATTGACATATCCCTGCAGTATCAGGGAACCGTCCCCGCAGACGAACGCGTAAGGCTCGTCGGACGGCACCGAGATGCCACGGACGATTGATTCCAGGCAATCCGCAACCATGTCCCCGATCTGATCGTGGTTCAACTGGGACCCATCCATGCACAGAACGGTGAGAACGGTAGTGGTCTCTAATCCCATCACGACCTTTCCGAAGCCAGAGTCCACGACCTCGTAGTCTCCCTCCTCCAAGGGGAAGCATTGGTCGTCATAATGCTCTGAAAGTGTGCAGAAGTAGTCTCCGAGCACGATCTGGCCTTGGTTTCTAAATTCGTTTCCGTCTGTGAACTCATGGTCCGGAGACTGGCCCAAGTCATCTGTACAGAACCAGATGTCGCGATCCGGATCGTGCTCGCAGTAGAACCAATATTCATGGAATTCATAATCGCTGTGGTCGTCATCGTTCGTGCATGCCCAATCTTCCCATTCCGCGTCCCACTCGCAGTGTTGGTAGGTGTGCCAATCGTATTCTGTTTGGGTGTAGTTCTCCACGAAGGACCAATCATACGCATAATGCCAGCATGTGGAATAGGTAGTTCCCCATGTGATGCCCTGCGTGAAATCGTCCTCTCCGCCGTCGCAATCGCTCCTCGATTCGTCCGAGTCATGATATGCGCGCCCATTATCAGCTAAGTAGAACAAATAGTACTCTGCCGGCTCATCGTCGTCTGCCATATACCATGAAACAAAGACTGAGCCTCCCAGGCTTTCCTCATCCAGCAGTTCCCCAGTGGCCAACGAGCAATCGGGCGAGTAGATTTCGTCCGGGGAGCTTATTGGGTCACCGTATTCGATCATGAATGGCCCTTGGGTAGAGTGCTCCTCCGATGCATAATACATGAGATAGTTTGCGTTTCCAAATTGATTCGAGCCAAAGACGCAATGATCGAGGGACTTCGCCCGACCAATCTCGCCATGCCATTCTATCTGCATCGCAAGCCTCTGTGAGTCCGGGACCGCCGATCCGTCGTACTCCGTGTACTGGGAGAACATGTATGTGGAATCGTTGAAGCTCACCACAGCGGAGGATACCCTCGCCGTTGTTGGGTTCACCGACACCTCTATTCCGATGGTTGGGGAAGTGTCCGTGCTGGCTAGGAAGACCTGTTTCTGCACGGTGGCTCCTAGAGCCTCGGTCCACTCCAAGTCCGTGACTGATGACAGGGTGTGGAGTAGGTCGGTGATCTTCTGGAACTCGATGAGAGTCGAAGAGAGGGGGGCATCGCCCCAGATGTTTCCAACTTGGGAGGCCATCCATGAGGTGATCGGATCGACACCTGCGGGCAGGTTGTTTCCAGAGTAGCAGTTCTGGTCGAATGATGACGTGTCAGGTGCGTTGGTGCACCAGACATGAGAGTCATGGAGGTCATACAGAACGTTAGTCAAGCCAGACTGGGAGTGACGCATTGTCACGAATACGGAGCCATTGCCCATACTACTGGCACTGATTTGCATCTTTTCGTTTGATATCTCAAATGGGACCCCGATGCCCTCGTCGCTAGAGAACGAGATCGCTGAGTCAATCACTGAACCAATCGACGTCAACACATCGTTCAAGCTGACTCTGAAGACGCAGGAGTCATCTAGGAGGTTGGCTGTTGCATCAAAATTCAGAGCACCTGGCCTGGTGCATCCCGGTATGGGCTCTGGTTCCAGAGTGAGTGTCGAATCGTCGAATTCATTGGTTTCTGTCGCGGGATCAAGGGGGGAGTCAGGCGTCTGTTGGTCTGTTCCATCAAGCCCCAGACAGCCGGATAGAAGTAGCATAACAACCATTAGTGATGAAAGAGCCTTGTTTTTCATGCTTGTAAGGAGTCTTGGTTGTTTAAATCTATTTTCCCTGCACCCAAGATGACTACGCGGAGTCACACAGTTTACCCATCATTACGTCAGCATACATCAGTACTCCATTAATACGCATACGTCATAGAGGGTTACTCTATGAGGAGGATGTGAAGAATAGCGGCTTAGCATTAACTTCTCCTCAAGTAATTGGACTGTCACTACTTGGCGTAATTCTCGTATCACCAATAGTAGAGAGATCATTCCTCCATTTCCTACTAGGTACTTGGGTTCTTCAGGCAATAGCAATCATAACTTTATTTCCAGCGAAGAGGGGATAATATCCACAAGGTGTTATTCAGATGCAGAAGCCTTCATTTCCCTTTTCTTCCTGTTCTGGCGCTTCTTGTACCAGGGGTATATCGGCCACTTAGCAAGGCCAGTCCACATCACCATGAAGACAAAAGTAGTGGATACGAATTTGTCTATCTCACTTGACCAAGCAGTATCGATCCAGCCATATTCCACATATGCTATCCGGGAGTGGTAGACTACAAGCATTAATCCTAATCCTAAGTGGACCATTCTCCATATTTTGTTCCAGTTCATTGCCATAAAACATGCTCAGGTTGATTTTTTTATAAACATCCTAGATTCTTTGACACTTGGAGTCAGATTCCTTCTCCGTTTGTTACAACGTGAGCGCCCCTCTATGACGTACCCGACACCCTCCTTGGGGGCAATGAGATATTCCCATCAGAGGGCATAGGTTCTGTTTCTATTCGTCCTTATGCATAAATCCAGATGCGCAAGTGAGGATAACCGCGAGGATCATGAGGCCTGCCAATGCTGCGGAAATTCCAGATGGGCTATTCGCGCCATAGCCATTGCTGTTTGTCAGAATTAACATACCGCCAATGAGATTTACCAATACTACGGGGGATAACATGGCGACTCTAGCCAGTTCCCGACCAGTCACTACCATTCCGGTTATGATTGCCATAACTCCAAGTGGCATCAGGTGCAATGCCCACATTTCTTCATATGCCTCATCATGGGCTAGTACGTTATCTTCTCCCCACCCAGTTTCTGCCCACTCATCTCCGTTAGACATCCCATACAATGACATCACTATCACTATTGTTCCGAGTGTCACGAGCATATTCTTTGGTGTCAGGATTTCTTTTACTTCCATGAATACTTGTCAAAATCTAGTCTAATTATGCTTTTGCAAGAAGTCTCATCATCAGGGTACACTCTGACTATTCTCTGGTCTTTACACGCCGGAGTTCTCTCTCATCCTTGTATACCAGCCGGATACTATCGGGTGGCTCTCGACTATTTCGAATCCATTCAATCCGTGCATGGATCGAAGGATTCCGAAGTTAGCAAAGTCTGCCCCATTAGGCTCCTTTTCCCCGAAGAAGTCCCCCTGTATTCCCTTCGACATCTCGTCGAGTTGGAACTTAAGATTCTCACGAGGAGGTAGGTCGAACATCTTCGCTCTGCTCTTGCCCACCATACGCATGATGGCTGCCCCCAGCCACTTGTTGATCAGACGGCTGCCGAACGAGAAGTTGTCGACTCTAGTCACATAATCGAGCGCTCTGAGCGAAGTCCCATACGATGTGTAGATTACTGCGACGATGGATTTTCCCAGGACTTTGTTTGAAAAATCCATCCAATGGTCCTGCTGTGGATCCTCGCCGTTTCTAGGAAATGAGTCCGAGTCTTTGGAGTCGATGTAGTGCAGGATGTAGTTCGAGTCGTTGACCTGGGTTCCGTCCACGTCGACGAACACTGGTACTTGGCCCCAATCGGACCACTTCAGTTGAGTCTTGAAAGTAGGATCCACCTCGACCTTAGAGTATGCAATACCCCTTGATCCTAGGAGGGCCTTGACCTTGAAGCAAAAAGGGCAAGTCTCGAAACAGTACATAGTTGGGAGGGCGTCAACCACTCTCTCGGGAACAAGAACATCCTGCACTCCTGACGTTGGGGATGCATCCGGGGCCTCTTTCACAAAATACTCCCGTAACCAGTACTTGTGAACCCATCGAAGCGTCTTTGTCACCAGATTCCCATCATGAGAATGCCCTAGAATAAGTGTCCAGTTCGTGTAATGTAGGAACTCTCAGAGAAGCTTGGTGGACTGATGGCTAGTTACTTACTCCTCTCTGGAAGCATTACCTCCGATGCAGATATTCTGTTCGCCTCAAATTTGTTTACCTGGCTCTGACTCGGATAACCGACACATATGCCGCAAAGAAGAGAGTAATTTTTGCTGATCTGAAACTCCTTTCGCACGGCATCCTCCCAAATTGCGACCGAACCTTGGGCACAGGTCCCCAATCCTTTCGAGTGCGCAGAGAGCATTAGATTCTGCATGAAAAGACCAGCATCAGAGGCAGCGAACTTTCCTTGGCTTTTGTGAGTGAACAAGAACAACTCTACGGGCGCGCCGAAGAATTCGTAATTCCTGGCCCAGAATCCATCCCTAGCCTCTTTGTCGTCCCTATCAATTCCCATGTGTTTGTATAGCTCTCTGCCAATTTTTTGGGACCTTGGTAGTAAATCCTTGTGATATCTTTTGAGGACTAACCAGTTACTAGTAGGTAATCCTTTTCTGCGAATTAAAGCCTTAACTTTCCCGAAAATTCCTTCGCCTTGTCCCGATTTGACTAACTCAAATCGACTTAGGAATTCCGCGGATAATCGATCTCTGACTTCACCCTTTGCTACTGCTAATACGAACGGACGGGTGTTGCTCCAACTGGGTGATGTCAGGCCAGCAGCGATAATTTCCTCGATTACCTCATCTGGAACTGGCCTTGGAAGAAAGTCCCGAGTGGATCTTCGAGAAGACGCGAAAGTGTTGAAATGTCCTGCACTGTACTCTCCCTCCATAACTTCTCTAAATCGGGATGTTATTTCATATGTGGTTTTGCATCGTGCGCAGTATAGTGATTCGTTGATCCTGATGGATTTTTGGACTTAATTGGGCTCGTTCTGGGATTATTTTGGTTCTTTGACATTGCCACGCCTTGTGCCAAACCAAGCTACCCATGTATGGTAGATCTTCAATTACGCATCAGCCAGAAATTAGCAATCAGAGCTAGTGAGAAAAATAGACCGATTGTCACAATTTCCAGATTGTAAAACTCTCCAGGTTCGGGTGCGAAAATACTGTAATAGTAGAGCCAAATAAAAAACCCGACTAAAGTGAGTGGGAGAGCAACTAGGAGCCCTTTCCATATCGGGGGCACGTCGCTCCATGGTACGCTGAATCGCCCTGTTTCTGCCTTTTTTTCTTGGAGTCCTTTGAAAACTAACCCCAGCATCCCTATCTCAAAACCGATGTACAATACAATCGCGACAGTGAACACAAATGCTCCGACATCCATGAAAATCCATGATTGGTTTGATTAAATAAGGAAATGGGTTGCATTAACAAAATCTTACCCGCTCATACTGGCACATATCTCCTAAGCTATTTGCTTCAATGAGAATGTATGTTCTCTGCTAAGCAGGCACCAAATCCTCTAGTCTAAATTACGCCAGAACGATTCAATTCCAACAAAACGATGACTATGCAAATTATGCTGATTAGGATTCCAATCGGCCCTCTCTTGATTTTCGATGACGGCTTGAATCCCAGGATTGGCTCCGCCTTGTTTGCCAACTCTTCCTCAATTTCACCTATTGACTTCATGATATCAAATTAATTCCCACAACCGCATCCTGGGTCGTTACAAGATGCGTCGATCTTTTTTTCTGCGACCTTCTTCCCTCTAATCTTCTTGGAGGTCGTCCTGATTTTCCTCTGGCCCTTGAGCGTCTTTGGGTTCATAACACATGGACAATGTCTTGGCTATTCAATGTTATTAGATTGGTTGGTTGAATGGTATGTTCTCTCCATTGATGTGGGGGCAAGGCCTGCGGTGACTAGCACAGCCAGGAAAACAGATGCCTGAACCATCCAGATGTTATCTGCGGTGAATTCCCCCAGAAGCAGAGATATGGTCATTGCTAGGGCCTCAAGACCAGCTGTACCGGTCTGAACGCGACCCATATCTAGGCTGGGAGTCCTGAGCCAGAGCCAGCTTCCCAGAACATTGGTTCCAAGCAAGGCAGCTCCTATCGTCCTCAACCATGCTGTATTTACCGCCTCGGCCTGGAGGATCTCGCAGAAGAGGTCTGGAGTTAGGATCAAGATCAGGCCATAACCCAAGGATGCCCATAGATTCACCTTCATCGCGAGTTCCCCGATTGACAATGACTCCATTGGGGGGTGAACCGAAGTAACGATTCTATCACAATATCGATAGAATCGAGTTCTACAGGGTCGGATATGCGCCCCATGCCGATCTGGTACCACGACAGCTACACGGAGGGTATAGACAAAAACGCGCGATTCCCTAGGGATCGGTACAGGCTACTGAGGGAGAGACTCAGTCATCTGCAAGATATTGGCCTAGTAAATATCAAGGATCCTAAACCTATCGATATCGAGTCTCTTCTATTGGCCCATGATGAGGACTTCGTCAGCAGGTTCCTAGATGGGAGCTTGGATAACAAGGAGAGGAGGAGGATCGGTCTGGAGCCCTGGACCGAATCATTCGTTCCGCGGACATTGAGGATAATGGGTGGCGCTTTTGAGGCGCTAAAGCATGTAATTCGCTTCGGAGGTATCGCGGGTAACATGGCAGGAGGGACACATCATTCCCACAGATCTTTTGGGTCAGGTTACTGCGTATTCAATGATCTAGCAGTCTGCGCATTGCGGGCAAGAGAGGTTGATGGTTACGCGAGGGTCGCAGTGCTTGACCTCGATGTCCACCAAGGTGACGGAACTGCAACTATTCGGAGAGGAGAGGAGGGAGTCGTTACTATCTCGGTCCATTGTGAGGGGAACTTCCCATTCCGGAAGGCGGAGAGCGATCATGACTTGCCCCTCCCGATTGGGACGGGCGACGAGGGGTATCTCGAAGCTGTGGAACAGGCACTGGCCATAGTCAGTGATTTCTCACCTGACATACTACTTTTCCAAGCAGGCGTGGACGGCTTGGAGGCCGATGCCCTAGGTAAGCTGAGTTTGTCAAGAAAAGGGATGATGGCAAGGAACCAGCTAGTCTTCTCCCAATTGGGCGGCATAACCCCATGCGTCTTCTTCATGGGTGGGGGATACTCGGACCCGATCGAACACACCGTTGACGCCTTCTACGACCTCTTTGAGGTCGCTGCGAGATTCAATAAGGAATTCAGAATAACTTAGTCTAATTCCAGATCATCCATGCGTGAGAGCAGAGTCTCGAGAATGATGGTCACGAGCTGTTGCAGAATGTAAAGTGAGGATGTTGCAAAACAGGGTATAAAATAGTGAATGGAAATCCAAACGAACATGCAAAGATACAACATATTAGGACTAACCATACCTCAACTGACGGTTCTGACTGGAGCATTGATGGTGTTTCTAGGTCTAGTTTTCTTCGTGCACACTGACTACCTTACTGCCCTATTTCCATCGCTCTTCGGAGGTCTTCTCTTGTTTG
>JAYZLO010000039.1:0-31987 GCA_036154175.1 Thermoplasmatota archaeon | reverse complement strand
CCTTTTTCATACAAACGGTGTAGCAAATTGTCAGAGAATATAGATCATAGATGTTTTTTTCTTAATAAGAGTGTGAATTATCTGTAAAAAAATTCGATTTAGGAAATTTTCTATTCCTCTGAATCATCCGATTTATTGAGATATTTGGAGGAAAATATACTTCCTAAAATGATTAGAATCCAGCCAATCCAGACCAGATGACTCCCAGGCAAATGATGAATTGTAACTCTGACTTCTTCTATATCATCCAGTCTTGAGGGATCAGTTTGGGATAAAATCATTGAGGAGAGTAGTTCGCCTGACTGAAGAAGGTCGAGTATAGCTATTGTGTCACCCGTTATTCCACTTATCCTATCAACTTCAGACCTAGGTATAATTTGTGAGGACGTATCGAATCGTAACACCCCAGGTCTAAGTTCTCCTATCAATTCATTCTCTTCTCTGACCTCAATTACTACTCCGACGTATCCATCTGCTATTTGATAATCATATGATTCATCATCTGAAGAAATAAGTTCAACCTCGGTAAATACAAGTTCCATCCCTCTATATTCCATAGGTGTATTCTTTTGTAACGTAATGAAATTGGAAGGGTCAGAACGATCCACCAGAGTAGTGGTCAAAACATGACCAATCAGGAGAATCAGGACACCAGCGTGGGCTAAATGTGTCCCCAATAATCTTGTTTTTGGTATAACTAGAATAGGGTCTCTTCCAGAAAATTTAATTCGTTTCCCAGCACTCTTCCACATTCTAACTAAAGTGGGTGGTAACGCGAAAAAAAGCCACGTAAGTATGAAAACTGATAAATTTCCTCTTGAGATATTTTCCGTAATGGGGAGATTAGGGTTTCCTGGGAGATTTATTGAATCTGAGAAAACGGCTGATAAAATAGATATCGAAGTTGCAATTGCCAAATATGTGAGTCCCAATCTTCCGGATACGTTATTGCCCCATGAGTATAGTGCCAATCCTATCGCCAACAAAGAAATCAGAGGTGCCCCGTAGTATTCATGAGCAGCGATGTTTGTTCCATCGATCTCAACTGTAAGTAGGATCCACGTCAGCAGTAGGAAAACTATTGAAAGATGCCAAGGAAAAGATCTGGACAATTTGGATCTGGAAATGGGGTTTGTCATATTTTTCCAAAGCCATGATAATTCTTCCTTGTCTTCCTCAGGAATAATCCAAATCAAGAGGAAGGGAGCTATTCCAGCGAGTGATTGATACCACTCTGTAATCCAAGCCCAACTTGAGAAAAGCATCAAAATCACTCCTAAAGAAACCCAATGAGTGGATGGTTTTTCTCCATCGCCAAAAACTAACATCAAAAGAATTGACAGACCGAGAAAGATGACGAAAGAAGATCCTATCCATAAGGATACCAGGGTGAAGTAAACCAGAAGCAAGACTGACAAAGTTGTGTTTTTTTCGAAAAAGGTTCTGGATCCTCTATCCTCTATCTCTCTCAACTGTTGTCTAATCAGGTGAATAAATGAGAGAGAAAGAAGGCTGACGACAGCCAGAAGGTAAGTCAAGATTTCAAAACCAATGGCACTGAAATCAACGATTTCGATTACTCTGATATATGGATCTCGAGGTAATGAGTTCTCGCCATCACCAACAAATGCATGGACGGACGCCCAGACTCCATTTGCTCTTGTAACCAAGGTTGCATGAAAGATAAGAGCACCTGAAACTATTCCAAGAGCAGGAGTGTAGGAGAACGGATGAGGTGAAGAGTTCCTTGCTCGAGCATGCAATATCCCCAAGAGCGCGAGCCATGGAAGTAGTGACCCGGTTTCCACTGGATCCCATGCCCAGTATCCTCCCCAATCAAGTACAGTATACGCCCAAAGTCCACCTAGCCCAATTCCAACCGAGCCTGCTAGTAGTGAGTATCGTGCCCATTGAATCATTGAGGAATGTATCTTGTCTGACGGTTCGGATCTAATCACACCAGAAACTGCGATTGTCGCTGTAGCTAAACAGAGTGAATAGTACAAGAAAACTATGGGAGGATGGATGACCATCAAATCAGTTTGTAGCAGCGGACTTATCTCACCTCTCCTAGATCCTGGAGTCGATGCAGAGAAGGGTTCCAATAAAATTGAAAGTAAGATTAAGATAGAAATCCATGAATACATTATCTGAATAGTGTGACTAGAGATTTCCTTTTGTCTTGACATGATCAAGGTAATTATGCCCATAATTGATACCCACATCAGTATAGGTCCCGCCCTACTCCCCCATACTGCGGATATCCTGTAGAAGAGGGGCAGTCCTTCGCCCACATATTGAGAAACTAACAGATTAGAGGTGTCCTCGATTAGAAAACAGAAAGTGAGGATGAGGAAGGGCGTACATTGGAGTATTGCTGAAATATTTGTTAATAGACGGATGTTGGATTGATTTATTTTTATTGTCGAGAAAAAACTGATTCCAAATGCTAGGAAGAGGATTATGGTCCCGATGATATTGAGCATTTCTATCACTCGCAACACTTTGTTGTACTATAAATCGTGTTTACCATCCATAGTACTTGGCTCTGCTATATCCGAATGCAAGCATAGCAGGGATGATTTTCTTCGAATACAATCCTGGTTTTCTTAGTAACAACTTGATTCCAACCATGGCCTTACCCGATATCCCCATATTTGACATCTCATCGGGGAAGCATTTTGCCATTACAGACATCTCGTCATCAGAAAGGTCGAATAAAGCACTTTTCCCTCTAAGAATCTTATCATATGGCGGAAATTCTGCCCTCCATAGCCTAGTATACTCAGACAGTATTTGAGAGGTGTAGTCTCCTTCCGATATGGACTTCGATGCAGTTTTCGCCGCAAAAACCGCTGATTTCAGAGCTAGATGCGATCCTCCTTCGAATAATGGAGATGTGAAACCTGCAGCATCTCCGATTAGCATTAGCCCGTCATAGTGGGTATTCTCAAATGGACCAGAAATTGGGATGGTACCTCCGAATGCCGGACTTCCTCTCTCTTTCCAAGGAGGTAGGGTTTGATCCGAGTCACTGAAATGGGTATTGGAAATAAACTCATCCAGTGCCTTCTTGGCTCTGGGCTTATCTTCAGTTACCAATCCCACATTCGCCCTACCATCACACTTTGGAATCATCCAGAGGTATCCTTTCTCGGCATATTCGGGCCATATGTAGAAATCCAAATAACCATCTGTAGGGACGCTTGTTAGTTCATATTGCATCCCTGCTACTACCTTTCCCTTGCTATTTAGTGGCTGTTCATTTTCTAACTTGACCAATTTTGAGCAAACTGCAGCTACTCCAGAAGCATCGATAACAATCTTGGCATGGATAGGAAACTGATCCCCCTTTCCATCACAAATCCAACCTTCAAAACTCTCTTTTTCCATTTTTTCCATTGATCTTAGTTTATGACCCAAGTGAAGGCTAGCTCCCTCGGAGACAGCCTCTTCTGTGATCCATCTCTCAAATAGGTGCTTCTCTAGGACGTACCCCTCCTCAGTCAAGCACTTCTCGGTTCCATCTGGAAAAATTACCCTTATTCCCTTAACTCTCTTGCTGATGACCTCATCTGGGAGATTCAGATCTAGATTCTGGCAAGCGATCTCTGATATGCATTCGCCGCAGTGAACAGGGGTTCCGACTTCGGGGTGATCTTCAATTATAATCGTAGACAGGCCCTCTCGAGCGCATTGCAAAGCAGCGTTTCCCCCTCCTGGACCAGCCCCTATGATCAGTACATCGCATGTCGTTACTCCATCGCCCACGTATCATCGGTGGCGTTCCTATCAAAGAAACCGTCGGTTTGTAGAGCTCTGAAAGAGCGAACCTTCTCATGTTAGAAGCTACACGAATGGACATGGTATGGAGGAGTCTAGAAGAGTTCATCGAAGCCCTGGAGAAGAGAGGTGAGATACTTAGAGTAAGTCGCCCAGTTGACTTAGAATTCGAAGCTGGTTGCATAGCAGATAGGCTTGTCAAGAGAGGTGGTCCTGCAGTGATATTTGATCAGCCTAAATTGAGTGATGGAAAAATTAGTAGATTCCCACTTGTAATGAATCTATTCGGGACTAGAGAAAGAACGAATCTAGCGCTAGGAGTAAACAAACCGAGGGAGATTGGAGAAATGATGGTTGGATTAATGAAACCAGACATTGGGGGGATTATGAAGAGGCCCTGGACAGGAATTAGGCTGTTAAGACAGGGCATCTCGATGGCTCCTCGCAGGGTTTCAAAGGGTAAATGTCAGCAAGTAAGAATCGATGAGCCCGATGTAACAAAACTCCCCATTCCTACTACTTGGCCGCATGACGGAGGTCCTTTCATGACACTCCCCCTTGTTGTGACAAGAGACCCTTTGACTGGAACCCATAACATGGGCATGTACAGAAGTCAAGTTTTCGGACCAAAGGAAGTCGGACTACATTGGCAAAAACACAAACATGGTGCTGACCATGCGGAATCTTCCGGAGAAAGGATGCCTGTGGCTATATGTCTAGGGGGGCCACCCCAAGTCATCTTTAGTTCTATTTCTCCATTGCCAGATAATCTTTCTGAGTATGAATTCGCTGGATTACTTAGTGGAAGGAGGTTGAAGATTACGAAATGTCTTTCGAATGATCTATGGGTTCCGTCGGAATGTGACTTTGTGATTGAGGGCTATACAATCCCAGGAGAAACTAGATTGGAAGGCCCATTTGGGGATCACTTCGGACACTACTCTCTCGAAGACCGATATCCAGTTATGCATGTTACAGCTATCACTCACAGAAAGGACCCTGCAGTACCCATGACAATTGTTGGGGTTCCCCCTATGGAAGACGGATACTTAGGGGAGGCAATAGGGGATGCTCTCCTACCTGTACTCAAATTCCAACACAGAGATGTGATTGATACATTTCTCCCCTTAGAGACCGGTTTTCATAATCTTGCCATAGTTTCCTCAAAACAAAGGTTCCCTCGTCAAGCAAGGAAGACGGCTCTAGGACTGTTAGGTGCGGGGCAGATGATGTTCCTAAAGGTGATAGTGGTAGTAGATGATGATCATCCTGTCAAGGATCTGGATGCCCTTCTAGACGCTTTAGATAATAAGGTCGTCATTGACAAAGATCTGGTAATTTTAGAAGGAATGGTCGCAGATTCGCTTGCTCATACCTCTCCTTGGGAGAATATTCATGACAAATTGATAATTGATGCGACAGAACCGGCAGTTGGGGATCCAGTAAAAAATACAGAAAATAAAGGAGTAAACGAATCTTTAGTAATTTCAGTCTCCGCTTTGGAAGGCGTGATCCAATCTAGAATGCTCGGATCCTCGATGATGGTAATTACAACAGAAACAGAAGGCGGCCCGAAGCCGGAAATAAGCATGGAAGAGCCCGATGAAAAACTAGCACGCTCACAACGTGAGAAAATCTCGAAGATTATTCACTCGATTTGGAGTCTGGAGGCTTCAAAACAGTTGAAATGGCTATTTATCACTGACTCAGATGCCGATCTTGAAGCGGAGGATTGGAAGCGAAGGCTTCTCTGGCAGCTTTTTTGTCGATTTGATGTAGGTAGAGATCTTCACTTTGATGAAGGTAGAACTAGAGTCGCTTGGGATGCCACCGCACCCATTCCATCTAGAGAGGGCCCACATCCTGTTCGCAGATGGCCTGCTGTTACCCTACACGATCCAGACTTAGTTAGTCAGGTTGATGCATGGCTTACAGAGAGGTTGTGAAATGGGAGTCAGAGAGATTCTTGAATTCGTAAAGGTTGAGCATACACTCTTCTCTCTTCCTTTCGTATTGATTGGTTTCATGCTGGCAGATCACAGTTTTGGATCCGAGACTATGGATATTATCTGGATAGTTCTAGCAGCAATAGGTGCTAGAGGTCTAGCTATGGCATTAAACAGAATTGTGGATCGAGATATTGATGCAGATAACCCTAGGACTGCAAGTAGGCATCTTCCCTCCGGAACGATGTCAATTGGGACAGCATGGATACTTGCGATAGTCTTCCTCTCTACACTTCTTTTTTCAGCATGGAGATTGAACAAAGTAGCATTGATGATGTCTTGGTTACCAGTATTGGCATTTGCAATATACCCCTACACCAAAAGATTCTCTTGGATTTGTCACTTCTGGATTGGGCTTTGCTTAGCTCTAGCCCCCGCTGGCGCATGGTTAGCAATAGCTGCTGACACTCATGGATGGGAGTCGATTACGGGATTAATCGGTACTGAGTCGCGGTTTCTCTGGTTTCCAGAGGTTTTCTTCATTTCTTTAGGAGTAGCGCTTTGGATCGCTACTTTCGATATCAACTATGCTCTAATGGATGTAGAAATTGATAGAAAGCAGGGCATCTATTCCTTTCCATCGACCTTTGGGGAGGATGCAACTAGGAAATTGAGTGTTTTTCTTACCCTATGTTGGATGCTTTGTTTTCTACTCACTGGAATGCATGAGTTCACAGATTCCAGAAACTTTCGCTCAAAACTTTGGGCCCCCTCGGTAGTGCTAATGTCAGCTGTGAATGTATTTGTTGTGAACAATATTTCTAGAAGGTCTTCCGAGTCGAGTAAGGCTATGGAGGATTTTCAGAAACTACTATTCCGAAGTTCCATGTTAACTGGTTGGGTACTACTATTCAGCATAGGATTCGTCGAATTCTCTAATGAAAATTAACTATTGGGGTATTGATATGTTCAGACTTCACTCAGAATACGACACTGCCGGGGATCAGGAGCAAGCGATAGATGAGCTAGTTCGTCAATTAAACAATGGACAAGAAAGATGCGTCCTCCTCGGAGTCACTGGTTCTGGCAAGACCTTTGCAATGGCCAAGATTATTGAAAGAGTACAACAACCGACACTTATTCTATCACATAATAAGACCCTTGCACGTCAAATTTGGCAGGAGATGTCTGGTCTTTTCCCAGATAATTCTGTTGAGTACTTTGTTAGTTACTACGACTATTATCAACCCGAGGCTTACATTCCTGGACGAGATTTGTATATAGATAAGGAGCTACAGATGAATGAAAGGATTGAGCAAGAAAGGTTCTCCACAGTAGCCTCGTTAGTTTCTCGTCCTGATGTAATTACTGTAGGTACCGTTTCTGC
Source organism: Thermoplasmatota archaeon (assembly GCA_036154175.1). Classification (GTDB taxonomy): domain Archaea; phylum Thermoplasmatota; class Poseidoniia; order Poseidoniales; family Thalassarchaeaceae; genus UBA36. Next base: position 24,871 of record JAYZLO010000039.1, on the reverse strand, counting down.
GATATATGGATTAAATCCTCCAGAGGTTTTCCAGCAGAACCATCTGAGGCTCCACCTAGGTCAGAAATCAGATCCTCAGGAAATAGTTAGGAGTCTTGTTGACTTGCAATATAGAAGAACTACAGGTGGAATAGTAAGAGGAGATGTACGCCTTAGGGGGGAAGTTCTAGATGTCTGGATGCCCAGCAGAGATGACCCAATTAGAATTAAGTTCGGTTGGGATGGGATAGAAAGGATCCAGGTCTGTGAAGCGATTTCTTGGGAGCCTCTGGATGATTTTGAAGAAGCTTGGATTCATCCTAGAGAGTTCTACATGACCAGTGAGGATCGTTTCAATAAAGCTGTGGAAGATATAGAGAAAGAGTTGGAAAGGAGAGTTGAATGGTTTGAATCAAAGGATGGGGGATTAGAGGCTCATCGTCTTGAGCAGCGGACCAGATTCGACCTAGAGATGCTAAATGAAGTAGGTTCCTGCAAAGGGGTAGAAAACTACTCTATGCACTTTGATGGGAGAAAAAGAGGAGAGAGGTCTTACTGTCTTCTAGACTTCTTTGCGAAAAATGCTGAACAATTCAGAGGGAGTTCAGAGAGGTATCTTGTCATCATGGATGAATCACATGTGACTCTTCCACAAGTAGGTGGCATGTATGGGGGAGATTTCTCCAGAAAGAAGAATCTGGTAGATCATGGTTTTCGTTTACCTTCTGCTTACGATAATCGCCCATTAAGGATTGATGAATTCCAAGAGTTAGTTCCCCAGATGGTTTACGTTAGTGCCACACCTGGTGAGAGGGAGCTCAGACATCTTGCAGAGGTAACAGAGCAGAAAATTCCTGAAGGACTGATGCATGTTGACGGAGGGGGAGGGGCTAAGAAGTCCGAGTATGGTAAGCCAAAGTCCAGGAATAGCTTGGAAGAGATGCTTGGAGAGATTAACGGTATTTCTAGGATGGAAATCAGGCCGACGGGGTTACTAGATCCTAAAATAGAAGTTAGAGGGACTGAGGGACAGGTTCAAGATCTCCTAAGCGAGATTAGTATTAGAGTGGAGAGGGGAGAGAGAGTTCTAGTAACTGTGATGACAATTAAATTCGCTGAAGAGGTGTCGGAATATCTAGAAAGGATGGGGGTGAAATCTCACTATCTGCATAGTGAGATCGATACACTGGAAAGGACGGAGATAATCAAAGCTCTCAGATTGGGATTGATTGACGTGATAGTGGGTATTAATCTCCTAAGAGAGGGTCTTGATATCCCAGAAGTGTCATTGGTAGCTATTTTCGATGCAGACAAACAGGGATTCCTAAGAAACGAAAGATCTCTCCTTCAGACGATAGGGAGAGCCTCGAGGAATTCGAACGGATCAGTGATTCTCTATGGCGATTCTGTCTCTCCATCGATGGAAGCAGCAATTAGTCAAACAGTGCGAAGGAGAAGAATGCAAGAAGAATACAATGAGGAACATGGAATAGTCCCTAGGACTATTCAAAAGGCACTTCCAGTAATGGGAGCAGAAATTGAAGAACTCCTGTCCGGAGTAGCAGGAACTGGAGAAAGTGGAGGAAAAAGAATGATTGCTAAGCCACCAGGAAAGAGGAGCTTAGATAGCTTAGCACAGAAATTTGGACTGGGTGCGGGAGTATGGAACACCTCAGATTCGGTTCTCGAGAATATTAGTCAACCCGATTGGATAGAAGAACACGAGGAATCCGATGAAAAGGGGGAGACGGAGTTAATTGAAAGGCTAGAGCTGGAAATGAGGCAGGCTGCTGATAGGCTAGACTTCGAGAGAGCAGCTAGACTAAGAGATAGAATCTTCAGAATGAAGAATGCTACTAATTGAAGCCAAGATTGCAGTGCGGAGTACGTGGCCAGATACTCTCGCGATGACTTTGATTTTCCTGTTGAGGACTACGATTTTTCGAAAATTACTGATTCCAGATCGCTGATTGATCAGATGGGAAGAGCTGGTGGCTTCACTGCAACAAAACTAGCTCGAGGAAGGGATATTCTGAGGGATGCGATTTCCAAAGTTGGGGAAGATGGTGTGCTAAATTGGCTTTCTTTTCCAGCTTGTCTTTGTGCTACTGGAACTAGAGGGTTCTTTGTCGAGGCTCTGAAAAGCAGATCATTCAATGTAATTGTCACAACATGCGGAACTCTGGACCATGATATTGCTAGAACATATAGTAACTATTTCCATGGTGATTTCTCTCTTGATGATGTAGCACTTGGTGAAGAGGGCCTGAACAGACTTGGAAACGTTGTAGTACCAAACGAGTGCTATGGTGAAATTCTAGAACAAGTGGTTCTTCCTTGGCTTGCGGAAATTGAGGTTGAGAGAAGATCGGAAAATAATGAGAATCCATGGATTGGCTTTGGTTCAGTAGAATTATGCTGGGCTATGGGTGATAGGATTGAAGATGAGAGTTCGCTACTTCACTGGGTTGCCAAACATAGAATTCCTATGGTAGTTCCTGGTCTGACGGATGGATCTATTGGCTCTCAGTTATTCATGCACCGACAGAAGAGTCCGGATTTCATGATCGATATATTGGCGGATGAGCAGATTTTATCTGATAAAATTTGGACTGCTGAGGAAAGTCATGGTCTGATGATTGGAGGTGGAATATCCAAACATCACGTGATTTGGTGGAATCAATTCAGAGAGGCTTCAGGGATGGATTCTGCGGTTTCAATTACAACTGCTCCGGAGTTCGATGGGTCGTTATCTGGGGCTAGGCTGAGAGAAGCAATTTCTTGGGGGAAGATTCGTCCTCAGGCCCCACAAGTAGTAATAGAAGGAGAGGCAAGCCTTATTCTGCCTCTCTTGGGTTCTGATCTTTTTGGATAGAATGTAGTGTTAGTTTTAGTAACCGCTATTAGTCCAGAAAATTTGGATAGTAGCATGACAGTAAAGGATATGATACAAGAGATGATTAACGAACTAACTGAAATTCTTGATGATGCAGGGAAGCACGATTCCGGGAATGGAGCAGCTGGAACTCGTGTTAGGAAAGTTATGCAATCATGCAAAAATTTAGCTCAGGATATCAGAATTAAGGTTCAAGAGGACAAAAACGCAAGATAGTCACTCCATACTTGCAATCATCTCCATCAGTGATATCCTCATTGGAACTAGGGGATGCCATCCATTACCTCCGCATTCGATCAATAATTCATGTATCGAATCCAGACCTTGAGGGATTGATTCTTCTGAATCTATGCCTCTAACGGGACTAGGTACTCCAGATAGAGATTCAATTGTGTGAGAATGATTGATAGAATTTGAATATCTCTCCCAGAGAACTCGGATCTCATCGATGATGTGTTCATCCTTCCAGCCTCTTCTTCCACAGATTTTGATTTGGTCACTTGATCCAAGTTTTCCCTCGAACATAGAAATTGTAGTAATTGCCTCAACTACATCCCGTATATTTACCCAATATCTTATTCCATCTTCTATCAATGGATCATGACCTTTCTTTATACAATCTATCCAATCCAGGAGTTTTCCATTTCCCCAACCCTTAGCTCGGGATGGAATGATTACATCTTCTAAACCAATAGATACCGTGGAAAGAGGATTGTCTGTACCGTGAGGTACCACTGAGAGATCACACCTCTCGTTAATTCCAATACATATCGTGAAATCCGCATGCTTTTGTTCTTTGACAAGCTTGGCTCCTGCTCTTTCCAATCTCTCCTCCAGATATCCTCTGAGTCCATCCATTGGACCGAGAATAGTGATAGATCTTGACATAGAAACCAAACTGCTTACTTGGCCTCGATTATCTTAGGAGTTGTGAATGTTTGAAGGCCCTCTCTTAGAACATCAATAATCAAGTCAATTTCGGCTGAAGTGATTGAAAAGTGGGGCGTGAAGCGGAGTGCATTCTGTCCGCCATGAATAACCCCAAGGCCATTTATTCTGCACCATTCCTCCACACAACCAAAACCAATTACTGGCAACTTCTCAGGATCGAGCTCGGCACAAAGAAGAAGCCCGGTTCCCTGTACTTGAGTAATTGTTCCGGGGATTTCATCGGCTAATTCTTTCAATTTTGAGACGAATTCTATCCCCCTTTCCTTAATATTAAGTCGGAGTTCAGGAGTTACTCGATCGAGTACTGTGACCGCAGTCTCGAGGGCTCTGGGGTTGGTCGTCATTGTATTTCCATATATTCCTACCACATAGTGTCCAGCAGCCCTGTCAGAAAGTCCAACTACGGAAAGTGGGTATTGGCCGGCATTTAGCGCTTTTGACCATGTTTCCATATCTGGAACAGAACAATCCTGAAACCCTTCATAATCAACAATACTTAGGCATCCCTGACCTCTTAGACCTGCTTGGATAGAATCCACAATGAGCATGCTTCCATGATTGTGTGTTAGCTCACGTGCCTTGTCATAAAACTCTCTTGTGACACATAGACCAGGGTTTCCCTCCCCCATTACCGGTTCCATAGCCATTAATTCAATGAAGAATCCTTCTCTGTCAGCTCTATCGAAAGCCGCCGTAAGTGACTCTAGGTCATTACATGGAACAAATATTACATTTTCATTGTCTCTGAATGAAGCCAAATTCTTCTCATATTTGCCTCTACAGGAGTCAGAAATTTGAGCAGGCCTATGGGTCCTACCGTGAAATGCCTCAACAAGCGCCAGCATTTTCGTTTTCTTTCCCTCATGAAGTCCTCCCTTCCTTGTCATCTGAAGAGTATTAGCATCAGCAATCCTCATTGAAATTGTCACGGATTCTGATCCACTGTTCAAACAAACAAACTTGGAGAATGGACATTCCCCCCTAGTATGTCCAACTTCCTTCTTGAGTCTGTCTGCAAGTCTCTTGTGACTGAATGAAGGAGTCATTACATTAGCCATGACCCAATTCTTCTGCATGGACTGGATAACATCTGTTGGGCCATGACCCATACCAAGCATTCCATAGCCCCCATTGTCATGAATTACTGCCCCGTGGGAGGTGATAATCCAAGGGCCTCGGGCTGCTATAGCTACGTATGGATTAACTGTTGCTGCAGAATAGAAGTTTACGTAGTCACCCTGAAGTGTACTAACAAGATCCTTCTCGTCCATTTTTACAGTTTCTTCTCCCATATCATTGACTAAGCTTACAAAGTTTTCACATGCCTCTTCTATCGCAATGCTGAGAGCAGGATCTGTCTGAAGAAATTCAGAGATTACATGATCATTGAGACCCGTAGTTAGAGGCTTTCCAGTTTTGGAACGAATTTCGGCAAGGCCATCTATCCCGATAGTCATTGCTTATGGGAAAAAGTCCACCCACATCAATATTCTCTGAATTCACTTTCAGAATTCACAAAATAAGTCTCGAATATAGAAAAAACAGAAGTTCTGATAATCATCATGAAAATCAAATTAAATTTGGTTTTTCAATTGGAAAATTCAATTATTGTAAAAATTTTCAATTGGATTATCAGTCTTAATTTACGAATATTATAAGTGCTATCCCAGTGTCTGCGTCTTTGGAGAAGGCAAGGGGGATGCACTCCTGATCGAGGCAGAGAAATGGTAGAAGACTACGAAATACAGGAAATGATACACAGAGACGTTTACGTTGGAGACAAACATGTCGGAGTAGTTGTTGGTGAGAGATTCCATCCGAGAGACGAGTTTGTAAAATCTCTAAGAATAAAAGTAGAGGACAATATTGCTAGCGAATTTATGAGAAAACCAGCTGATTTAGCACCATTAGCAAAGGAGCTTGTACATAGCATAAGACCTGATGGAGGAATAAAACTTTCCAAATCTATGAGAGAATTACAGAGGAGATGGAGGAATACTGTCAGAATAGAAGAGGATCTGTATGCACCAGACGAGCTACTAGACCGAGCCGTACTGGACAATGATGGGATGGATATAGGAAACGTAATCAGTTTAATTAAAATCAAGAGAACGTACAAGGGGCTATTGATCAAACCTCACTTTATGATTAGGGCAAGACACGGACTACCCGAAACCATTGCCGTGCCTTGCGGACAGCTGGCAAGAACGACTTCCAGGCTTGACGAAGTTATCTTGAAATGTACATTCTCTAGGCTAATTACTCTTCCAAGTTATCTCAAACTTAATGATGAGGGTTATGAAGAAGAATAGCTCCACTTGAGTAGCCTTCAAATTCCAATCCCATGTGGGGTTGATTCTCAGGGCGCGTAGCTTAGTTTGGCTGGAGCACCCGGCTGATAACCGGGAGGTCACAGGTTCAAATCCTGTCGTGCCCACCAAAATCATCCAATGAAGCAGTACTAAATTCGACAACAAGCATCATGAAGGAGATTCCCCGCCCTCGTACCAAATGCCTGTTCTGAGCGGGGCCTCAGGAGTAGAAGCTGCAAAGGCTCTTGCTCCGCTTCTTGGGATGAATCATATCGCTCTTGAAAGCAGACGATTTCCTGATGGAGAGGCGTATGTTAGAGTACCCGTAGATTCGATAGATTCAGTCAGATCGGAGGATGTTATATTAGTATCAAACACTTATCCAGATTCTGGAATAATACAAACTATTCTCTTACTCGGAGCAATAAGGGATGTTAGAAAGGGAAGAGTTTCAAGTCTGAAAGAAGAGTTTGGGGCAGATAAAGATGATGTAGGGGGTGGTATTTTCTTGGCAATACCTTACTATGGATATTCTCGCCAAGATAAAAGATTCTCAGCGGGTGAGTCTGTTTCTGCTAAAGTCGTGGCAGATGTATTAGCAAAGTTTTGTGATGGGATAACGGTTCTTGATTTACACGCACCAGATGTTCTGGAAGATTTTTCTTTACCTATCGAATTCGTAAGTTCGATGCCGGAAATAGCTGATTCTCTGCAAGGAGAGATTTCGCCAGACTTTATTCTCAGTCCAGATAAAGGAGCTATCTCTAGGGCTTCAGAGGTGGCAGGGCTAATTGGCTGTGAATTCTCCTACCTAGAAAAAACTAGAATAGATGCACACACGATTGAGCATTCACCAAAGGATCTTGATGTCTCGGGAAAAATTGTAGCTATAGTAGACGACATGATTAGTACTGGTGGAACAATTTGTAGAGCTAGTGATGCACTTAGGAGGCAGGGTGCCAAAGAGGTGTATGCTGCTTGTACTCACGGATTATTCACTGGAGGTGCGTTGTCAAGATTATCTAATCACGTGGATGGCGTCTTCACTACTGACTCACTGCCCAATCCGAGAGCTAGTGTTTCCTCTGCACCTGCACTATACAGAGGGCTAGTGAAACTGATGTCAAGGTAGTGGAACGTGCAACTGGGTCAAAATACGCTGCGTTTATATCAGTCATGCCGTGCGGCGGTTTACAAACACGAGGAGATGTTCCAATGAGTGTACATATTGTTTTCGAAACACCCCAAGACGTACAAGAGCAAGTTTACGAGTTGGTCAAGAGCCTAGGTAAGGATGGAAAGGGCCGCCTCAAGAAAGGAGCCAACGAGGTGACCAAATCTGCAGAAAGAGGGACTGCTCAGATGATAGTTATGGCAGAAAACGTAAATCCTGGAGAGCTATTAGCTCACATCCCTATGATCTGTCAGGAGAAGGAAATCCCATTCATATATGTCGAGGATCAATCATATCTTGCAGAAGCAGCGGGAATGAGTAATGGTACACGAACTGCAGCAATAGCGGTAATGCAGGTCGAGAAAGAGGGAATGGATAGATTCAATGAAGTCAAGTCCCACTATGAGACTCTCTCATCAAACTAGGAGGTTTGAGGTATGTCAACCGAGGCTTGGCCGGCAGAGGTAGTTGAGATTGTGGGTAGGACAGGTCTGACTGGAGAGGCAATGCAAGTAAAGGTACGAGTTTTAGACTCAGATAACCCTCGAGACATTGGCCGAATTATTACTAGGAACGTTCTAGGGCCGGTCAGAGGCCCAGATCCGGTCTCCGGCGAGGGTGGAGATATACTGATGCTCAGAGATACGGGAAGAGAAGCCCGAAGGATAGGCTCACGGTGATAAAATGCCTGAGCAGAGGATTTGTAGTTTCACAAATGAGGAGATTGAGCCCGGCACTGGAATGATGTTTGTGAAGCGTGATGGAACTGTATACTGGTTCAAGGACAGTAAGTCTAGGAAGAACATGCTCAAATTGAAGAGGAATGCTAGGCGGCTAAAATGGACGCGACGCTACGAGAAAGGCGGAATCAAGTAAGCTTACCCTTGGGCAGTAATCCTGTAATCTACTCTAGCTCTATCATTATCGTCTTCCGGATCAAGTAATGTACTTTGATCGGGAGGTTGTGCTTCTCCACAGTCTGAATTATCGATAACGGTCACATATGTACCCGAATCTACTGTTAATTCTAGGCTCGCTCCGCCAGTGTCAGGGTCACTGAGCTGGGAAATATACACAAAGGCGTCGCATTCTTTCCATTTCTCATAGTTCACTGGAGTCATAGTGTAGAGATCTATGTTAGGTCCTTCTTGTCTATCAAGCACGATTCTAATTGTTGCAACGGAATCAATTGTCCACTCAAGCCCAAGATACTGATCCTCGTCGATGAATGTATTGTCGTCAAATAACTCTCTCTCTGGATTTACTGTGTCCTGAACTGCGTCGGTGCAACCGGGAAGAGTAAGGCAGACTGATATCAGAAAGACAAGATGTATTCGCATAACTACCCGAACACTAGTAGGCTCATCAAGGATTTGTATTGGTGACTTCGTTGAAATAGGGGAGGTGTTTCGGCCGATCATGGGAGAAATGCAAACTACCTTCGTAATGATAAAACCAGATGGAGTACAAAGAGGCTTAGTTGCTGACATCATAGGCAGGTTCGAGACCAAGGGTCTACGATTAGTCGGACTCAGACAGTTGACTCCTTCTCTTGAGCTAGCAGAGGCTCATTATGAGGTGCATCGCGGGCGCCCATTCTACCCCGGCCTAATCGAGTTCATCACATCTGGGCCTGTGGTGGCTATGGCATGGTCTGGAGTTGAGGCCATAAGCGTGGCTCGAAACATAATCGGACCAACGGATGGTCGAGCCGCCGCTCCTGGGACTATCAGGGGAGACTTAGCATTGGACATCGGCCACAATGTAATTCACGGATCTGACGGAGAGGAAACCGCAGCGTTCGAGTTGGGCCTCTGGTTCCCAGAAGGTCTGGTCGAATGGGTCCGTGACGCAGAGATGCACATCTACGAATAAATATCAATTCTGAAGGGGAAGGAGCATGAGGTGGTTAGAATGTCAGCGCGTAGACAGCCCATCGTCGCGGTTCTAGGTCATGTTGATCATGGAAAAACTTCACTTCTAGATCATGTTAGGTCTCTGGGGGATCAAGGACGTTCTTCTGTAATGGATAGAGAGGCCGGTGGCATTACTCAACACATCGGTGCAACTGAGGTTCCTTCTGAAATTCTTAACGGGCTATGTGCACCACTCCTTGGTGGGAAGAAATTCGACTCACCGGGACTTCTATTCATCGATACCCCTGGTCATCACTCATTTTCCTCTCTTCGTGCCAGAGGTGGATCGTTAGCAGATATTGCAATTTTGATAATTGATGTAATGGAAGGTTGCAGACCTCAGACTAGGGAATCACTTAGAATCCTTAAGCAATCCAAGACCCCGTTCGTAATTGCTGCTAACAAAGTGGACCGAATATATGGGTGGGAGTGTAAGGCTGGGCGTTCCATGGCCAGATCTCTCAAAGAGCAGACACGAGAGGTATCAGACCTCTTTGAGAAGCGTTACTGGGATCTTGTTGGTCAGTTCGCTGAAGATGGGTTTAACTTGGAGAGATATGACAGAGTCAAAGACTTCACGAAAGATATTGCATTGGTTCCTATCTCTGCGAGAGAAGGAGAGGGGATTCAGGACCTGCTAGCAGTAGTAATAGGTCTGGCAGAGCGTTATCTCTCTGAACAACTTATGGATATTGATGGAAGAGGAGAAGCGACTGTTCTCGAAATGAAGGAAGAGAGAGGCCTCGGGAAAACATTAGACTTGATTTTACACAGAGGATCCATCAAGAAAGGTGACGAAATAGTACTGGTAAGTCAGAGAGGAGCTACGAGCACACACGTAAAGGGATTATTCTCTCCACGCGGAATGAGTGAAATGAGGGATGCTGGAGACAGGTGGGATGACACAGAAGAGGTGTTTGCAGCAGCTGGAGTAAAGATCAGTGCACCATCTCTGGAAGGCGTACTTGTAGGAACGACCCTGAGGGTGGTAACGAATGAAGAAGAGAAGATGGAAGCATTGGAAGAAGCAAATATAGAGGCTAACCTTTCAATCGATTTGGAAGAAGAAGGTGTGTGTATCAAATCGGATACTGTTGGTGGTCTCGAAGCCCTAGCCAAGGAGCTTAACGAAATCGGTGTCCCCATAAGGGATGCAAGCATAGGGAAGGTTAGTCGAAGAGATGTTCGCAGTGCTGAAGCTTCTTCTGACCCCCTCCATAGGACAATAATGGCATTCAGTACTGATATTCTCGAAGAAGCAGAGCAAGAAATTGGAAATTCTGATGCTGGTGTGAAACATATCGGATCGGATATTATCTACAGAATTCTTGAGGAGTATGAGAGTTGGATTGAGGAGAGGAAAATAGAGCTTGAAGAAGAGAGGAGAGAGATGGTAGTGTATCCTGGTAGGATAATGCTACTCCCAGACCATACTTTCAGAGTTTCCAAACCTGCTGTGGTGGGAGTTAGAGTAATCGCTGGAAGAGTACACATTGGTCAGGGCCTGCTTAAAGATGGGGGGAGAATTGGCCGAATCAAGTCAATTAGATCCGGACAGGAAAGTATGAAGGAGGCAAGGCAGGGATCTGAGGTTGCAATTTCAATAGAAGGAGTCACGGTTGGAAGGCAAGTCGATGAAGGCGATGTGCTTCTAGTAGATATTCCCGAGTCTCATGCGAGAAAATTAAGGAAGATGGAGATGACACAAGCAGAGATGGAAGTTTATGAGGAGCTTTTAAGCATCCATCGCAAAGAAGACCACTTCTGGGGAAGATAGTCGATTCATTAGTTGTTCACATGCACCGAACACTCAAGTAGTCATTGAATGGGGCAATTAACATCGAGGGTTCAGTATGGCGATTGCTCAGGGAGGTGGATCTAGTTCTAAAGACCTGATTAGGTCTGTTTCGGGGCATGCAAACAACCTAATGAGCGAGGTTGCCAAGGTCATTATAGGAAAACCCGAAAACATAAGAAAAGTAGCAATCGGGATTCTGGCGAATGGTAACATTCTGATTGAAGATAATCCTGGTCTTGCAAAGACTCTGATGTCAAATACATTCGCAGAGGCTTTGGGATGTAAATTCAAGCGCGTTCAGTTTACTCCTGACTTACTTCCAGCGGATATCATAGGGACATACATGTACGATCAGAAGTCTGGTGAGTTCAGACCCAGATTTGGGCCATTATTTACAAATATCCTTCTTGCGGATGAGATTAATAGAGCACCACCAAAGACTCAGGCTGCACTTCTAGAAGCAATGGAAGAGAAGCAGGTCACAATTGAGGGGATTACCCATAAACTTCCAGCTCCGTTCGTTACTATGGCAACTCAGAACCCCATAGAACAGGAAGGAACCTACCCTTTGCCTGAGGCTCAAATGGATAGGTTCCTGATGAAGATGAGTATGGGTTACCCCTCTATGGACGAAGAGAAGGCAATTCTCCAACGAAGGAAGCTTAGAGCTAAGGATGGATATGACGTGGAGCAAATCGTTGAGCCTCGTAAGGTTGTAGCTATGCAGAAGGCTCTAGAGACCGTGCATATTGACCCTGCAATTCTTGGCTACATTGTTCAGGTAGTGCAGAGGACGAGGGCCGATCCAAGGATCGAGGCAGGTGCTTCTCCAAGGGCTAGCCAAGGTCTATTCAAGGCTTCAAGAGCATCTGCAGCTATAGATGGGAGGGATTACGTGATTCCGGATGATGTCAAGGGTGTAGCTCTTGATGTAGTGAGCCATAGAATTGTACTCAAGCCTGAGTCAAAAATCAGAGGCGTCACCGGAAGAAGGGTCGTGAACAAGATCTTGAGTGAAGTAAACGTTCCAGTGATACAGTAGTTCGGGCAATCCCAATTAACCGTACGTCCGATTCGATTGTCGTGGCACTGGTGATATCATGCGTCAATCACAAAGGTGGTTGTGCTAGAACTACTACTGCAGTGAACCTAGCATCTGCTCTAGCAATTGGAAATGAAGAGTACGGGATTAGAAGCAGAAAGGTACTGCTAGTAGATATGGATCCAAAGGGAAATGTTTCTACTACTTTCGGTGTGGATAAGAGTGAGATTGGACCAACGATGAATGAGTTTTTTTCCAGAGGAGTAGAAGACTCATCCCTAAGAATAGAAGACTGCATCCTGAGCTCAGCTATTCTGTCCAGATCAATGAAATCTGCATGGAAAAAAAATAATCCTGGTAAAATTAGAGGTCCTCCTAAGCATATTACAATTCAGAATCTGTGGGTACTTCCTGCCGATTTGGACCTATCAGGGTTAGAGGTTGATTTAGCAACAAGAGTAGGGAGAGAGAATAGGCTGAAATTGGCACTTCAGGAAGTAATGGATGATTTTGAAATAATTATTATCGACACGCCTGCATCTTTGGGACTGCTTACAGTCAATTCTCTTACAGCATCAGAATTAGTTCTAATTCCGATTCAAGCAGAGTTCTACGCTCTGGAAGGGATGGGGCAACTAATCTCCGCAATCAGAGATGTTCAAAATTCTGTAAATCCGAAATTAGGATTATTCGGAATTCTGATGACTATGGTACAAACAAGGAGTAAGTTATGCGAGACGGTTTCAGAACAGGCAAGAAAGCACTTTGGAGAACGTGTTTTTGAAGCTCAAATTCCTAGATCTGTTGCTATAGCCGAGTCCCCTTTGGAGGGAGCCCCGATAGTTATCGCGCAGAAACCGAATAAGTCAAATCCTGCGAGCAAGGCATACTGGGATTTTGCAAAAGAAGCAGATAAGAGAATTAGGAGTTTTACTAAAAGATGATTACTTGTCCGAGTTGGATTTCTCCAAGATACTTTGTCTAGCATCTAGAAGAGCTGCTTCCATCTTTACCTTTATTTCTGACTCCATTGTCTTTAGCAGCTTAGAGAGTTCTTTGCTTTCCATTTCCCCTCTCTTTGTTAGTTGCTTCTCTAGATTGGACATCATTTCTGACTCGCGATCTTTTACGAAATTAGATACTCTTTGTTCCATCTCAACCTCGCTCTCAAGAGCGAGTTCTTGTCTTCGTAGTGCTAATGCAGCCTCTGTACTCTCTCTTTCTGCCCTGAACCTCCTGTCAAGCTCTGCTAGAGCGGCTCTTTCAGTCTCTTCTTGCAATGACTTTGTTCTTACCTGGATATCTGAAAACATCTCTTTCTCCAGAGAATCTTTCTCGTTTTCAAGTTGCTTCTCTAGTTTTGATTCGTGCTTTCTTCGCATTTTCGAGATGTTCTCTCTCATCTTTATTTCCTGCTCTAATCTATATGATTCAGCCTTTCTATGAACTTCTGACTCCATCGCTTCCCTGAGGTCCATCTCTACTCTTCTTTCCATTCTCTCTATTGCCTGAGATGCTTCTAGCCCCAATCTTTCTTCCAAGAATGACCGCCTTCTGGAGAATTCGGTTTCCATTTCTTCTCTGAGTCGGTCTCTGACTCGCGAAGTATGAGCCTCAATCCTGCGATCTCTCTCAAGATCAAGTTGATCTCTAAGTCTATTTTCCTCTCTCCTTAGCCTGTGAAGCATCTCTTCCCGAAGTAGCCTTTCCTCTCTTTCCAAGGCCTCCTTCTCTAATCTCTCTAGCTCGTCTTCCAATTCATCTCTTAGATCTGCTTCGATCTGTTGTAATTGCTCTTCGAAGAGAATTTCGTTGGCTTTTCTCATTGCTCCATGCATTCCAGAAACTCTCTCAGTCATTTCTGCAATCCTTATTCTTCTTTCTCGTCGAATTCCGGAACGTAGAGAGGATTCTTCGTCCAAGCGCTCTCTTGCCCTAACAGCAGCTGTAACTGCTGGTGAATAGAGAGCGTGCTCTGCTCTAAGAGCCTCTAGTTCGTCTATACCTTCGGAATCGTCAGAATCTGTCGACTTGCTCTCACTCACCTACCCATCCCCAGTCCCGGGCACTTTTCGGGGTATTTTAGACAAGAGGGTTGAATTCATTATCAAAAAGCGGTTTTGGGGGTTCTTACCTATTGGGCATTAGAATGTGACATTGAATGAATTCTGACATCCCGGACAAGTCAATTCTCTTTTTCCCGGACGAGGCCTGATTCTGAGATTTGCCTCGCAAGAAGGGCATTGAATCTCAACCTTAGCGATCTTTTCCTTGAGTGTGAAAGCTCCTGAACAAGCTCCACAGGTTAGATCGACTGGTCTTTGGGACGTTCCTGCCTCCACTACCGTCATACAAATCGGACACTGTACCTTTTCGTTGAACAGAGCATCTACTGTGGGCTGATGGGTTACTCTACACATCGCACCACAAAGAACACACTCAATTTCTCCTAGGCCTTGAGGGAGCATTCCCTCGCACTGAGCACAATTGACTAACGGAGGAGCAATCTGTGACTCTACTTCCGGTGGTGCCATGATAATGCGAAATATAACCACTTAATCAAGCGGTCGACGATGTGTCTTCTGGCAAATTATCAACAAATGCACTCCAAATCTCTGAAATATCGGATAATACATCAGTTGCTAAAGCTTTTAGATTTGAAAGCCTACTAGCCTCAGAACCAGATACCCACATTCCATTAAGTATGACGATGATAACGCTGGTCTCGTGCAATGCTATCCCTAATGCCAAATTTATCTCGAATCCCATCAATACAGTAGAAACTAAGAAGACTGTTACCAAAACTGAGATTGCAATATTTGCAAATACAACTCTTCTGGTTCTCTTAGCGAGGCCGACCATTTTTGATAATACTCTTGGATCTTCTCCGGGTATTAGAATATCAGCAGCATCTAGATTGACCTGATCGCCACTTCCTACTGCTACTCCAATATCTGCAGCAGCAAGAGCCCCGGCATCATTGAATCCATCGCCGGCCATCATCGTTCTCTTTTCAGCTGTTTTTTCCGTGACATATTGTGCCTTTTCTTCTGGGTTCACGCCTCCCATGCATAATGCTGGGTCTAATCCAATTGAACGAGCAAATTCTTCCACACTGGATTGCTCATCTCCACTGAGTAACTCTACAGTAACCCCTAGTTGGTCGAATTCACTAATTGCATCTCTTACTCCTTTTCTGGCATCGTCATGTGCGAATTCAAACATAGCGATAACGGAATTGCCGATTGAAAGAAGGCTTGCACCACTTCCTGATTTCCTAGTTTCATTCAACAAATTTTGAATTTCTTGTGGAATACTGATTCCTTCTGAAATAAGCCAATCAGCTCTCCCAAAGATTGCAGTTTTTTCTCTAATTTTTCCTGTAACTCCTGCTTCTCCATCTTTAATTTGGGTTATCTTCATTGGCTCCAGAGATCGCTTCTCTGATTCTTTGATTATTGTCTTTGCATATGGGTGATTAGAACGAGATTCTAGACCTGCTGTGATTCTTAGAACTCTTTCCTCAGTTTCACCCTTTACTACAAATATATTGGAGATTGTAGGGTTCCCGGTAGTTAAAGTTCCAGTCTTGTCGAGTAAAGCTATCTCTATTTCTGCAGCTGACTCCAGAACGTCTCCGCCCCTAGCAATAAGTCCGAATGAAGAAGCCGTAGTCAAGGCTGCAGCGTGAGGGACTGGAGAAGCTAAAAGAAGGGAGCAAGGACATGAGACAACCCAAAGCAATAGCGTGGTAAGAATTGCCTGTTCAGGAGAAGATGGATAGAATAGAAATCCGATGGCTGGAGAGGCGAAGACAACCAATGGAGTCCAAATAAGAGTGAATCTCTCGATTATACTCTGTGTTCTAGTTGGCTTGTCCTTGTAGTGTCTGACCAATTCTATCAGGCTCGAGAGTCTAGTTCCTCTCCCAACCGCCTCTGATTTCACTATAAGTGGACCTCTGGTTAGCGTTAAGCCAGCCTCAACTCTATTTCCTTTCTTTACAGATTTAGGAATTGGCTCTCCGGTCAAAGGTGCTCTATCTATAGCCCCTTCTCCTTCAATCACCACTCCGTCTACTGGGATTGTCTCTCCAGATCTGATCTCTACTAAATCTCCTACTTCTAGTGCTTCCACGGGGATTAATTCATCTTTTACAAAATGAGAGTGGGGGGTAATTTCCTCAATAGGCACAATTACCATCAGATTTCTATCCCCAGATTTGATTTGATTACCTAGAGTCGATAGTCGTGCCATCCTTGGTATTCGATATATCCCTCCTTGCATAGATTCTAAAGCTCTGATAAGTGCTCTATTTTCAAGATGGGATGCAAAGGCTACCAACGAAACCACTAGAAGAGCCTCAACTAACTCTCCTAAACAGAATGCCCCGATTATAGCCATAGAAACTAGTACTTGGAATCCTACAAGACTATTCTTCAGACTAGCTAATGCCTCTTGGAATAAGAACTGTCCTGCGAAAATAATTCCAACCAGAGCTATAATCCAGGCTATTTCATCTGGTAAAAAATCTGTATTTTGTAACAATGAAACTAAGAAAATTAGTGGGATTACCAGAATGGATGAGATTAGTTGGATCTGGTCCTTTCTGAATCCTGAATTTTTGAGCCACTCCAGAGAATGGCCATCTCCTAGAATTTCATCCATTTTTTGTTTGACTGAATTTCTCAGCTCTACTTGTTCTATCTGAACCTGTTGGATTTCTATTCTTTCGTCAGTAATTCTTACATCAAGGACACTCGGAACATTCAGAAGCCAATCTCTCAATTCCTTTACGTCCATCCCATGTCTGGAAGAAGTTTTTTCTGGATTCTGTCCTACAACCCTCAGCCATCCCAAATCAGGCTCATGACCTAAGCTAGAGAGTACCGATGAAGCTCTTGAGATTGATCCGACGGAGACATCTAATGTTATTTCCACGGTCCCGTCAGAAACCGAAAAATTACTTGACTCAACGCCTGGAAGTCTCTGCACAGCCCAGTTTGCCTTCATTGCACAATCTGGACAGTCCATTCCTGATATTGGCCATTCAAACTTGTGAATTCCGTCTAGAGAAATCTGGAGGTCTTGGTCACTAAATTGGTCCTCAATTGGAAATTTTTCGTCATTAGATATTTCCAAGAAGCTTCTCGAAATACCAAATTTGGGTAGTCTAAATGTGTCTTTCTTCCTCACATTTTCTGAATTCGTCTCCTCCTCTTCGTCATCTAGGATTAGAAAGTCCTCGAAGTCTTCGAATTCTTCTGGCACGATTGCCCGAAAATTTACTATCGCTTGAACATAATGTTTCTCTGTCGATGGAATCTTGTACGCATGTCAGTTCGTAGTGCCATGATAGAGATTCCCGATAAGAAAAACTGGGATATGATTGTATTTGATGTGGATGGAACTCTTCTAGACTCAAATGGATTCCACGACGAATTAGTTGGATTGGTCAAGAGGCTGGATAGAGAGGTGATGACAGTTTCTCTTGCGTCAGGGAGAACTCTGCCAAATGTTACCCCTATAATGCAAGCAATAGGAGCGAAGGGATTCATAATAGCTGAAAATGGAGGTATGGTTTGGGATAGCCTGGAAGGACATCCAATTCGTTCACTTTCGAATGGGGCGAGAGCTAGAGAGGCTGCTGAGTGGTTAGCGACTAAAATTCAAGGTTTGGATCCTAAGGGAATAGAGTCAAACAGATGGAGAGAAACCGAATGGTGTCTGAAAGAAACAGAAGAGTTTGATATTATGAAGAGCTTGTTGTCAAATAGCGAGTGGTCGGATTTAGAGGTTGTTCCGACTGGCTTCGCAGTTCACATAGCCAAACCCGGGATAAACAAAGCAAATGGTCTGGAAATAGCATTTCGACAACGAGGGGTCGATCCATCGAGAGTCATTGCATGTGGAGATGCCCCTAACGATATTCCTATGTTCGATTTGGTCGGTTACTCCGTAGCGGTAAATGATAAGTTCCCAGAAGTTGTTGATTCTGCAGATTGTGTGACCCAACAAAAGGGCTTGGAAGGAGCGATTGAGCTGATTAGGGCTCTTTTGGACTAGTATACACACTTTGGTGCAGGCGGCAGGATTCGAACCTGCGAAGCGCTATGCAGAGGATCTTGAGCCCTCCCCCTTTGACCACTCGGGTACACCTGCACCCACCGGAGAGTAGTCGTAGATTTTATTCTCGCGGATGACGAACTTTTGTTTTTCTTTAGGAATTGTTGATGTATCTCCTCTGTGGGATGCCCCATTGGTTGCGAAGATGATTTCAGGTTCGAGCCCTCGAAGGCTGTCAAAAAGTGAGCTTGAAGCCGTTCACAAATCATTGATTGAAGTCACTAGAAGACAGAAGAGTAGTGATAGCCCTGTGGAGGTAGCTATGCCTGATGGAATCAGCTTTTGGGATGCAGTGGGTCAGCTACTGAGGAATATGGAAACCGAACTTTCTGAGACGGTCAGAGACGAGGGGATGACAGCTAAGGCTCAGCTTCTATCCAGAAGACTTGGAGTGGCTAGGACCTGTGTCAGGGATCTGACTAGAATGCGTTTGAACGCATTCACTCGTCACTCTGTTTCTTCAAGTCTGCTAGATTCAAAAAATACCGAAAGAGGGATGAATAGCTTCCAGACACTGGATTGGAGCAAGTTTGATCCTTCAGAGAGGGTATTCTATAATGGAATCAAGGAATTGTCGGAGAAGTACAAGATTACAACGTCCTGGTCTTCGATGTTAGGATTCTCTGAATCAGATTTGGGGTCTCCGATTTCAGAAATTACGGATACCTTGAGTGATTTCACCGATAATAAATTAGAAGATCCGGAAAAGAGCATCCGTCTTCCCAGTAAAGAGGTAGAATGGAGAGAGCCAGATTTCGACGAAGAAGATCGAATCAGAGAGATGGATGATTTTCCTGAACATGCGGCCTCCAGTGCCGAATCCCGAAGTTTTGATGATGATAGTATTGACAAAAATAGTGATTTATTACGAATTAAAGTTCTCAAAGATGTCGAAGATCCAATCCTAATGGCTGACGGTTCTGAAATCAAACTTACGGAGGGAGACATTGAATCATGTCCTTCGTTGATTGCGGAGATTCTGATTTCAGCTGGACTAGCAGAAGCTGCCCCTATCTAATTGGGACAATTACTAATTCTCTCCGACCTCCGATGGTTAATTGGTGTGGTGAAGAATTTGAATGAAGGAGTGACAGGTGCAGAGATTAAGAGGTTTAGACAAGCTTTCGATTCTGACCCTTCTGCGAGAGTTGCTCAGAATGCGATAAGCAATACTACTCTGACATCTCTAGCTCTAAGTAGAGAAATTATTCAGAATACTGACTTTTCATTCAGCACGAAATTGGATGAGTGGAGCGTCACTAACCAAAGACGAAGTGGTAGATGCTGGCTATTCGCTACATTGAATCTCTTCAGAGTTGGTGCTATGAAGAAGATGAATGTCAAGAATTTTGAATTTAGCCAATCACACATCCATTTTTGGGACAAACTAGAGAGGTCTAACCACTTCTTAGAGGCGATTCTGGAAACCTCTAATCTTCCTATCGATGATAGGACAATCCACTTTCTTCTTAGTGACCCTATTGGAGATGGAGGGCAGTGGAACATGGCAACAAACCTAATCAGAAAGCACGGATTAGTCCCAATGTCTGCTTATCCAGAGTCTCACAGTAGTAGTAATACCAGGGCAATGAATACAATTCTGAAAGACATACTCAGAACAACAGCCAGTGAAATTAGAGAGATCATAGATAGTAATGGATCGATGGATGTAGCTCGTTCTCACAAAGAATCTAGGATGGAAGAAATTTGGAGAGTGCTATGTATCCATCTAGGAACCCCTCCAGAGAGGTTTGACTGGCAGTGGCACGACAAGGACAAGAAATTCCACAGAACGGGGGAGATGACGCCGCTAGAGTTCGCCAAAGAGTATGTTGAGATCGATTGGGAAAACTATGTTTGCTTAGTAAATGACCCAAGGAACGAGTACTTTCGAACATATACGGTGGATTATCTCCAGAATGTTGTGGGAGGGCCTCCAGTAGTATACCTAAACGTACCATCTATGGAGATGAAGAAAGTTACTCAGCAGGTTCTAGAGAATGGTACGCCTGTATGGATGGGTTGTGACGTGGGTAAGCAGATGGAGAGAAAGAAGGGGCTTTGGGATGCTAATTTATACGAGTTTGAAGGTTTATACGGAGTTAGTTTCGGAATGGATAAGGCTAATCGTTTACGCTTTGGTCAGACAATGATGACACATGCAATGCTGTTTACTGGAGTCGATGTGGTCGAAGGCGAACCGAGGAGATGGAGGGTTGAGAATTCGTGGGGCTCTGAAGAGAGTGGGATAAAAGGATTCTATACAATGAATGATAATTGGTTCGATGAGCATATGTTCGAAATTGCTGCGCCAAAGAAGTTCTTGAGTGCCAAAATGAAAGATGGTTTGAAACAAGATCCTGTTGTACTTCCCGCTTGGGACCCGATGGGATCGTTAGCCAGAGAAGAGGCGTTAAACTAAGTCAGTTTAGATTCCTGAGAGATAGTTCGATAGTTACAGAATCTGGAATTGGGATTCTCAGGACCTTCCTAAGTGATTTCTCATCTTTAGCAGAGTTTGTGACCAATTCTAGTAGTCTCTTGTGAATTCTCATCTCCCAATGATCCCATGTTTCTGAACCCTCACCATCCGGGCTTTTCCGGCAAGGGACTACTAGTCTCCTGGTAGGTAGTGGAATGGGACCTCTTAGATCGACTCCTGTCTCGTCTGAAATAGCCTTAATCTGTTGACAGACCAAGTCCACGTCCTGATGATTTTCGCCGGTCAACTTGATAGTAGTGACGACCGGCATTAGTTTCACCAGTCGTCTACTTCTTCTCGATCTTCATGCAGACGCCTGCAGCTACTGTCTTGCCCATATCACGGATTGCGAAACGCGATAGTTCGGGGAATGCATCCATCTGCTCGATTGCCATTGGCTTTGTTGGTGCGAATCGGACTAGTGCAGCATCTCCTGTCTTCAAGAAAGCTGGATTGGCCTCCTTAGTCTTGGAGTTCTCCAATAGTTCAACGAACCTAACTGCGACCTGTGAAGTATGTGCGTGGAATACTGGAGTATATCCCGCTCCGATTGCTTTGGGGATGTCCATCAATTGGATCTGTCCAACGAATGTCTCGTCGTGTCTAACGTAAGCAGGCTCACTGTCAGAGTATCCAGCTACGTCTCCTCGACGAATGTCCGTAGCAGCAAGACCACGTACGTTGAATCCGACGTTGTCGCCCGGTTCAGCCTTCTCATGGATAGTATGATGCATCTCTATGCTCTTGACTTCAGCAGACTTCTGACTTGGATTGAAGACTACAGTCTTCCCCGAGTGTAGAATTCCTGTCTCTACCTTACCTACAGGGACCGTACCTATTCCGCTGATTTTGTAAACATCTTGGATAGGCAGTCTCAGAGGCCTGTCTGTCGGCTTAGGTGGCATCTCAACACCATCGATTGCCTCGAATAGAGTTGGCCCATTGTACCATGGCGTGTTATCACTCTTGTTGAAGATGTTGTCTCCAGATAGAGCGCTGCATGGGACGAATGGGATATCAGCTGGGTTAAATCCTGCCATCTTTAGTAGATTGGAAACTTCCTCAACTGCGCTGTTATACTTGTCCTGAGACCAGTCAACTCCGCTTATGTCCATCTTGTTGATGTTGACTATTAGTTCCTTTACTCCGAGAACCTTAGCAAGGAAGGCGTGTTCCTTGGTCTGTGCGTTAACTCCATCATTAGCCGCAACATTCAGTACAGCTGCATCTGCTTGACTGGTTCCCGTAATCATGTTCTTGACGAAGTCACGGTGCCCTGGTGCGTCGATTACTGTGAAGTAGTATTTTGGTGTGAAGAACTCTTTGTGAGCAACATCTATGGTGATTCCTCGCTCTCTTTCTTCCTTCAATCCATCCATCACATAGGCGAATCCGAAACCGGACTTACCTCTCTCAGATGCTTCCTGCTCGAACTTATCGATTATGTGCTGTTCTATATGGCCGCTGTCCAAAAGAAGTCTTCCGACAGTTGTCGACTTTCCATGGTCGACATGTCCTACGAAAACGATATTCAGATGCGGCTTGCTCTTGTCTTCCCATTGTGAACCCATTGTTTACACCTCTAAGGTAGGCCCGCCGACCGGAGAGGCGTATATGAATCGTTCCCCAGTGTTTTCGATACACTAGTGCTAGAATTGCGAAAAACAGGGAAACCGGGGGCAATAGGCAAGTTTACCTGTACTGTAGTTCTATTACCAACTGGTTTACCTCTGTATTGTGAGTCTCTGCATTCTCTAAATCTAGTGTCCAGTCTCCGGGAAGTTTACCCCTTACAGTAGATCCTCCAATAACCATCCAAACGCAATATTCCTCTCCTTCACAGTCGCCTGCGTCTCTATTGTCGTTCTCGATTCCCGTTGTATTTGCTACCTCATCGTCAGTGCTATTGAATATGTAGAGATCTAGCCTGTTGTTGGTAGTTGTACCTCCCACACCTCCCAATGGCTGGTCATCATCTTCCTTGGGGTAGGAAAGCTTGGCCCTCATATACCTGATTCTATCCTTTGATTCCTGATCATAAGTTACTGGATAGTCCCATGTCATAATTATCGGATTGTTTGGAGTGGCCCTGTCGATTACAAATTCCTTCCAGACTCCCCTGTAATTGACGTATACCATCGAAGTTATACTATCTTCGAATCCGTTGTTATCCACTACAGTTAATTTGACCTCCCATGCTCCTGTAGTCCTCTCCTCCCATGAGTATGTCTCTCCACTCGCATCTACATCGTTGTCAGTAATGCCGTCCCCATCGGAGTCGACGTATGTATCAAGATCCCAGTGCCATTCTACGAGATACTCTTCTGCGTAGCAATTTGAGTCGTCCGGATCGCATCCTGCCCAGGACTCCGACGCATCCAGATTCACAGTGGTAGAGACTTCCACCTGCCTGTCGTTCACATCGTTGTCCTCATCACATACCCATACGATAACCAAATCTCCGCTAGCCGTTGACTCCTCTCCATCACAGTCATCGTCTTTGCTTGGAGTTATCTTTGCCTCAGGCTCTCTTGCAGACGAATCGACTACCGTGATTGACTTACTGGTTGTTACCTCGTGTGTCCCATCGCCCACAGCTAGCTCGGCTGTGTAATCGCCTGGCTGAGCATAAGTATGCTTAGTTGTAAGTCCAGTACCCGTGTTTCCATCTCCAAAATCCCATTCGAAGGTTAGTGCGTCTCCATCAGGATCTGATGATCCAGCCGCGCTGAATGCAACCTCTTCTCCTGCTTTGATTGTCCCACTAGGAGTTATCGACATTGTTGCAGAAGGGGGGCCATTGTTACCAAGGAGGTCCGTACATCCTGCAAACATTGGCAATAGAAACACCATCGCCATCATCAAAGCCGTGTCTCGGGGCCTACCCATGTGGCACATGGCATAAGCGGGAAGAAATCAATCCTACGGCTCATTGAATATGCTAGAAATCAAAACCCCAGTCTTTGAGACCACCCTGTCTATTTCCTTTCAGTAGGTTCTTTTCATCCCATCCGAATGCTTCCGTAACCCTTCCAAGTGATTTTGCAAGCCTACCTGCGTAGTAATTTCTATCATACTCGGGTGGCTCTCCCCCGATTTCATCGACTAACCATGCTCCGACTCCTAGTTTCTTTTCCCCTTCCTCCGGTTCCGTAACAATATATCCTACTTTCATCCCAGGAGTGAACTGTAGGCCCTCGGCTATCCTCTGCTTCGCGGCTCTGACGTAGGGAAGTCCGTCCTCATTCTTATAGACACTGAAGTCCCATTCTTCCTTCTTGCTGTTCCACTTGCCCTTGCAAGACCTGCTTATTACTAGCTGAGAGGGGTCGACGGCACCGGCTCTAACTTGATCAATAACCGATTTCGTCATATCTACTGCACCGATTGTATTGTCATCCAGTATCATCTCGAACATCTTAGTCATAGTATCAGAGAGAAGTTGGAATGAGTCCGTTCTTCTGACCTCATAACCTCTAATGAGCATCTCCTCTCTAGGCCAGACAACTCTTCCGACATATCTCTTCTTAGCGCCATGGCTGAAGAATGAAGAGAGAGCAGTCTCAAACTCGAGTTCTGCACCTTCTCTCGTGAATCTTTCTGCTAGAGCTTCTCCGAATTCGATTGTGGAAATCTTAACCTCCTCCCACCTTTCAAGATCTTCCCCTCCCAGAGGTTTGTTGGTTGGCCCTCCCTCCACCGGCGCGATTACGAAGATTGAATCCGTATCAGAATAGACTACGTCATTACCGTCATTTTCTACTTTGGAAATGATAGCCTTGATATTGTGACGAGCCCATTCGGTGATGCTTGCTCCCAGACTCGGATGAGTGAATCGATAGAAGTTCGACGCGAATACCCCATAGAAAGAGTTCATCAGTATCTTTACAGCGTATTGTAGCTGATCTTGTAAGAAGGCCTCCGACTCATCATCTTCCTGGATAGCCTTTGCGAGTGCAGACTTGTGTCTATCACGACTATCCATGAGCCCCTGGAGGAGCTGTGGAACTAAGCCCAGTCTTTCCTTTTTGGAGATGTACCTCGTATTAGTTACGGGGGAAACACTGTGAGAGTCGTCTTCGCTCCCATCCCTGACACGAGTAGTAGAGCAAATAGTGTTCGATATCCTTATTGAGGGGTCCCTGGACGTGAAATCTAGTAGGGCTCCCCCAGGTGTGTCTCCTGGAGCGACCGC
>JAYZLO010000038.1:0-5534 GCA_036154175.1 Thermoplasmatota archaeon | reverse complement strand
GAGTAGGATTATGAAAATCATTACGATCCCCGTTCCGTACCTTGTACCTCCTAGAAACATCATCACCAATGTGCCCAAAAGAAATACGATGGGCATTACGAACATAAGTAGGAAATAAGTCTCAGATATTGGCTTTTTTTTCCTCATCCTACTGATTAAACCCCATGATTCATCTTTGGAATTCTCTGGTGAGAATGAAACTTCTTTCTCCAAACTCCATTGTTCTTCGAAAATCAACCTCAGCCTCTGTGATCTGGATTCCAGTGATTTACTAGGTTGCTTAGCGACCAACTCGTCCAGAGAGTTAAGACATTCCTCGGCTGCTTCAAAACAACCCAATCGAATTAAAATTCCTGCCTGCTCAAAATATGGAATAACATCGTTCGGCGACACCTCTTTCCTTTCTTCCCACCAATCTAGTCCGTGCTGTAGCATTCCAAGGTGAGACACCATTATTTCCCCACCTAGTCGCCAAGCCCGCTCATTCTGTGGGTCTAGACTAACTACTTTCTTTACTGCAGACATAGATTTCGAAGACTGAGCAAGATCGGGCATCAGTGGCCTTCCTCTAGAATCGGTGGGTAGGCCCCATTCAGCCACTGCCATCCACGCATCCGAATGCTCGCCATCGACTGCTACTACTTCTTCCGCCAGAGCTAGCGCCTTTTCCCTATCTCCCCTCTGATCTGCTTCGATCGAGTCAATCCAAAGCATCTCAGCGCTCTTATTCACAAGGTTATGCACTAAGGTTGGGATGAAGAATGCTGGGGTAAGCGCTCAACGCCTCTTACCGCCACCCCTTCTCTTGCCCGAACCTCGCCTATCTCCTGAAACTCTGGATTTCTTTGAATTCCTATTCCCTCCCCTGTGACCACTATTAGATGACCTTCTTGCCATTTTCGAGGTACTACTGCTAGGGCTCTTTCTATTGCTCCTTCCGAAACTCCTATTTTGGCCCCTTCCCCTATTTCCTCCATTCCCTTTTTTCTTATTGCGGGAACTACCCCGAGAGAATCGACGATCCTTTTTAGGCGTCCTATCTCTCGGCGCAATCTCTACAGGAGATCCTATAGTCGCCCTTGAGTCGACGTTTTCTTTCAACGGATGAATATGGAGAAGGGGGGAGTCAACAGCACCCAGAACAGTTTCAACCTTGCCTAAAATCCTCCCTCTTGCGATTCTGATAACAGCCCCTAATCTTGGAGCTCTACCTTCAAAGGAGACAAGTAAACCTCCTTTATGGGATTCTCGATCAACTCTACCGGAGAAACTCACTTCTTACCACCACTGCGCATAAAGATAACCACAATCATGAGTATAATTACAATTTGTTGAGCCCCAATAAAAGGAACATTGTTTCCGGCAACACCCTCCTCAAGTTCCTCGTCAGGCATCAACTCTAAGATTACTTCTGAATTATTTATGTCCTGAAAAATACTAGTACATTTTCCTGATTGATCGCATCCTCTTACTTCAAAATTTAGGACTCCAGAGTTCAAAGAGCTAAGGTCTATCCAGTCACTACTCCAAGAATTTCCAGATAGTGATATCTGCCCCATTTTTTCCCCATTCATCGATATATCTACTTCTACATCTTCTCCATCAGGGTCGCTGTAGAAACCATTCAGCTTCACTAAGCTCCCATCAAAAATAACTTCTCCAATAGTCAAAGTTGGAGGAGAACTTATCTTTACGATTCCCAGATCCACAACTCTTTGAAATGAATTATTTCCAACTATAACCTCAATCCACAAATTTACTGGCCCGGGGACGATCCCAGTTGAACTTAGCATCACTACTTGCTCTAATGATTCTCCTTTGAAAAATCCAAAATAACATGCTTCTTCGGAAGGACTGTTCACATTTTCTTGACATTCATCTTTAACATTTGACTCCTGAATTAAAGATAATCTAATTACTGTATTTTCAAGCCAATCCGGAGAATGAGATAATAAAATTGGATGTGGTTGAGTTAGGATAGACTCATTGGAACTAATCGTTACAGGAACTCCAACATTCCAGGTTTTATTACCAGAAGACTTGCCTGCTTCATCTATCGCCTCACATGTTATCTGGGCTACTCCTTCTATGTTTATCCAGAGGGATCCATCTATGCCCTGTGAAACCTGACCTTCAGTGGAATTACACAGAACTTCTAAATTTGAAACTCCAGCTTCATCCTCAAACCATAATGAAACCTGATTCCATTCAGCTAATCTCGTCTGTCCTTCTTGATAAACTGGGAACCATGAGCCATTAGCGGGAGATTCCTCAGTCCATTTTGGAGCTTCGTCAACCGGCTCTGGTGATGTCGTGAAATCAGCAAACACGTCTTCCCCAGAAGGCCATTTTTCCCTAGAGAAATTGGAATCGAGCAAATATGTCAAACTCCCGTCATCGTTGGTTCTTAGTTGGTAGCTGGCTGTCCCATCGCCAATACAACTTCCTCTTACTGGAGTAGGAATAATTTCATGTCCATCCATATTACCACCCACGAACCTCCCCTCGCATTCTTCCCACATATCCATCCTAAGGTCAGGAATTTGCGGAAATGTGAACTCTAGTCTTGCATTACTCATATTTGACGAATTGAATGATATGGTGAAATTGTTGGGATCGAAAATTTCATCAATTACCATTGAAGCATTTAACCAAAGCTCGACTCTACACTCATCTTCAGCATATGACTGATTTACATCCAAATCGCAGTCTCTTTCAATCGACGGTATTACGGGGACCTCAAAACACTCTTGACCAAATCCCTGACAATCTCTTCCTTCTGAATGTCTAGTTGGAACTCCATTGAAATGTCCAATATTGGTCTGGTCATTTTCCCAACTAGTGTTCCCCCAATATACGCCCACTCCGCCCCTATGGGCTGGACCGTCTCTGATGCCTATTCTGGTTATACTGTACTCCAAACAGTCAGCAGCTATGGACACCATGAGCTCAATCTCATCGGTAGATAACCAACCATCTCCACCAGAAGGTATGA
Organism: Thermoplasmatota archaeon; assembly: GCA_036154175.1. Classification (GTDB taxonomy): domain Archaea; phylum Thermoplasmatota; class Poseidoniia; order Poseidoniales; family Thalassarchaeaceae; genus UBA36. The sequence goes on along the minus strand of JAYZLO010000038.1, from coordinate 2,539 downwards.
TTCCATCTAGGAAAGAATCCAAATCCTTTCTAATTTCATCTGCAAGGGTCCAATTTATCCATGCCCTTGCATCTACGTCTGCACTCCTCCAATCATCATTTATTTTGACTTCAAAAATTGCTTGACTGTACAGAAAGATATCTTCGAAAGTTATCGACCCACATCTTTCTTCCAATGATCCGCCTCCGTCAAATTGATTCATCCTGATTTCTGGAGTCTCAAGAGGTTCGTATTCGGGAATTTGCAAAAAAGAAAACAATAGAGCTGCAAGTACAGAAATTGTAGCTAATTTGCCATTCAGAACTCTTCGCACTGTCGGCTTCATGAATCCAAAGGCCATGATAGTATCCCCTATGATGATCTATAATCCAAGATTTACAATCTCTCCAGTCCAGTGGAAAATAAGCAATTCATCCTCCAATCCCTTCCCAAAACCAACGATCATCCCTCCACTCGAGCCGATATACTCCTGAGTCCAATTTCCGTCAATTTCGCTAATTGTCCAAATCGAGCCGGTACAAAAATCTCCAAACAGATATGAGTCTCTAAGTTCTAATGGGCCCCAATCCATCCAGTAACCGCCAGTGATCGAACAGTTGCCTCCCTCATGAGAATAGGAAAATATTGGATCTGTAAATCCTTGCGGGCTCACCTCCCCATCTTCGTCAATATCACAAGTCCCATCCTCATTTGTGTATCCGTTTGAAAGGAATTTATGCATCCCCTCTCTCTCAGACCAGCCAAAATTGGCGGTCTGATTTATCGTAACTATATTCACCTCTTCCCAGCAGTTCTGTCCGACATCCGCGATCCACAGCCTGTTCTGATTATCGACGTCAAACCTCCATGGATTACGCAATCCATAATGAAGTACATAGGGATCTCCCACGGGGTCTTGAACAACAGGCGCTATCTCTCCATCTATAAATGAAAATAATAGAATCGAACCAAGTGGTGTCGAGGAATCTTGTCCGTTTCCATCTGGATCTGAGCCACTTCCACCATCTCCTAAACCCCAAAGAAACTGATTGTTGCCTATATTCAGCATATGCCCACCGTTATGGTTTCTATATGGCTGTTCTATTGCCATTAATTCTACTATCGAGGACCTATCTAGCTTACCTTCTTCGCTAATCGTAGCGGAAGCGAGGATCAGCTTCGCTTCATTAGGCCCCTCACAGGACCCCTCTTCGACGAAAGACAAAAGAATAGCTCTTGAGGAAGAGAAATCATCATCGAATGCTGCCCCTAAAAGGCCCTGTTCATAATGACAGTTACTTACCATGTCGCCAATGTCTGCTACCTGAGAAACCGTCAGACCATCCCATGAACTAATTTTGCCCGATAGCTCAACTATCCACAACTCTTCTCCGAGAGGATGCTCCAACGAGAGGATCGGAGTCTGGAACGAATCAAGATATTTTTCACACGAAAGATTGTATTGAATCTCAATCGAGCAATCCCATTTCTCTGGTTCCGGCCACTCCATACCTTCTTCTTCAGAGAGACAGCCGGAATTCGTTGATAATATCACCATCAATGCTATAGCGAATCCGAACTTCATTACCAAACCTACTTCTCTAGGTATGCGCGTATGCCAGGTACATTTGAAACTGCGTCTGAGTAAGTTCCAAGATGCTCATCTGCAGTCGTAGCAACCATCCCTGCTGTGTTCAACACGTCACTTAGTATCTCACGACCCTCTTCATCATCATCAAGTGCCAAAAGAGCTTCTTGAATTTTGAGCATAGTCCCACTATCCATTCTAGCTGGGTCGTACATGACAGGATGACTGGGAGCTCGACCGAAGGATGGTAGCATGACAATCTCATCCCTGTCCAGGCACCAGTCAGGACCGTCTGGTACACCATCCTCATCCTCATCACAATATAGGCGGTATGCGGTATCCTTCACTAGAGCAATATCTCCATGACCAGTCATCATACATTTCATCGCCCCTTTGTAACCAGAATACTGGGTACCTCCCTCTGGTATTTCTGAATCCTCGTGGAAGAAAGTCGTCACAGTAAGTCTTAGCGATTCTATCTCCTCTGGATCACCGATGACCTCCGCATAATTATTCCCAATAAGATAGCCCATTGGTATCAGCATTCCAGCACTCTTCAGCCAACCAGTATGACAAGACTTCTTACCCTCCATTAGTGCAAACGGATCGGTTTCGGGATCATCGTCTAGATGTGCGGCTGCGATATCGGAGTCAGCATTTACCCATGCAGCAGCGTTGTAGAAAACCCTCCCATCAGGCTTCTTCTCTACAGCTACTACGTCCAAGTCGTATACTTGGTATCCTAACCAACCGGCCGCTCCATCAACCATCGCGATTTCTGCATTCCCGTTAGCAACCGCCTCAATAGCCGCAATCTCATCAGCAACCGGGAAGATTACCACCTTCTCTCCAGTCAGCTCACTGAGTTTATCAGCCATCTCTTGAGGATTCGCCTCCCAGAATAGGTATGTGTCCTTAACCTCGTAAGCTATTCTGATGCAGTCCTCATCATCCCCACACTCGTCATAATCA
>JAYZLO010000037.1:0-18153 GCA_036154175.1 Thermoplasmatota archaeon | reverse complement strand
CATTCTCGAACTGCATTACAAAGAACGATAGAGAGCCTCTACCTCAAAGACTCAGGATTTTCTCTCACGATCCGCTGGAGATTCGATGCTACTATTGTGGAAAGGTCCAAGAAATTGACGAATTGATTGAGAATATTCTCTGAATTTCAAACCTCGTCGGCAATCCATTCTTTCATTGTACATGATTGGCAGATATCTCTGCTAGTTATTTCGCCACATCTACAGCAATGTTTGACCTCCTGCTTAGATAATGGGTTAGCTTTACTGTGTAACTCCCTAATTTGGTCCAAAGAATGCAAAAGTCCGTGTCTTGCACCGGGTGTTTGAGCTTCCAACTTTGCAATAACTAATCTGCTCTGTTGTCTCATTGCCCCTGCGGCATGAGGACATTCGCCATGGAAAATAGGAAGTTTGGAATGAATGGCATGAGCATGTATCTCCTGCTCAGGAATCCATCTTAATGGGACGATTCTAGGAACTATTCCTTCGATTGGAAACTTTGTATGGGGGGCTAGTCTTACAGATCTTTCGATTTCTCCCTTCTGGAGATTCATCAGAACAGATTGAGCCATATCATCCAGATTATGTCCCAATGCCATAACATCGACATCTAGCTTTTCCGCGAGTGAGTTGAGGCTCTGTCTACGGAATACACCACAGTATGAACATGGCATTAGACCATTAGCCTCTGGATTTTTTTGAGCTATCGACGACATAGAATTAACAATTTGGTCCATTCTACCATATCCCATTTCTTGGTAACTCATTGATTCGAATCGAATTCCCAGGGATTCGGATAATTGTTTTGCGAAAACGATCGAAGGAGCTCGATAGCCATCAATTCCCTCATCTATACATCCAGCAATCAATTCTACATCCCTACGACGTCCAATTATGTCTGCCATCATCGAGAGGAGTACCGCAGAATCTTTTCCTCCAGAAATTGCAATCAAAATTCTAAATCTGGAGCCATCTTCTCTCAGAGCGTTCTTTGGGAGCTCCAATTGAGATCTTAGTTCCTTTGATGTTCTCTTCCTGATCGATTCTCCGAGATGCTTTCCGCAGAGATGTTGCCCACTGTAAACCTGGTGAACGATTGCATCAGAGCGACATCTGCTGCAGGAGTTGACCTCTATGCCGTCGCTCATATGCACTCGTCACGAGCCGCATGCTTGAACCCATCCTCCGGTTAGTTGATTTGGGGAATACAACACGAAAGAGCATGAAAGTAGGGAGGCTGTTGCCAGACAGGAAGAAGCAAAGTAGGACTTTTTTTTCTCCTTGGACAGATAGAGTTTCTCTTTTCTCTCTTTCTATTTTGGGAATAATCGCTATTCCAAGTATAGATTCTATACTGGATGATTGGTTTGGTAGCTGGTCTCTGGAAGTTACAATTTTCGGGCTCATTGTGACTATTCCTTTACTAGCTACTTCTATTGGAAAATTGTATACACGTGCAAGGTCATGAGCGGATTTTGGATATTCCAGATTCAATGTAACCTGATACTATTTGCCATGGAATAACAAATCTAAGTCCTGCTACTACAATTATGAATAGACCTGCAGAAATTACCTTTCCATATGTCATCTGTAACTCTAATGACTCCTTTACCTGTCCTGTCCACTGAGTTCCCTCTAATATTCCAACAATCGAAATCATCAGATCGTCAAATGCAAGGGCCAGAGCTGTAGTAATGGAAACCATCGTGATTACAACAACTAATTGGACTAAGTGTGAGTTCACTACATTATTGAATTGCCTAACATATTCCGAGTCCCTCTTGGATTCTTCGGGAAGCGAGGCTGCGTATTGCATATGGCCAATTGCAGCAGTCCCAGTCTCTAAGAATAAAAGCATGAGAATTGCAATTCCAAGAAGAGAGCTTGCCAATGGAGAGACTAGTCCGCCAAACATGGTACCCTCACCGATCTGAGTTGGTAATGCCTCGAGTCCGACGTCCACTTCGGAAACAATTGGCTCGAATGTCAAAACTGCATGAAATGCGATTACGATAATGTAGTATCCAACTGACCAAGTTATTGCCCTCTTGGAAAGGCCCCAAATTCCAACTAAACCAACTAGAATTGGAGCAAAAACGATTCCAAGAAAAACAAATTCTAGGACTAATCCTAATGGAGAAAACAAATCACCAATGTGATTCATAGACTCATTACTATTCCAGGGGAAATGAAGTCCATACCTGAAAGTGGCTATTATCCAAGAAAGGATAAATGGGACAATGACCCACAAACCAAACACTGCTGCAATTCCTTGTTTAATCCTAGTTTGCAATTCAAGAGAAGCGGACCAGAATCTTTCGAATGCGATGGTGCCTAAGATACATAGAAGCAAAGGTCCAACGAGAGAAAATAAGCCAGACTGATTCACACCCAGTAGGAAATCAGGAATTAGTAGACTGCCTTCATTTGATTCTAACCACATTAGACCCCTCGTATGTTCGTAGGATGGGCACCAAGTTCCTGAGTTGTTATCGCTACATGTGCCGTAAATCTCAGTCATCCTTTTTAGTAGGAGTAACAATGATACTGTTGACATAATCTGTAGAGTGAGAATCTGCCACTTTCTCCGTAAAGCTGGGATGTGAAGGGTCTCTATGTTCTGTTTTTCTTTTTCGCCTAGTTCTATTTTTTTCACCCCCTTGACTGTAGTAGAGCTTGAGAAAGCTCAACATCAGGCATCCAGTCCACAACCTTCGCTCCATATCCAGAAACAGCGGTTAACCTATTCTGCCTCTCTAGTTTCAAGACCTCGTAAGCCATTCTTGGGATTCTACTTACCAACCTCTCTAAATCCACACTACTTGGTGAGAGAACGATAACTTCATGACCATTTCCAGAAAGATTCCTTATTGCAGTTAGAGTTGTTCCATCTCCCTCCAGGCTACTTATTATGAAGACAGGAGAACCGCGGCTAATCCTAGGTGCTAAAGCGTTAGTTACAGCTTGTAAAGGCATTGATCCAGAAGGAGAAACAGAGGCAAGGCGACTCAAGATCTTATACTGTTGTTTATCTCCAGTATCTGCAGGAAGGAAATCCATTCTATCTCCAAATGTCACCATTGCGACAGAGTCTTTTCTCTTCAGAAAATGGCTTGCTATCGAGGCGGCAGCTGATGCTCCCATCTCCAGAGGGTTCTTCAGAACAGTTCCAATCCTACTTACCTCTCTTGTGTCAAGAATAACAAAAACATCTGTTACAGCATCCCTAGTCTTTTGATTGACCATTAAATCTCCAGTTCTAGCGAATGCCTTCCAATTAATCGACCTAAGAGAATCTGTCGATAGGTATTCTCTCAACGAGTAAAACTCCATTCCTGGCCCTGGTGTCCGTAGAGTGGTTGCTCCAGTATACATTTTCGGTACATCGGCCTTCAACATTGCATTTTCAACATCTCTGACTTGTGGAAATACGGTAATGTCACACAAATCGTCTATTCTAGACTCGTTAACAAATAGTCCGAATGCGTTCCTATATCTCACCGAGATCGGCCCAATGGAATAGTGTCCTCGAAGTGGACATCGCAACATATAGTCCATTTTAGTTGTCTGTCCAGGCCCGAGATTGAGTCGGATTTGATTAATTCCCCTTCTAATCTTCATCTGATGGGGCACGTTATCAAATATCTCTAGTTGCTGAGTTCTCCGATATGATTTGTTAGTGATTGTAATAGATACCTCAATTAAATCTCCCTTGTAGATATTTGAGTGAGGAATGAACCTAGTTATCTCAAGATCAGATTGGCCAGAGATCCAGCCATTAATCGAAATGAACGCAATGAAAGTCAATCCTATTATCATCATTTGGAAATTTGAGATCATCATCCCTACGAGGATCAGGCTAATGCCCCCTGACAGCATTACTGCTGCCTTCCTAGTCCACACTATTCTTCGCCCCCGATCCTGACTCGCCCCATTCCTTGATTCTTCTAACAATTCCAACTAGTTCATCTGCTCTGTAATTCCTCTCCTCGAAAATGAATCGCACTAGAACTGGGTCTCGGATCATGCCTTGGAGATCTGATGCAGGCAGGGCCTCGAATTCCTCCCTGGTCAAAGCATTAAGATTCCTAACTCTAGTCAGTAGAACTTGCCGAATCTTCTCCGGCCTCTGATAATACTTGTACCTCTCAGCATCACCAAACCCATAGTAAACTACTCTGAAGATATGTCGCCAATCCTCTGGGTCTTGTTTCCTGATTAAAACAGCCTCGAGAACTATGAAGAGAATCAAGAAAAGTATTAGCATCGCCATCCAGTCATTAGTGAAATAAATTAGCAAATAATAGAGCAGGTTGTAGGTATCTCCGAAGATGGTGGGTTGCTGGTGTCTGCTTTCGTCAAAAATGACTAGAGCATTTTCTCCGGGAGAAGTTCCATTACTATTGAGAATCAGAGCTTCGGCAACTACATCTAGAATCCACTTTCTGTTATCGTTTTCAGGAACTAAGCCGAGGTAGCTTGATTTGAATTCTGGATCGTAAATCGAGTTTATCAGTACCGAACCGTCTGATATGAAATGGACCCTTCCTGATTCTGAAGATCTACAAAGAATGGCCTCGCAGTATCTTACGTAAACAGGAAATGGCCCTTGTTCGTCCCCTGACAGACCAAAAGCTTGGAAGTTACCAACCGAATAGTTCCCATCATCATTATTGTCAATCCATGAGTCAGGAGTCGTCTTTGAAATCACATATCTTCTTTCTGCTGGGTTGTATGAAGTAGTCTTTTCAAATGCGGAAGGAGTATTTGTAAGAAGATTGTAATTCTGGGACCAATCCCATTTTGGAGTACTTGAAGATGGATCGTTTCCTAGGAAACGATGCTCACAAAGTCCTGCAGCAACCGCCGTTACAAACGAAGTACCGACGTCTGGATTCTCGGGATCATCATCCAATACGTCGATTACTCCATCATTATCAATGTCTCTTAGGCACGGATTTACCCCTGTTTGCATTCCTTGGGAAGCTGTGAAATTAAATGCATAAGTTGTGTTGACCCAAACGAAATCGGACCCTAAGTCCTGATCATAGTCGTAATCAGAGTAAAGTCTGTGATTTGTGAAGTCTAGCCCGAACTCAGCCGCGAGATTGCTTGAGTAACCAAAGTCATCCATCAGGATTACAGTACCCCCTCTAGAAACAAAGTCCCTAATTGCGACAATTTCAGAAGAAGTATAACCATCTCCCTCTGAGAACTGAATTAAATCATCTTCACCCGTAAATCTAGGTAGAGAAATTGTATCTCTCTCGACACCTGATATAATGAAAATTGTCTCTTCTGGATGGTCAAGATCGCTTAGCAGGAGGGGGCTGGAGACTAATGCAGTTGTCTCAATCCCTTTATCATTCAATTCCTCCCTAAATGAGCCGAGATCGTTCCATTCGTCCCCATAAGCGGATTGTTGAGTTTGTCCGGGAATAACATAAGTTACTGCAACAGACAGGATTAGGAGGCCCAAGACTGACCAAAAAGAGATTTGAAGGACTATGCTCCTATTCCTTCTAGAATTAAAGAAAGTAGACAATTTTTTCCGATCTAACACATGACACTCTCCCGTCAATTACAGACGTTGAGCCTTAAGTTCGTTTTATGACCATTATGTGACTCTGAACGAGCCTTGCATCTTCTATCTTGATAATTCTACTACTGAACCAATGCTAGAAACTTCCTCCACTGGAACTGCGAGCAAACCATCTGTAGTAGGCCAAGGAAGTTCATTAGGGTCTATTCCGACTTCGGTGACAACCAATAATGAAACAATATTCCCGGTACTTACATCTATGCTGAAGTCTGCAAGATGGCCAAGCAAATCACCTGCTGAGTCGACTACCTTACGAGTTAGAATTTCTTGTCCAAAGGTTGTTTTCATAGTAATCATCAAATTAATTCTATTCCCGAAATTGAGGCTGTAGTTCTTCTTACCGACTCCAGACCACTGGTAAGATTTTCTTCCATCTTGGAGTAATATTGCAGCATTTCCTCTGTCACTGTTGGCCTCACCCTCTCTGTTGCTGTTTCGAAGTGTTTCCTAGTAACTGTCTTCTTATTATCTCTCATCGCAATTAGAGCCGCTTCTCTGCAAACAGCTTCAATATCCGCTCCAGTGTAGTTTTCCATTAAACCTGCTATATCATCAATTTTGAACTTGCCAATAGGCATCTCCTTAGTATGAATCTTCAATATTGCTTCTCTGGATTCCTTGTCTGGGGGAGGTATGTGTAAGACTCTCTCAAACCGTCCACTTCTCATTAGAGCTGGGTCAATCATCTCGGGCCTATTTGTCGCCGCAACAACAATAACTCCTTCCATTCCCTCGACTCCGTCTAGACTACTGAGAAGCTGATTAACTACTCTGTTCATTACATCTGAACCCTCTCCAGAATGACTTCTCCTCATTCCTGCAATACTCTCAAATTCATCTAAGAAAACTATTGAAGGGCTCGATTGCTTTGCTTTCTTGAAAACTTCTCTAACAGCTTTCTCTGATTCACCGACCCACTTAGAGATTAGCTCTGGTCCTTTTATTGTGATGAAATTAGCTTTTGCTTCATTTGCGATAGCCTTTGCAATCAATGTCTTTCCGGTACCAGGAGCTCCAAATAACATGATTCCTCTAGGAGGAGATATGCCAAAATGCTCGAACTTCTCAGGCATATTTAATGGCCATTCTATACTTTCCTTTAGTCTATCTTTGACATCTTCTAATCCTCCGACCTGATCCCATGTCACCTCAGGAACTTCGACATAAATTTCTCTTAACGCACTGGGTTCTATCTCCTTAACTGCCTCTTGGAAGTCTGACATTCTCACTTCCATTTTTTCGATAACTTCTGGAGGGATTTCTTCCTCTTCGAGATCAATTTCTGGGAGATATCTACGCAATGCCTTCATAGCAGCTTCTCTAACCAAAGCCGAGATATCTGCACCGACAAAACCATGAGTATTATCCAATAACCAATCGAGGTTGTAGTCATCACTTATTGGCATATCTCTAGTATGGATTTCTAATATTTCCCCTCTTCCAGATTTATCTGGGACCCCTATTTCGAGCTCCCTGTCGAATCGCCCAGGCCGCCTTAGAGCCTGATCAATTGCATCTCTCCTGTTCGTTGCTCCAATAACAACAACGTTGTCCCTTCCTCCCATTCCATCTAGAAGAGTCAGGAGCTGTGCTACAACTCTCCTCTCTACTTCTCCGGTTACATCCTCTCTCTTAGGAGCTATACTGTCTAACTCATCGATGAAGATAATTGCTGGAGCATTGGCAGCTGCTTCATCGAAGATCTCTCTAAGTTGTTTTTCACTTTCACCATAGTACTTTGAAATGATTTCTGGTCCGTTGATTGAAGTAAAGTGGGCCTTAGTTTCTGAAGCGACTGCTTTGGCAATCAGAGTCTTTCCAGTTCCTGGTGGGCCATGAAGAAGAACTCCTCGAGGTGGATCAATGCCCAATCTTCTAAATAAAATCGGGTGCTTAAGGGGGAGTTCAATCATCTCTCTTACTTTCTGTAGTTGGCTTCCAATACCACCAATATCCTCGTAAGAAATAGACTGGACTAGATTTTCTTCTTCATGGTCGAGCGCATCTTCCTTGATAATAATCTCAGTATCTGGAAGGACTTGGACTATCCCTTTTGGACTAGTCTGCACTATTGCGAAAGGAAGAGCTTCCGCGAAAAGAGTCATGCCTGGAATGAAAATCCTATCTCCTGCGACAACTGGTCTCTTGTTCAGGCCCCTTCTCGCAAATCCCTCAATTCCAGGTCCGAATCTTACCTTTTGTTGCTTGGCCATAACCGGACTAAGGACTAATTTAGTACAAGGCTCAACCTCGACTTTTCTGATATCTACCCTATCCCCTAAACTTACTCCTGCATTCTTTCTTATTATGCCGTCAATCCTGATAACTCCGAGATTGGCATCTTCAGGCCTACATCTCCAAACTATTGCAGCAGTTTTCCTCTCACCCTCAATCTCAACTATATCTCCAGGTTTTAGGCTCAGATCGTTATCGAAGGGGACTCTTGCCCTACCGTGACCGACGTCGCTTGGGATTGCTTTTGCTACTCTGAGGGTAAGTGAATCGTTATTTTCTGAAGTCATAATCTGCTCCCTGCCATCACTTCTCGTGCATCGGGGGTAGTTAAACCCAGCATTGCAGGATTCTCCGCAGGGTAAAATGGTTATCGGAACACAGGGGTGTAATCCGCATAATTCATTTCAGGAGTAGCGTTCGCGAGCATCATGGCACACATATTAGAGACTGGATTCGAGATTTTACAAAGAGAAAATCCCAATGGTAGCCCGACCGTTATGGGATACAACATTATCAACGGAGAGTTACGCTCTTCTAGTGATGGTGAGACCTTCGAAAGTAGGAATCCTGCGTGGATAGATGACTGTCTCGGGGTTTTCCCCCTATCTACTAAGGAGGATGTACATGATGCCTTGGAGTCTGCAAGAAGTGCATTCTCTGAGTGGTCAATGACTCCTGCTCCCTCTAGGGGGCAGATAATTGGCAACATGGGTAGATTACTGATGGAGCATAAGGATGACATTGTCAGAGTCGAGACCAGAGAGATTGGGAAGACCCTGAAAGAGAGTGCGGGAGAGGTACAGGAAGCGATCGACACGTGCCTTTTCTTCCAGTCAGAGGGAAGGAGGCTGTATGGCCAGACAGTTAACTCAGAATTGCCGGACAAGGAGCTTTTCACGTACAGAAGACCTTTGGGCGTGTGTGGGATAATCAATGCAAGCAACTTCCCTTCTGCGGTCCCATTCTGGAAGATGATTCCAGCGATAATGTGTGGAAATACCTGCGTGTGGAAAAGTCCGCAAGACTCCCCGCTATTATCATTCATGCTCACTAGGATAATGCATGAGGCGGGCCTACCTGATGGTGTAATCAACCTCATTCATGGGAAGGGCAGTGGTGCGGGACAAGTCCTTGTTGATTCTGCGGAAGAAGGGCTCGTAAACAAAATCAGTTTTACCGGTTCAACCTCTGTTGGCAAGATGATTGGAGAAGTGTGTGGAAGGAACCTCGTATCCTGCTCTCTAGAGCTCGGTGGTAAGAATCCCTTGGTTGTAATGCCCTCAGCCAATATTGATAATGCTGTTGAAGGGGCTTATTGGGCCTCTTTTGGTACTGCAGGACAACGATGCACTAGCCTGGGTAACTTAATAATTCACGAAGACGTCTACGACGAGTTCATGTCCAAGTTCATGTCAAAGGTCGAGGATACTAGGATAGGCGACTCACTAAGGTACGATGATGTCCTTTACGGCCCAATGCTTTCTGAAAAATATGCAGACGATTTTCTTAAGGATATAGGGATGTGTGAATCCGACGGTGCCACCAAGCTCTGGGGGCAGGGGCTGATTACGAATGAGAACAAGCCAAAGAACTTCCTTGGGGATGCATCTGAAGGTGTTTACATGTGGCCTCACGTGTATACAGAAGTCACAGAAGACATGCAATGCTTCCAAGAGGAGATCTTTGGCCCTGCTGTAACTATTGTTAGGGCTAAGGATTTTGAACATGCCTTGTACTTAGCTAATGCGTCACCATACGGACTTTCGAGTGCTTGCTATACGAATGATAGATTGGAGGCGTATCGCTTTAAGACGGGTATAAAGGCAGGTATGACGGGGATCAATAATTCGACCACTGGAGCAGAGGCACATCTTCCCTTTGGAGGGGTCAAGGAGAGTGGAAACGGCACTAGGGAGTCAGGAATTTGGGTCTTAGAGGCCTATTCATACTGGCACGCAGTAAATGACGAGCTCTCAGGTAAGTTACAACTAGCCCAGATGGATGTTGATGAGATTCACATCGAAGAAGCAGAGGCGGATTATTCCGCTCTGGCCTAGAATAAAATCTCTGTAAAGGTGCGAGTGTGTAACTACTGAAAGCATATTATTTCACACAATTTCACAGACTCGGATTAAAATGGTAGTTCCTTATGTGGAGAGTTGAATGCTCCTGCGGGACGGGTAGTGAGTTGTAAAATGGCGTCTAGTTTCAAACTTCCAATTAGCCAAGGCTTCGGTGAGACAAATAGAATTGACCGTTGGTGGATGGAGCCCCTTTGGATGGGAGTAGCGCTCACAGCTGCGTTGGTCTACACATTTATCAGATTGATTTTTTTTGATGGTGCGATACATTACGATGATCATCGAGTGACCAGCCCAATTTTCTCGCCAGATATAATTCACCTTTGGAGCTTGGAAGTCCCTGCTTGGGCTAATTCTGCTATGTTGATTCTCTGGATTCCATTTGGTTTCAGAGGTACCTGCTACTATATGCGACGTGTCTACTACAGGACGTTTTTTGCTAGTCCCGTAGCATGTGTAGTGGCAGAGCCGAAAATCTCCAAATCTCTCGGCTATAGGGGAGAAGGAGGGTTGTTCATTTTCAATAACATCCACAGAGTAATGCTCTATCTTGCTATCATCATTCTGTTCATGAAGTACATCGACGTTCTTCACACTCTCAGATTTCATGAAACCGAAGGTGCTGACTCATATGGATTCTCAGTTGGGACTTTAGTTCTAGCTGCCGAGTCTTTCTTGCTTACTATGTATGTTACCTCTTGTCATGCCTTTAGGCACCTGGTCGGAGGAGGGAACAAGAGATGGGCCGTAGGGTTAGAGAAAATTCAAGGAAATATTTTCAGATTCGTCTCCAAGGCAAACGTCCACCATGGATTCTGGTTCTGGACAAGCTTGGGGATGGTATTCTTGGGAGACTTGTTCGTATGGGCCGTCGCTGAAGGAATTCTGAGTGATCCAAGCTTCAAAATTTAGGTGATTAAATGGATAAATCATACTCTGAATGGGACTTTGATGTGGTCGTTATTGGAGCAGGGGGGGCAGGATTGAGGGCTGCCATAGAGGCAAGTTCGAACGGGGCCAAGGTTGGCATGATCAGCAAATCTATGCTTGGTAAGGCCCACACAGTAATGGCAGAGGGGGGAGCGGCCGCTGCACTAGCTAACAAGGATCATAGAGATTCTTGGAAGATACACTTCAGAGACACGATGAAGGGAGGAAAGTATCTTTCTGATTGGAGGATGGCCAAAGTCCACGCACAGCAGGCTCCGGACAGGATAAGAGAGTTGGAACAATGGGGTGCTGTGTTCGATCGAACATCAGAGGGTAAGACGAGTCAGAGGAATTTCGGAGGTCACACATACCCCAGACTTGCTCATATCGGGGATGCAACTGGTTTGGAGCTGATACGGACACTCCAACAGAGAGGAATCCACACCGGAATGGAGGTCTTCATGGAGTACACTGTCCGTCACTTATTCAAGAAGGATGGTAGAGTAGTAGGTTGCTTCGCGTACAACAGGTCGGACGGTTCCCTCCACCTTTTCCGAGCCAAGTCGATTGTTCTGGCAACAGGAGGTATTACTCGCTGTTGGGAGGTGTGTTCCGGCTCTTGGGAGTACACCGGTGAAGGCCATGCTCTTGCTTATTGGACAGGAGCAGAGATGGGAGACATGGAATTCGTTCAATTCCACCCAACAGGGATGATATGGCCGCCCTCTGTGAAGGGAATATTGGTCACAGAAGGAGTCAGAGGGGACGGAGGGGTTCTAACAAATTCTGATGGCGAGAGGTTCATGTTCAATTATGTGCCCGAAATGTACAGAGAAGAGTTTGCTGATACTGAGTCCGAGTCAAGCGAGTGGGTGAAAGAAGTAGTAGCAGGAAAACTTGCTACAAAAAGAAGACCTCCGGAGCTGCTAACCAGAGATGTAGTCGCCAAGGCAATCAACACCGAGAGGGCAGCTGGCAGGGCATCCGAACACGGTGGGGCTTACTTGGACATCTCTTGGAGGAAGTCAGAGGACATAAAAAAGAAGCTTCCAGGAATGTATCATCAATTCATGGAGCTTGCAGCGGTTGATATTACGAAGGAACCTATGGAGGTTGGTCCCACGGCTCACTACGTAATGGGTGGAGTTCGAGTTGACCCCATCACGCAAGAGACATCGGTTCCCGGACTCTTCGCGGCAGGCGAAGCGGCGACTGGGCTTCATGGTGCGAACCGCCTAGGAGGGAATTCTTTGTCCGACCTAATTACCTTCGGAAAGATTGCTGGTGAGCACGCTGCGAAGTCGGCAAAGCAAATAGAAAGATTCGAAGAGATTGATGGGGATGAAATTGACAGAATTATATTGGAGATGCTTGAACCTCTAGACAGAGAAGATGGGGAAAATCCTGCAAAGGTGGTCGAGGATCTCAGGGTGATGATGCAAAATAAAGTTGGAATAATTCGAACACGCGAACTTCTCGAAGAAGCTCTGGAGGATCTAGATGAGCTAGAGGCAAGGGGAAAAAATACGATGTCTCCAGGCGGTAGGGTCTACAATCCTGGGTGGCATCAGGCATTGGAGATATCTGCAATGATAGACGTAAGTAGGATGTGCGCCTTATCCGCATTGATGAGAGAGGAAAGCAGGGGAGGGCACACGAGAGATGACTTCCCGTACCCTGATAATTCAAAATGGGGGAAGGTAAATAGTAGAATCATGCAAGTAGAAGGAAGGATGGAAATCGACTATACTTCTTATCCACCCATTCCTGATGATTTGAAAGATCTATTGGACTCTGAAGACTTGTCGGAGGAGGAGTAGAATGGAGAAGATAACATTCAGTGTTTTCAGAGGTTCTCCTGATGAAGCTGGCTCCCCAATTGGAGAAATGAAGGAATACACCGTAGATTTAGACGAGGGGATGGTCGTACTAGATGTGATTCACAGAATTCAGGCAGAGGAAGCACCGGATCTCGCTTGTCGCTGGAACTGTAAGGCAGGAAAATGTGGCTCTTGTAGTGCAGAAGTGAACGGTAAACCGAGACTAATGTGTATGACGAGGATGGATGACATCAAGGATGAGATGGGTGATTACGAAGGTCCTGTGGATGTTCGTCCTATGCAGTCATTCCCATTGGTACGAGATTTGGTAACAGATACTTCCTGGGCCTATGAGGTAGATAGGAAAATTAAGCCTATCAACGGCCCAGAAGAGCCTGACTGGGTATTTAATCAGCATGAGGCTGATAGAATCCAAGAGTTTAGGTCTTGTATTGAATGCATGCTTTGTGTCAATACTTGTCACGTGATGAGGGAGCACCAGAAGTTCGATGAGTTCGCGGGGCCGAGATTCTTCGTGAGGCTTGCTAGCTTGGAGATGCACCCATTGGATACAGAGAGTAGAATTCCAGAAATCAAAGATGACTTTGGAATAAGCTACTGCAATATTACCAGGTGTTGTACCGAAGTTTGCCCCGCTGGTATACAAATAACGGATAATGCCCTAATACCACTGAAGGAAAGAGTAGTGACAGAATATTTCGATCCTTTGGTAAATCCTGTTAAGGCCATAGCAAATCTAACTTCTGGAGTTTTCAGCTATTTTTCTGATGATTTTGTTAATGGTAGTGACCCAGGGAACAACAAGAAGGCAAAAACCGCTATTGATGCCGAAAAGGCGAGAATAGAAGAGGCGAAGAAATTGGAGTTAGAGCGGTCCGAGAAGGCCCGTAAGAGATTTCGATCATGATGAAGTAGTTGGTTTCGGAAACAAAGCGCGTCCGCTGTTCGTTTACGATTACCGGATGAAAACATCGATTTCGACTATTCTCACAATCGGTCAATTCGCAACTTCTTCACATTGGCCTTGTTGATCATATCAGGTAGCCAATCTGGCGCATTTGCACCCTTAGGAACCTTGGACTTAGATCCAGTGAACACATGTACCCTATTAGTTCCTCTTTCCCTCAGTTGGATGTCTGTCACACCTCTTGAAGCAGCCTTTAGAGCCGCTCCTCTGGGCTGCTTACTGTGGAACACTTGAGCAGTGTCCTTGCCGTTTTGCATCAACACGAAATATTTCTTGTCTGCCATTCTTGGATTCCTCCGGCCCGTTGAGGGCCTGTATAGATAATAAACTATCAGCTAAAATAACGTGCTACTGGGGCTAAGTAAGCCAAATTTAAGATTACGGAGAGTTACAACTCGGCACAAGCTAGTGTCTTCGTATTTGTGACACCCTCTATTGAACGTACTGAATCTACAACTAGCTTAGCGATTTCACCTATACTTTCTGCATCTATTTTTAGGATCATATCGTGGTCCCCGAACAGGACCTGAGCATCCGAGACAAATGGCAATGAGGATGCCTTTTCAAAAACCGAATGCTCAGTTCCCGGTTCAACATCAAGTAGAACATACCCGGTCGACATATACATCCGATGGGGTAAGCAGGCATTAACGTTCCCGATTTCTGGAATTTGCTTACGATGAATACATATCGGATGGCCCCTCCTGTCAACTTGTGGCCGACGTTGTAATTGTTCGAGATTGTAAACATGGACAGGTGAGGGTACTCTATGGAGATATAGTCGGAGTGGAGGGGGATGTGATGGTAATTCCTGCAAACAGCAGATTAGCCGGTAGAGAGGGTCTTGACGAAAGAATGCAACAGGCTGCAGGACCTGGAATCAGAGAAGCTTGCTTAAGTATTGCGAAAGAAAAGAGGAAACTCAATCAGCAACCCTGTGGAGTTGGTGAAGCAGTTATAACACCTGGATTTGAACTTCCGGCTTCAAACCTAGTTCATGTGGTTGGTCCAGACTGCAGAAGGCCAACACAAGATAACTTTCGTAGAGAGCTGCTAAGAAACTCTTACAATGCTCTATTTGAAGCAGTAGAGTCTCTAAATCAAAGAAAAACCTTGGTTTTGCCTCCCTTAGGAATGGATGTCTATGCTTATCCACACAGAGAAGGAGCTAGGATGACAATGGAAATAATTCTTTCATGGATGGATGCTGAGAAAAATCCCGGAGTGGAGAAGGTCCTTATTGTAACTCATGAGGATAACTTCCTAAACAATATGAAGACAATCTACAGAGAGAGCGAGGACCAATTTCCCGGTGTAGATAGGACCAGAGACTACAGAAAGGGAAAGATACAGTAATTAAGACCGGTGTCCTCAATAACCCTGATAATGGGAAAGTATCGTGGGAAGTAACTACGAGAGAGAACTGAGGGCGGTACTAGCTGGAGAAGTTAAAGGAGTTAGGGCAGTTACCAGGTCATGCTCTGAGGTTCAGCGAGCAAGAGCAATGCAGGTTGTACAGAGGCCCTTTTTAGTAGTTAGAGCACCAGGAAGTGGATCGGAAGGAACGGGGGATCTACTAGCTCTTAGAGGAGACATGTGCTTCCCAATAGAAGTAAAAACCTCCAAGAGTGATAAGATATACTTGTCTGGTAGAACTATGGACCAATACAGGGCCTTGAAAGTAACAGGAGAAAAATGCGGCCTCCTTCCGCTTTATGCTTTCAGACTCAAGGGAGTCAGAGGAGATAGTTGGAGGATAATGAAGGTTGATGTCCATGGTCTGACGGGGAAGTTAAGACATCTATCAAGGAGTATTCCCTCATTGCCACTGACCGGTAGGGGGACTCCGTACTTGAATTGGAATTCTGGAATGCCTGTTCACCGTTTCCTCTCTCTGATTTGTAAGTCTGACGGAGCTAGGAGCATGTTAGCGAATGGAGAAAAACCCGAATCTGAGCGCGTTTCTAATCTGTAGATTGACTGGATAACTGTTCATCGATTTTTCCTAACTTTTCGTTTAATATCTGTATAGATTGTTTTACTTGAGAAAGATCTGCTTGATTTAGAATTCTACTGATACTATCACGTTCTCTGACAAGAGAGTCAATGATGCGATTATCCCTCCTGGAAGAGTCGTAGCTAGTTTTTGTCATGACTCTCGGATAAGGTGGCTACTATTTTCTCTTGTGTTTGGAAGAGCAGATTGAAGAGTGTTGGACGGTGCACAGAGCTCATGTCAGAAGAGAGGGAGCGGAGAAGTTTTATCCTTCCAATTTTACTTCTTTTCCTGGTTTACACTTTTGGAGTTCCTTTTTGGATAGTGGCAATCATTGGATTTTGGTATCTAGGACTGCTATATTGTGAATCTGAAGGAATTTTAGACAGGATTAACGCAACGCGTGCTCTCGGTATTATTCTGATGATTAGAACCCGTCGGGGAATGAGAATCCTAGAGTTTATATCCAAACCTAGAAAATTCTGGAGATTATACGGAGAGTTTTCTATATGGCTATGCTTTTTTGTAATGATCGGAGTAGTACTAATTTTAATCCTTGGAGCTATATCCGCTGCTCTGAGTCCTCCTGAAGATCCTCTTCCCGCTAGTGATTTACTCCTTATTCCCGGAGTGACTAGTTTTGTTCCATTTTGGTGGCCTGTACTTGCTCTGATTGTTGCTATAGTTATTCATGAATATAGTCACGGAATTCAGGCTAGAGCTCATGGAATGAGACTTAGAAGCTTTGGACTCCTACAATTGGGCCCTTTGCCGATTGGAGCATTTGCAGAACCCGAAGAAATTGAGATGGATAGAGCGCCTAAGAGAGACAGATTGAGGCTTTTTGCTGCTGGACCATCAATCAACCTTATCTCAACTTACATAGTTCTAATTCTACTATGTTCTGTATCAAGTGGATTTGTAGCCGAGAATGCAGGAACCCATGCAAGAGGGATAATCAAGGACCAACCCGCGGAAGAGGCAGGATTACTACCATTCCAAACTATAACTCAAGTTCAGGGAAACCAAATCGAGAGTTATGCTGACTTCGATGAACAGATGGAGCTTCTATCCTCTGGAGATATTGTTAAACTAACTGTGATAGAAAATTCAGATGGAACTAGCCCTGTTGAAAAAGAGCTTGTGGTGACTCTCGGGGATCAGTATCAGTACTATCTCGATACTTGTGACGGAGAAAACGAATATGAGAAGTGTATCAAAGAAAAAGAAAGAATATTGGATGCTCTGGAAATAGAGCCCGGAGATGCCTTTCTTGGGGTCTCTGGGATGGTCTCTTCAAGAGCTGGAGTAGATGGCTACGCTTGGATAGTCGAAGGTGAATATGAAGCTGAGTGGGCCGTGGTTGCAACGCTAATTAGACCAGTTCTGATGCTTTACACCCCGATTGCAAATGATGGGCAGACCATGATACTGGAGGAAAGAGAAATGATCACTGCTGGTGGAGGGGCTGTCGCTACTTTTCTTGGGACTGATGGAATGTTGATGCTATTCGACTTTCTTTTCTGGTTAGTCTGGATTAACTTTCTACTCGGCTTTGCAAATCTAATTCCTATGATACCTTTTGATGGAGGGCATCTTGTTAGGGATGGCTTACATTCTGTTTTGAAAAAAATTAGTCGGAAAGCCCATCCAATGAAAATAGAGGTTATTTCTGACAGAATTAGTAGTCTGAGCAGTATTTTCATTTTACTAATTCTTCTGATTCCGGTAATTCTACCAAGACTGGTCTAATCATTCTTCTTCGTCAATCCTTCTGGGCTCGTGAACCTCTCTGAATACTACTGTTCCCACTCCCACATGCTCTCTCAAAGTTGTAACTAGAGAGAACTTTGTAAATGACCAATTCTGATCATAGGAGATTTCCTCTGGGAGGGTTATTGTTAGGTCATCTCCATCAAAACCTAGTTCGAAGTCATCCCTTCCAGTGTTCATGCTAAGGAGTGTTTGGACCTTTTCCTCTCGATCATCGACAACCTTTACAATTTTGTAACTATATCTTAGAGTTACACCTGCAAGAGGGTGGTTGTAATCAATCCTAGCCCTACCAGCACTCATGAATTGTAGGATGCCGTTTCTACCTCCAATCTCAACTGGAGAACCTATTCCTAGCGTATTGGGATCTCTTACACTCCTAAGTAGAACATTCTGGGAGATTGTCTCAACCTTGTTCTGATCTCTCTCTCCATATGCCTCAGCTGGCTCAATCTCGAAATCATAATTTTCTTCGGATTTTGCATCAGTCAGATGAGCCTCAAATCCCGGGATTAGTCTACCATCTCCCACAATAGTTACCATTGGTGAATAATTCCTATTTTCATCGAACTGATCGTGTTCCTTTGCTGTTTCTTCTCTGGTTGTCTCAATTAGGTTTCCATTTCCTGCATTATACAAATCATAGTCAATGTGAACAATCGAACCATTCTCCATTTCGTCACCTCAGCGGCCCGGCGACCGGCTCTTCCTTTTTCATACAAACGGTG
>JAYZLO010000036.1:0-10667 GCA_036154175.1 Thermoplasmatota archaeon | reverse complement strand
ATCAGCCGGATAATAGTACCTACTAACTCCTTAATTTACCATCCTTCACTGGAAAGCGAGATAAAGCTCCGGTCCTCCCCTAGAACGCGCCGCGCTTAGCTCAGTTGGCTAGAGCACCTGACTGTAGACTGGAAACACTTGGTTGTAGGCAGCCATCAGGGGGTCCCCGGTTCAAGTCCGGGAGCGCGGACCAAAACACCTCATTCCATAGATTAAGTATGATTCTACCACGGTTTTATAACCATATCAATTTCCGTAAAAAAATATGTCACTTGCACCAACAGAATATGATTATGGAAATGAAACCAACTACGAGTTTGCCGCCTCAGTAACCTGCGCCAACGATGAGACTAGGAAGACCTTCGTCGAGGCCTACGGGCACATGCTGAACTACAACCACGAACAGGCAATCGCTTGCTTCACGAAGTGCACTGAACTGGATCCAAACTGTGCCATGGCTTGGTGGGGCATCGCATATTGTGTCTCCTCCAACTACAACTGGGAGCCAGGCCTCGGATCGGGCCATGATGCTATTCAGCAGGGCCTTTCTGTGATGAGTCACTGCAGCGAGTTGGAGCAGGACCTGATTAAGGCACTCGCGACTCGTCACTCAGCCGAGGCTCGAGATGCAGCTGATCCCGCATCTCTGAACATGGGCAACAGCCCCGAGCTGAATGTCGCATTCGCCGAATCAATGGCACCTCTTTACGAGAAGTACGCAGGCAATCTGGACGTCACCGCGATATACGTCGAGGCCCTGATGAATCTGAAGGCATGGCAGCTCTGGGACAAGAACCCGGCAACCGGTGAGATCACCCCCGCTGACGACAACACGTTGCTTCTCGTCGATATCCTGGAGAACGCATTCCAGTCCAGTGACGAGGCTAAGGTCCATCCAGCACTCTGCCACCTTTACTGTCACGCACTAGAGCTATCGCCGTTCCCTGAGAAGGCGCTTCCTGCGGCCGACGTATTGCGAACGCGGATGCCGGGCCTAGGCCATCTCGTCCACATGCCCTCGCACATCGATGCATGGGTGGGCCAATGGAAGGAGGCCATTGACTGCAACATAGCTGCAGTGGAAGCCGATGATCGATACGTCGAAATCACAGGAAACGAATCGCAGTTCTACAAGTTCTACCGAATGCACAACCATCACTTCGTTGTCTGGTGCGCAATGTTCGATGGCCAGTACGAAACTGCTCTCAAGTACGCTCGGAAGGCAGTTGAGACCCTTCCTGCCGGGGATGAGAACGGAGGCGCCCAGTTCATGTTGGCTGGGATTATCCCCATGGGCGCGATCTTCCTGGAATCCTACGTGACCATGCCATGGCATGTCATGATCAGGTTCGGCAAGTGGGACGAGATTCTGGCAGAAGAGATGTACACGGACGGGGAGGTATTCCCCGCTACCATCGCCACCCAGCACTATGCTCGAGGAGTGGCCTATGCCTCCAAGGGAATGGTCCAAGAGGCCGAGGCCGAGCAAGAGCTGTTCAAGGCGGCCTTGGAGAACCCTGCTCTCGCAGGCAGGATGATGCATAACAATTTCATGTATCAGGATCCCTCAGAGGGACCTTCGATACTGAATGTCAATGCCGCTATTCTGGAAGGAGAGATTGAGTACAGGAGGCAGTTCCTCGCCAAGGAGAATGGCGACGACCACGACTTTACAGCGGCCTTCAACGAGCTACGCCGAGGAGTGGACCTGTCACTGAACCTGGCTTACAACGAGCCTTGGGGTCAGATGCAACCAGTTCGCCACATCCTAGGCGCCCTCCTCCTAGAGCAGGGACATGTCGAGGAGGCGGAAGAGGTCTACAGAGCGGACATCGACCTCTGGAAGGACAACATGTGGGGTCTCTTGGGGCTCAAGCTTTGTCTGGAGGCCAAGGGAGGATCCGAAGAGGAGCTCGCAGAGGTTACCGCACTGTTCAACGAGAGAAGCTCCCGTGCAGACATTGTTCCAGCGAAAACTTGCTTCTGCGCCCAAGACGCGTTGAAGGGCAGCTGCTGCTAGTCTGGGCAACACGATTACAGGGGAAATAGCCCCACTAGTCCTGACAGTGGTGACATGTGCCTAGCGGAGGGCCTGCTAAACGCTCAATCTTCGGCCGCTTCACTTTCAGGTTCACGAATCCCCCTAGAAATCTTTTTCATACCGCCAATCCAATGTCAAGATCCCATGGGAAGAACGGTACCAACTTGGAGAGACAGGATCGAGAGGAGGGCGGAGTATTGGTCGTCCTTTCGGAAGACCCTCCGATCAGAAGAGAGGGAGGAGTTCGACCGGCTTCTGAAGTCCGTGAGGAGCCGTTCCTCGGCCTGTGGTATGCTGCCTGCCTCCGACGAGCTGGAGCCAGCGATGCTTGCAATGCTGGTGGAACTCAGCTCCAGGATATCGAAGCTCGAAGGAGAGTCGAGAGGGGATGCCTGAAGGCTGGGTGCTTGATGCTCATCAGGATGGGACGTCCGGGCAAATGTCCGTCTGGATAAAGGAGGACGGAGGAGAGACCACCCAGTATCTAGTGCCATGGTTGCCGGTAATACACGTCTCCGGAGGCTCGGTAGAACTCAGAATGCTGTCTGAAAGGCTTGAGGACGCTGGAGTCCGAGCCTCGCACGGTGAACTCTCAACGAGCTTCGAAAAGAGGCTGTTAAGTCATGAATCCACAACGCAGACAGAGGTCCTCGCAGTCGAGGTCTCTAGGACAGGAATGCTGTCAAGGGTGGCGAATCTCATATTGTCTCTGGGAGGATGGGAGGACTTCCAGATCTTCTCCATGGATCCCAGGCCCACTCAGAGATTCCTTTTCGATATGGGAGTACGTCCCATGAGCAGGGCAAGGGTCTCGAATCGAGGTATTGAGCCATTAGAGGACACCGAAGAGGAGTGGGAGCCCCCTGCCATCAGCAGGGCATCGCTCTTGGTGGACTGCCGTGACTCCTACGGGAAGAGAACTCCCCGAGGAGAAATCAGATTCGCTACCCTGACCGATATGGGTGATGGCAGAAGTCCCGGAAAGCTCGGATCGATTCGCATTTCAATGAGCCCCGGGCGAGAGCCCGAGAGCTTCATCCACGAACTCGAGAGAGCTGTCGGATGGATGGACCCGGACGTCCTGTTGACTAGGAAGGGCGACGTCATCGACTTCCCCGCGCTCCTTTCGATGGCCTCATCGAGCGGGCAGGCCCTACGTCTGGGCAGGATGAGGAGGAACCTGGTGCTCAGGCGGAAGGCGATAACAAACTGGAGTTACGGAAGGCTCGTCAGATCCGAGGCTTACCACGCGCTGGAGGGGAGGGTGCACGTCGACATGGACTCGTCATTCATTGGAAAAGAGGGAGGGATAGAGGGTCTGATGGAACTCTCCCGGGCATCGGGGATACCCATGCAGGATCTATCGAGGCTATCGCCGGGTTCCGCGATCTCCGCGATACAGATCAGGCAGTCCATGGAGGACGGCGTCCTCGTCCCGTGGAAGAAGAACAGGGCCGAGGACCTCAAGGACGGCACAGAGATGATTCTGGCAGACAGAGGGGGACTGTACCTGGACCCCATTCCTGGCGTGCACAGGAACGTCTTCGAACTGGACTTCACAAGCCTCTTCCCCAGCATCATAGCAACGCGAAACATAAGTCCCGAGACGATGAATTGCAAATGCTGCGACCCAACCAATCGCACCAGCCTGAGGAGCGGCAGACTCCCCCTTGATCCCGATGAAGCCTGTAGGTCGATAGAGAGACGACAGTCATCGCCCATTGACCTAGAACTCAATGTCCCTGAGATTAGGGCTCACTCCTGCACTTTGAGGCATGGATTTCTGGGACGGGTAGTCGCACCCATCATTAGCAGGCGCAGACAGCTGAAGGCTAGGTCTACGAAGAAGGGAGACTCTTGGGACAGGAGGCAGAACGTACTCAAATGGCTCCTTGTCACCTGCTTCGGTTACACTGGCTATAGGAACGCCAGATTCGGGAGGATAGAATGTCACGAATCGATATGCGCTTGGTCGAGGGATATCCTTCTGGAGTCGAAGAGAATGGCCGAGGAGGACGGCTGGGAGTGCCTTCACGCCATAGTGGACTCCATCTGGTTGGTCGATGTCAAAGGGCGGACAAAATCCGAGCAGGCGGAATCAATCGACTCATTAATATTGAAGATAGAGGCATCTTCTGGGATTCCGATAGAACTCGAAGACATCTACGATTGGATAGCCTTCGTTCCCAACAGGACCACCGGAGTTTCCTCTCTGACGAAGTACTTCGCTTACGGCAGGAAGGGATGGAAAGTAAGGGGGATAGAACTCAGGCAGCATTCCACTTGCCAGTGGGTACGGGACATACAGGAGGAGATCCTGGAAGAACTCAGGGAGGGCACTCCGGAGGATGCGGTCAGACGGTGCATCTCCATATTTCGTAGTCGGATCGGAGAACTGAGAACCGGACAGGTGCCACTTTCGAAACTGGTAGTCTCCAGGAGGGTCAGGAGAAGGGCAGGAGAGCACAGAGTACTGAACCTCACCGCATCTGCATTGCTCAGAGGTGAGTCGATAGGACAGAGTAACCCTCCTGGACGAAAGGTCCGTTTCGTCGTCGTGGGCAGATCTAGATCGGTCCCCGAGGATAGGGTAAGGATGGGTTCAGAGGTCATCTCCAGAAGCCCTTCTGTCGTTGGTCAGAGAGGCGATGTTCAGTACTACGAGGCACTAGCGCTTCGTGCCGCATCGTCCTTGCTGTCACCGTTCGGCCTTTCCGAGGAGAGGCTCTCCAGAGGTGGCTCTGTGCAGACATCGCTTGATGATTGGGATTCTCCAGTAAAATCGCTCAGCCTTGGATAGGGGGCTCGATTAGACAGGGGGCGTACGGTTATTCCGAGGGAGTCTAGCCTCGCAGTCATCTGCCCCCCTCCGTAGGAAATCAGAGATATCCTATCATCAGCCTGGCCCCTCATAGTCGATATCATTGTCTTCGGTAGCGAGGGGGACCTTTTTCTGACGACGGTGATTACCACCAGCAGATTCTTCTCTTCAGCAATACTCTTACTCACCCTCAGGCAGTTTTCTAGCATCGCAATACCCTCTGCCTTCTTCACCTGGTTATCTGCAAACATGCCCGCGAGATCGCTCAGGACAACCAAACGAACGTCCCCGCCGTCCTCGAATACGAGCAAGTCCTCCTCCAGCCTTGAGACTAGCTCATGCATCTGATGGGCAGTGAAGGCTCTGCAAGTGCGTAGTAGAGAGAGACTACTCGGATTTCTGCCCCTATCCGATAGGGGGCGAATAAGAGCGGAGGGGTCCAGACTCATGCCCCCATCAATCCAGTGAACCGGCCTTCCTTCGTAGATTTCCTCGCAAAGCATTTCTCTGCAGAGTGCTAGGCCCACGCTCTTTCCACCTTCTACCAAGAGTATCCCGCCAGTCTCCGGTCCTGGTACGGTCGTTGAGAGATTCCGGATTCCCCACGAAACTCTCTCTACTGCGTCTGGCATAGGAATGAGCTAATCACTCGGGGGTCTGATTATGTTTTCATCTGCGATCGCTCCAAGAACGCATTTCCGAATCGGGAACCAACTCAACCTTTCCAGCCACTAATCCCGCAGATCACCGAGTGGTATGCCAATCGAGGGTATCTCGAATGGCAGGGTGTGACGACTGGTCTTCGGGGGGAATACATCTTCCGACATCCCCATGTCTAGGACTTCAGTCTTGGTTATCGAATCCCGTCCACAATCTGGCCAAACATCCACCAATACGCCTTTATTCGCTAGGTAATCGACCATGATGACCGGGACTCTCGCAAGCCCCAACCTGCCCGCAGCAGTCCATTTGTGATGCCCGTCGAGAATCACCATGGAAGACCGGTCAACGATTATTGGCTTGTAGAAGCCCCTGGAAAGAAGCTTCTCCTCTCGCTTAATTAGATTGTCAGGAATGACCTCCTCATGACCCTTCAGAGCATCAATATCGACGAAAGATACCTCTCCAATATGCTCACTCATTGTTTCTTCTTACTGCAAGCAGGCTCATAAATGAGCTCTAGGTCGGCGGGCCGCTGAGGTTTATCGATGGGACTACACAAGCACGTTAGCGGGGTCTGGAAACAGCCCAAAGACAGGATACCATCGAGATACAGAATTGACAGGATGGCAGGTTGGAGAAGAGAACCAGTATTCTCAAGGATAGATAAGCCAACTAGATTGGATGCCGCTCGAAGAGTAGGATACAAGGCTAAGCAAGGTGTTGTTGTGGTTCGAACTAGAGTTAGACGAGGTGGTCTGAGGAAGGGCAAGATTCACATGAAGAGGAAACCATCCAAGGCCGGAATAAAGAAGATCACAATGGCAAAGTCAATTCAGAGGATCGCAGAGGAGAGAACCGCAAGGAGGTATCCCAATATGGAGGTACTGAACTCGTACTGGGTAGGAGAGGATGGAAAGAATAAGTTCTATGAGGTCATAATGATTGATCCGTCTCATCCCGCAATCAAGTCAGATAAGGATCTGGGGTGGGTGGCGTCGGGAACTAGCCACCGAGGAAGAGCGTTTAGAGGAAAGACCGGAGCAGGAAAGAAGGGTAGGGGGCTCCTAAACAAGGGGAAAGGGGCAGAGAAGCTCCGACCAAGTCTAAAGGCGAACAAGAATAGAGGGAAGGAATCGTTCTCTCCGTCATATTGATGCCACATGGTGAGTGGCAGCTATACATGGCGGACCGTCATGCGTCTGAGATACGAGGTCTACCTGTTATCATACCCGATGGTAGGCTACTAGGAACTGTGCATGACTCCGTTATAGATGTCAACAGTTGGTCATGTACCCACATCTTTGTTTCAGACCCCCCAGAATCTCTTGTGGAGGGGCGGACTCATGTTGCAGTACCTTGGAATTGGGTTAGGTCGGTGGGTGATGTTGTTCTTTTGAGATGGTTTCCACAGACCCCAGTTCCGAGAAACCCATAGGATAATTCATCGAACGTTATGGCGATACCGTTCAAAAGGTAATTGCGGACGGACACCCATGCGATTGGCCCATATGCTCGTAATCACGATCATGCTAGCATCGTCAGCTTCTACGGAGGCAATTACTACTCGAGGCATAATTACATGTTCTAACGCTTCTATAGACTCACTTCCTGGAGATTGGAGTATTCCAGACCAATCTTGCTTGAGGGTAGATTTGGGTGAAAGAGAGCCTGGAAGCACCATATTCTTCGAAATCTCTTCTGATAACCAAATCGATATCCTTCTCTTTCCAGCTGCAAATATAGAGGTTTACCAGAGCGAGAGCTCTTACAGATCGGAATCAGTTTGGATAAGCGAATCAGTCTTCGAAGCTTTCAGCGGTTCTGGAGAGTGGCACTGGGAGGTCCCAACTGATAGGGCCAAAACACGCTGGTATCTTGTTATCGACAATCTGGCCCATCCCCAGGATTCTGGACAAGGGTCCCAAGGAGGGTTTGATGCAGAAATCTCCCTTAATGGCGGCGAGATTATCAGTGACCAATTTACCCTATCGGACTCAATCCACAGAGTGAATCCAGACGACTTCTCAATAGTTCACGGGCCTTTTTACGTAGATGAAGGCACATTCGTCAATATCTATGCGAGGACAATGGAGGGAGATCCTGATATTTTCGTTATGACTGAGACTGCGTTATCTTACTATTCTCCAAGTACGAACTGGTCATCTTCTCTGAGAATAGCCTCTGCAGATATGTTATTTGTAAATGATCAGAGATACTTTCCATGGATGGTTAATGATGACTATGATGATCCTTTATACATCATCGTGGATAACAGACTTGGACCTGGGGGCGGGGGAGCAGGAACTCAAGATGCAGCGGTAACAGTTACTGTCACACTCACGCCAATACTGGACCCAAAAATATCGAGCGAGACCGATCTAGATACCGTAAATGTGGGGGAAGTGGTAACCTTTTCATCCTTAGAAACGCCTAACAGGTCTCAACAATTCTCAACGAACTCTTTCACATGGGACATGAACGGTGATGGGAATCCTGAAGGTTCGGAACAGACTATCGAGTACACTTGGAACGAACCAGGAAGCTTCGTCGTAACCCTCAATGGGATCTCAACTGATTCCAGAGGAGCAGACTCGAGCAGAACTATCACAGTCTTAGACCTCACAGCACCTGAGATTTCAATGGAAACCTCCACTGAAATTACCAAAGGATTCGGTGATACTCTCGAGATCAGGGCATCGTTCTCTGACAATTGGGGGGTAAGTAGACTGGACTGGATGCTTGATGGGGAGATTATTGAGTCAAACTATGAGGTATCTGAGCCCAATTCTACCCTAATATTGGCAATATCTAATGATTTCTCAGCTGGTCAGCACGTAGTCTCTCTAGTGGTTACAGATAAGTCCGATCAATCATCGCAGAAGGATGTTTTAGTGAACTTCATTGACATCACTGCTCCGGAGATAGAAGTTTTGGGTTCACCGATTATTGAGACAATAGTTGGTGAAAGGATACTTCTACAGAATTTCGCTCTAGATAACGAATCTGAAGATCTAGAATACACATGGATAATCGATCAAGGATCTGAGAATGAGATTGAGTTACTTGATAGTGGCCCCCAGGTTTTCTATGAATTCCAATCTAAAGGCACCAAGAATGTGTTACTCATTGTCGAAAACGATGCCGGACTGACTTCATACCTTGAGATACTGGTGATAGTTTCAGAGGATGAGGACGATAGCGGCCTAGGAATAATCGCAATAGGAGGAATTATTGTACTTCTGATTACAATCGTTTCAATCGTTTCATTCATGGCCTACAACTCTGCTGTGAGTAGGAAGATGTCGGACTTTGAGGAGACTCAAGATGAAGCAGAGTCAGAATTGCCCCCACCACCACCTTCCTCCGAGATGCAGAAGCAGATGTGGGGATCGGATTCAGGGTACTCTCCCTTCCAATCTTCATTTCAGGACGAGCCAATCCCGCCGGCCGATCCAGATCTATTCGACATGCTGGGCGTAGAGAAGCCACAAGCCAAGCCTGAGAAGGTCGATGAATTGGAGCAGGATCTATTGGGAGACCTGCAAGACTCTCCAAAGCCCGATGATTCCTCCGAAGATAGAACAATTAGGAGTTCTTGCGAGAGCTGTTCGATGGAATTCCAGATTTCACTTCCAGAAGGAGTACTGGAGGCCTACACTAACTGTCCCTATTGCGGTCATGAACAAAGGATAAGTCTAAACTAGAATACTATACAATTGTGATATTCTCAGTATCCAGTAGGGCAATACCCTATAGAGCACCTCTATGAGGTGAGTATCAACTATGGCCCGAGAACAAGACACCCCGGGTGGTCGGAAAGCTCCCTCAAAAATCTCATTTTTACTGACAATAGTCGTGGCCTTGCCGATTCTACTTCCTTTCACAAACGTACATGGTGAGCCGAGAATAGAGTCTAGTGACTTC
This sequence comes from Thermoplasmatota archaeon, assembly GCA_036154175.1. Classification (GTDB taxonomy): domain Archaea; phylum Thermoplasmatota; class Poseidoniia; order Poseidoniales; family Thalassarchaeaceae; genus UBA36. Next base: position 1,218 of record JAYZLO010000036.1, on the reverse strand, counting down.
GGAGTTCTGGAAGAACTAAGCGAGATGCTGAGTGAGAGAGACTCCTTCGTCACTTCTAACTCTGTTTCGCCTCTAGCGGAAAATCAAATCCAAGCTATCCAGAATTCGATAATTGACTCCGATCAAACCAGTCCTATTTCTGCAGCTAGACCTGCTATTGAAGGACTCTCAATGGTAACCACTATTCCCTCTGAAACCATACACCCTGCACCTTACGACCTTCTCGTTAACGGCGGAACTAATCCTGGAATGGTTGACAATATCTGGCAGACCCTGTTCAATATTACAGACTACGTGATTTGGACGCAGTATGAGAATAAGGATGGTGAAATAATAGAGAGCTACGAGGTGGTTTCATTCAGTGCATCCCTATTCTCGATACTGAACACAAATACAGACGCCCTACTTCACTCCATGGACGTTGATGGTGATGGAGACGACGACATACAGGTAGGACTCAAAGTCGACCTCCAATTTATCGGTGGCTGGGGTATTGAGGATGGCACACTATGGGTAGAGCCCGGCGTAGAGTTTACAGTAAAAGAAGTCGGCAATAGCGCCTCAGACTTGGATTGGCTTGCTATGGAGTCTCTACACGTTTCGTTGATCAAGGCGTTCTCTTATTCAGATTCTGGCACTCTCCTGAATCTAGGCGGCGGAGAGTCGTATGTATGGGTCATCGACTCCAGATTCACAATGCCTCCAAATGATTTCAAATTCGAGGTCGGAATAGAAAGACTCTATTTCGATCTCGCATCAACTGGACAGGATTTTATCAGCACCCTAATTTCGGCAATCGCCGATCCATTTGGCATAATTGATCCTCCTGATGAATCAGGCATTACCTTCGCATCTATCTCATCGCCATACTCCCTAAGATTCGACAATGGTGGGCAGGATCAGTGCAGTCTCGATTATGATCCAGCTGAACTTCTCAATAACACCTCTCTGGAAATATCCTGTGGAGTATCAGCTGGCTTTGGCTACATACACTATTCGCCACCAGACGGAGATGATGACAGAGAAATGTGGGAACTAGCCTACATCGAAGCCCGTTTCCACCCTCATGGAGACTCAACACTGCTTCCCTCTTTCGCCGAACTGGTAGTTCGGTCAGATAGTGTTCTTCCCACTGCTACAGGTTTGGAGGGTGAGAGAAGCCTCACTTCTCTAGAATATTGGGCAGATAGAAGATCCGACCTACATCTCCATTTCCAC
>JAYZLO010000035.1:0-4386 GCA_036154175.1 Thermoplasmatota archaeon | reverse complement strand
GATTTCAGTGAGGGGTCCTGTGTGGTGGAACTAACTGTTGGAGAGATGCATCTAAACATGGGGGGGGTGGCTCACGGGGGAATTCATGCTACTTTGTTGGATACTGCTATGGGGGGGACTCTTGTTTCCATAATCTCCAAGGATCAGTGGTGCGCCACAGCACAGCTAGATATTTCCTATCTCAATCCTGCAAAGGAAGGAGACCGATTAGTTTCAACTGCAGAGGTAGTAAGAATAGGAAGAAATTTAGCCCATGTTGAAGGCTCCCTCGTAACAAAAGAAGGTGCAAGTATCGCTTCAGCTAGGGGAACATGGGCTATCTGGGATACTAGGCCTAGGGGCAGAGCCGACTAATTGCCTGAACTTACAGGGGTCATGTTCAATAGTCCCAACAGCCTCTTGATATCATGGCGAGAAGAGACTCACTTACTTGGTTTGTCCTAGGAATAGCCCAAATAATGATTGGGGAAGCTATTCTCGAAGCTGGCACCACCGAAGTTCTCGGTAGGGTCATCCAGGGTACTGGAAGTGGGACGATCGCACTGGGCCTTTATTTCCTAATATTCCTAGCTCGTAACGAGTCTGAATTCAAGGAGCTCTACAGCCAAGCTGAGAGAACCCTATTGGTAACGGATCAGAACTCAGGAAAAAAGGAACTAATCGACAACTCTTCTAAGCCAATCAAAGCAATTTGGTATACTATCCCCGTAGGAATGGCCTTCATCGGCCTCATGTCTCTGCTGATTAATGGTTAGTGAGTTACAATGCCTTCCGGGGATGATGATAACATCGTCGATAAAGCAATTTCAAATCCGGCCTTTGACCAGATGTTTGGTTACTATATCTTCTTCAGAAGAGTAGCAATCCCCATATTTCTATTTATTCTGGGTCTATTTACGTACACTATACTCGAATCATTCAGTGTTTCTCAGGATACCAGCCTCATCATATCATTCATGGTTGTAGGGTTATCGCTGGGGCCGGTCATGAATTCAGAGAGGTACCTAGGATTAATTCTCTCTAAAAGAAAGGATCACAATAAATAACTTTGTAGCCGAACATGTAAAATCTTAATCACGTCTCGGTTAATCATGGTGGACCTATTCGAGCTTGTAGGATTGGGAGACGTATCCGGAATAGAACTGATCTTTGCATCCAGCGCCCTGGTCGGAGGTATACTATTCGTACTCTACTTCTTCTTGTTAATGATAGGTGGCGTGGCCACCGATATCTTCGATGGTTTGTTCGGAATCGATGTTGACATGGGTGCAGACGCATCCTTCAAAGCCCTAACATTTCAAGGAATTATGGCATTCATGATGTTCTTCGGTCTAGGCGGACTCTATGTTCTTAGAACCGACTCCGACGCTACTAGCCTAGCAGTTTTGGCTGGGGCTATCTGCGGAGGCATTTCGATGTACGGGACTGGAAAACTATTCGAGCTTTTTGTCGACCTACAACAAGACGGATCCATAGAAATGGAAGATGCTATTGGGGCCACGGGCCAGGTCTATCTCAGAATTCCGGGGGATGGGGTGGGGCAGGTTACCGTTGAGGTGTCTGGTGCCCTCAGGACTTACAATGCGAAGTCTGATGGAGAAAATGAGATCCCTACAGATGCATTCATCGAGGTAGTCGGTGTACTCGGGGAAGTCCTAGTAGTGAAAAAAACGTAAATACGGACTTTTTACACAGTTTTCTACTTGAGAAAAGTGATCCTTCCGGGTAAGGATTCTTAGGGGGGGTACCCCTGCTAAGAGTGAGTAGATACTATGTCAGATTGCAAAGGAAAGAGATTTACACTCGTTAGAACTATGACCGCCGTACTTGTAACCATATTTGCATCAGGAGTAGCGGTTGCAGATGACCATGAGGGTGGAAGCGCAGGCTTCATCGCCTCAATCATGATTTTTGCGGTAGTTCTTGTACTCGTGGCCGCCGTAATGTTCTTCGCTCAAAGGTACAAGAGATGCCCACCAGACCAGATAATGGTCATCTATGGTCGCACTCAAAGGACTCCCGATGGCAAAGCCAAACCTTCCAAAGTTCTTCATGGGGGAGCAGCTTTGGTCTGGCCGCTAATCCAGGATTTCGCATACATTTCCCTCAAACCGATGACCATCAATATTGACCTGAGAGGGGCACTTTCCCTACAGAATATCAGAATCAACGTTCCCAGCACTTTCACGATAGGCGTCTCAACGGAAGAGGCAGTGAGGAATAATGCAGCTGAGAGGCTTCTTGGGTTCAAAGTCTCAGATATAGAGGAGATGGCCAAGGAAATAATCTTCGGTCAGCTCCGCCTCACTGTTGCTACACTCACAATCGAGCAGATTAACCAAGATCGAGACTCGTTCTTGGAGCTCATCCAGAAGAATGTAGGGGCAGAAATGAGAAAGGTTGGACTGTACCTAATTAACGTCAATATAGCAGATATCACCGATGAGTCTGACTACATTGAGAGCATCGGCAAGAAAGCGGCAGCCACCGCAGTCGAGCAGGCAAGGATAGACGTGGCTAACGCCGAGAGGGACGGTGCTATAGGAAAGGCCGAGGCAGATCGTGTAAAGGAGATCCAAGTTGCACAGAATACCGCAGAGGCCGAGAAGGGACGAAAGGCTGCAGAGGCTGACCAACGTGTCTATGTGGAGCAGCAAGAAGCTATGGCAGTCGGTGGTGAGAACGCTGCACAGGCAGAGATTGCGAGGGCAAACGCAGACCTAGCAGAGGCAGAGGCATCCGCGAAACAGCGAGCAGATGTGGCAACAGCTCAGGCCGAGGCCGAGATTCAGAAGGCCGTTTATCAAGAAGAGGAATCGAAACTAAGGGCCAGCGAGATCGCTCGTGAGACCATTGCCAAGCAACAAGTAGAGATTGCAGCAGATGCCGAGGCAGAGAGACAAAGGAGAATCGCGCGCGGTGAAGCGGACGCAATCTTAGCAAAGTATGAGGCTGAGGCCGAGGGTATTCAGAAGGTTCTGGATGCTAAGGCACAAGGGTACGACAGCCTAGTAGCCAGCGCTTCTGGTGATCCAAAGGCAGCTGCCACTCTTCTCATGGTGGAGAAGATAGAGGCAATGGTCTCCGCGCAGACTGAGGCCATTAGAAACCTGAAGATTGACAAGATTACGGTTTGGGATAGTGGAAATAATGCAGATGGTAACTCTGCTACGAGTAACTTCGTTAGCAGCCTCGTACAGAGTCTACCCCCAATCCATGATGTCGCAAAAATGTCAGGAGTAGAACTTCCTGATTATCTCGGTTCCATGACCGATGAATCCGATGAATCCTGAAAATTGTGGAAGTCTGCTAATGCCCGATAGTGCAGTAATTGTAGGGGGTGCAAGGACCCCATTCTGTGAGTGGTTAGGTGGTAAGAGAGGGGATGGAGGGCCTGGCGGCAGACTAGCGTCTATTTCCGCCGAGGAGCTGGGAACCTTCGCAATTAGGGGGGCAATGCAGAGTACTGGTACGGACCCTAGCACCGTCGATCATGTAGTGATGGGTCATGCACTGCAGACCTCTGGCCAGGCTATCTTCGGAGCTAGGCACGCTGGACTCAGATCGGGGATTCCAGAGGAAGTTCCCATGCTGACACTAAACAGGCTCTGTGGTAGCGGGGCCCAATCGATTATTAGTGCAACTCAGATGGTCATGCTCGGAGAGGCCGAGGTAGTTGTGGCCGGAGGTATGGAGAACCTCAGCCAGGCCCCGCACGTCCTTAGGGGCATGAGGGACACATACAAGCTGGGCAGGCCGCCATCAGCCGGAGAGGAGCTAACACAGGATATGGAGGATTACCTCTTCACCAATCTAGTCGACGGGGTTAGTGGTATGTTCATGGCCCAGACTAGCGACGAGCTCTGTCGGAGAAAGGGCGTGAAACGCGAACAAGCCGATGAGTACGCGGCATTGAGTCACCAGAGGACTGAGTCTAGTATTAAATCAGGAGTGTGGCAAAAAGAGGTAGTGCCAGTGGAGACATCCGATGGCACTGTCGACTATACTCACGAGGATCACGTAGTACTCGGCACAACAGTTTCGACACTTTCGGGCCTGAGGACACACTTCGGACCTGAATCTTTGGTTACAGCAGGAAACGCATCGGGGGTTGTTGATGGTGCTGCCGCTGTTGTGGTCAAGTCAGCATCCAGAGCCGAAGCTGATGGGGATGAGCCACTATCCAGAATCGTATCTTGGGGAATCGTTGGCCTTGAGCCCAGAATCATGGCTTATGGGCCAGTCCCATCCAGCCTGAAGGCGATAGAGAAGGCAGGACTTTCTGTGTCCGATATTGATTTATGGGAGATAAACGAAGCCTTTGCAGGACAAGCAGTGGCATGTATGCAGGATCTCGGTTTGTCCTACGATATAGTCAACATTAAC
>JAYZLO010000034.1:0-18781 GCA_036154175.1 Thermoplasmatota archaeon | reverse complement strand
AGCCTTGCAGATATACTCTTCAGGTTCCTCTATCAATCCATTTGTTCTTTCAGACGTTTCCCTCACAGGTACAGACAACGGTTGTGGTCAGCGAGACGGTGGGAGGGCTACAATCTGGGCACAAGACTCGTTCATCGAAATAGATAACGCAGAAATTGTATCTGGAGATTATGGAATTGCATTATTCACTTCCGCTGGCAAAGTAACTAACACCGTCATCAATGTTAATTGTAATGGAATCGACGTTAATAGCAAGAAGGCTGTAGGATCAACCTCATTCGAGGTTGATATTTCGGATAATGAAATTACAACCTCAGAAGGTGCGGGAATAACTGCTTATGCCGGCGCGCTTGTGACTGCGTACAATAATGACATCGAAGGTGCATCAGGCGGTTCGGGAATTAGTGTGCTATCTAGCGAGGTCCATATCCATGAAAATGAGATCGGACCGATAAACGGATATTTCGGGCTATGGCTCGGAGGCTCATATGATGTGATTGCGGAGAATAACTCAATATTCCAAACGACCCTGACTCCAGTAGTAGCCGGAAGATATGGTTCTCAGGCAATCAGGGAACCATCCAGACTTTTCCTAGCTAACAATACAATTTCCTATGACGGTACTGGCACTTGTAATGATAATACTAATTGGGACGGACAATTTCCTTGCCCTGTAATTCATGCCTATGTCACGGGCGTGACAATGTATGATAATATTATCACCGCTACTGGAAATGCAGATGGGATTCGGGCAATCGGCTCTCTACTTGACATCCAGAGGAATAATTTCGATATTGAAAATACAGGTGCAATAATCAAGAATTACGATAGCGGCGCCGCTGAATCCGAACAATATGGCTCTTTGGGCTACTTCGCAGAGAATGACTGGAATGACGCAAAATCTGTCTATAACGTGACCAAGAGCTCAGTAACAGCTCAGTCTGAGCACATCCCATCTCCGCCTTCTGGCGAATACCCTGTGAAACTTTCTTGGCCCGATCAAGAAGCATGGCCGGACAATTTCTTCCAAGGCAGCATTATTCCCACTCCAGTCAAATCCTGCGCAAATTGTCAGAACATGACTCCTCGTAATTTCCCTCTGGGAGTTAGCATGGACAACAACTCAACAGTTTTCACTTTCGCCGATTTGACGAACCTCGATCTCTCAAACATACAGATAGCAACCCAACCTACCCACTACGCAGTACAGGTTAGCAGAGCCGAGCTAGTTCGTTTCCAATCTCTGATAGACGGGGAAAAGGTTACTGATGCACTAGTTGTAGTGGAGGATGCTTTGGGAAACGATCTCTATAGGATAAATTCCGGTACTGATGGATATACCCCTTGGGTGGCACTACCTTCAAATTTCCATCTGGATTTCAGAGGTCTTGGAGGGGGTAATAATCCAGATGGCTTCGCAGATGACGAGTACGAGGATTCATGTTCAGATGGAATAGACAACGATGGCGATCTATCCATAGATACCGATGATCCGAGTTGCGACTATAACGCCGGTACCCGGGAATTATCCATGTACAGGTACACCTCATACAAATTCGGTTTCGGTTACTACTCAGGTGAATTCACTCTTGAAGACACATCTCTTGAGGTTACAGCCAACATGGAAAATCAGGCACCAACCGTTGTAGTCACAGAGGAAAACGGGCAGTCATTCCGTAGGGTAGTCAACATTACTGGAAGCGCGCACGATGGCCAGTTGGCAAATAGCTATCAAACCGATGAATTGGCTCAGTGGGATCAAGGGGGCTACGTCCACGCAATTCAGGTCAAGGATCCCTTCACAGGCTCATGGGAGGATGCAGAGTTTGCAATTGACACTAGCGGTGTTTCAGAGGGTGAAGTCTCTAGATTCAATAGGCCATTCAGTTCATGGTACTATAATTTGGATATGACTGGTCTGGCCGGAGAAGGCGATTATACCTTTGAGTTCAGGGCCTTTGATGGTCTAGAATACAGTCAAGTAGTCTCTCGAACAATTAAACTCAATACTCAACCGCCTACAATCTTTGTAACAACCCCGAGCTCATTCTCACCTCATGATAACGGGGAAGTTTACTTCGAGGGCTATGCGCAAGATCCTTATGGGTGCCCTTCAGAATGCAATTCTGATGTCGGAGAAGTATATGTAAAAATAGAAGGCCCTAATTATGAAGTTACCACTTCTATTGGCTACGGCCCGGGTGATATGTTCTCCTGGACATGGGACTTTTCATCACGACCATATGAGCTGGCAACTTATAATTTTACGATATGGGCCTCTGACTCGGACTTCTGTGTTGGAATTATTGACGAATGCCAACCAGTGGTTCTTATTCTATCCGTGGACAATAGGAATAGTCAACCAACAATCAGTATTAACGAACCCTACTCTGGAACTAGAATTTCCACTTCATCGGAGACTCCAATAAATGGGGTAGCTAGAGATTTTGATGGAACCGTAACTAGAATAGACCTCCAAGTCAAGGACGTCTCTAATGACTTCATCATCATCGATGAAGCCAGTACGACTGAAATCTCAGCATTAGGGGAATGGGAGATATTGTGGGATACTAACAACCTTCGTCATGATGCCGAGTACCTCCTTCGAATTAGATCATATGATGGGATAGATTACAGCGAATGGTCAGATGTCTCGATAATTGCTGACAATCCCCCAAATGCAGGCAATAATCAACCACAATTTGACGGGTCGGAATGGCGAGAAGAGATTACCCTGTACTGTGACAGCGACTCGAACTCGGTAGACAAGTGCACCTCAGCTGAAATAGACTTAAACTCCTTTTTCTCCGATCTTGATGGGGATATCCAATATATCTCGGTGTACAATGATACATCAATAGATACGGATGACATGTTTCCTCTATGGGTCGAAGTTGGACCTGATGGTGTGGCAAGATACGATCCCTATTTGATGCAATTCTACGATGACGACGTACTTACATGGACTCTGGAAAATGTAATATTCATCGCGACGGACAAGTGGGAGTCAAGGATAAACTCAAACCCTGTTACCTTCAGAGTTGTTCCACTGCAATTCAGCATCGAAGAGCCTGACAGATTATGGGTGGAAGAGGATGAGATGGCTATTTATTCTGGAGAGGGCCTTCCTGGTAAGCAAGTATCTGTTCTAATTGGAGGGGTTCCAGTGAACAATACGATTGTTTCGTCCAATGGAACATGGGAACTTGGAGTTCCCGGTTCAAGAATAAAAGGAGACTCATCAATCCCTCAATTCTCATATGGCGGTCAAACTACGGAGGTTTCATCGATCAATAAGGGAGAGCCAGAAGCAGAATCCTCAAACTTACTGCTACTATTAGGTATAGGAATAATTGTCCTCATAGCCCTAGTATCTCTTGCCTTCTTCACGGGCATTATCGGACTTGAAATTGAAGAGGACGATTCCGAAACAAAAAGGCCCGCAGAAATTTCAGATGATTACGGAGAAAAGGAGTCGGATTTCAATCAAAATCTACAGAAGTTCGAAGATCACCCTGGGTGGTTGTGGGACCCTTCCAATGAGGAATGGGTACCGGATCCAAATTTCCAAGACTAGGCTCCCATGTAAAACCAACATTATTGAGTGAGTTAGTGAGTTCAGGGCTATGTCCAGTGGAGCCATGACTAGGCCCGGGGTCCAAGAGAGGATTTTTCTCCATCTCAGTGACTATGTTGACCATTCGGATAAAGTCGAGGTTCCTTTCGCACTTTCTCAGATGGGAATTGCTAATGCTGTCTCCATTGCAAGATCTAACGTTCCCAGAGCAATTTCTGGAATGAAGGAAGCAGGTCACCTCATCGAGAGACAGGCCCATGTTACTGGGGTATCTAGGAAGAGAAAAGCTTACTTCTTGACTGATGAAGGAGCCAAGGTTTCCAATGAGATTTGGGAGAGAATCTCTGAAATTTCCGTACGGATTGTTCAACCCGACGGAAGATCAGACAATACTACTTTGGCAGATGCGATAGAGAAAACAGATCTCCCACTAAGGCATGTGGACATGCTACGATACATGGACGAAAATGGAACAATAGATTTGTCTGGATTAACTCCAGAATTGATTGAAAGGGACTTATCAAAACATATCGAAAAGCAATTAGTTTCCTATTTGAATGACCTTCCTAGAACTAGGAAATTCTACGGAAGAGAGAAAGAAATTGATGTTATGGCAAAACTCCTCGAAGCAAAGTCAGCATCAATTCTAGTGCCAGGAATTGCTGGGATTGGAAAAACCTCTCTATGCGCAAAGATTCTTGATCGTTTTACTCACCGAAGAAATCTTCTTTATCATAGATGCCAAGATTGGGAAGGATCAAGAGCATTTTTGGAGGCTTGTGCTGAATGGCTTTCCTCCATTGGATATAACGACCTTTCAGATTATCTAACAGCTTCTCCTGTCCCACAAACCAACATGGCGGTAAATCTAATCGAGGAAGGACTATCAGAATCTCCTTCATTGATCGTAATAGACGATTTACACAAGGTCGGAGACGAGACCTTATTCTCTATTCTACGTGAACTCACGCTTAGAATCAACTCGCTGAAAGAAGTAGGTTTGGTCATGTTTTCTAGATCTTTCAGAATGGTTGTTCCCGAAGCCGATCAATCTGGCAACATTGTCACACTAGTAATGCCTCTACAAGGCCTTGATGAGGAGTCAAGTAGACAAATACTGACAGCATTGCCAAAAATGGATTCAGATCAGTTCTCCCATATCTACTCACTCTCTCGAGGTCATCCGCTAATACTTGAATTAATTAATAGGGGAAACGTTGCTGAAACATTTCATGCCACGCTTGAAGCCTTTGTAGAGAAAGAGATATTCAGCAGACTCTCTGGATCAGAAAAAAGACTCCTCGGCGCTATCGCAGTTTTCCGAGAACCCATTCCTATCCGAGCAATTCACCAGGTTGAGGAAGGAATAGACCTTCTTGACGATTTAGTCGAGAAAGGACTTGCTCGCCAATCAGACGCGGACAATTATGATGTTCACGATCTAGTACGGGAATTCCTAATGCGTTCAATGGACGAAGAGATGAGACATAGTCTTCATTCCTCAGCTGTCAATTGGTATCGTGGGAGGAAGGAAAATGCTGCAGACAGGATTGAATTCATCCATCATCTAAGTCAAACCGGAGATGAAGAAGGCCTGGCAGAAGTTCTCCTGTCAGAAGGTCATGGCCTTGTTAGCTCTGGACATACCGAGCTTCTTTCAATATTAAACTCGCTAGAAAGTGGGGGATTCGATTTGAAAAGCTGGGCTTTGATAAGGGAACTAAGGGGGGACATTCTAGCCATCCAAGGTATGTGGGACCAAGCAGAAGAGGAGTATAATGCAGCAGCGAAGAACCTAGGCTCAAGGAAGCCTACACTTGAGTTAGCACGCTTGCTATCGGCTAGAGCAGATATTGCAGTGAAGAGGGGGGCAATGGATGACGCGCTGGAATTGCATAGAAACGCATTGAAGATTCAGATTGAAATTAGAGATGCGGTTGGAGCCGCGAGAAGTTACAATAACATGGGTCACATCTTCAGAAGAAGGAGGGACTCAAGAAGGGCACTTGAGGTATATGGTAATGTTGAAGAATTGTTGGAGAAGGAAAAAGATCCCGAACTAAATGATGCCAGGATTAGACTTGCATCCGCCTTTATTGAGATGGGGGAGTTGGATCGTGCAAGAGAGCATGCGTTATCTGCTTACGAGGAAACAAAGGAAAAAGGCCAAGATTTCCTTCATGCCAGGTCAAGAGCGGTGTTAGGAAGGTATTACGCAAAAATTTCCGATAACGATCTGGCATTACTCCATTATTCTGGCGCACTAGAGACACTTTCCGATCTAAACGACCCTCAAAGTGCAGTTGAAGTTGAGATGTTATTGGGGCAGGTCCTAGTCGACGCAGGACGCAGAGAAGAGGCCGCGGAGCACTATCTAAATGGTTTAGCAGTAGCAGAGTCTAATGATTTCCGAATGCTCCAAGGAGAATTACTCGCCAGGCTTGGTGAGGTTGAGTCTGACCGTTCCCAGAGGATGAGCTATCTCCAGAGATCTTTGTCCCTTTTCAGAGAATTAGGAGCAGTAGGGAGAATGAGAGAAGTGCAGAATTCAGTTCATAGGGCTGTAATGGGAAAATAGAGTCATGCAGAAGCTAATATGTTAGTAACAGATTCTCCACACCAATAGCTAAACTCTGGACCAGTCTGTTTTGATATCGACAGGGATCCTTCAAATCTTTCACCTATTGCCATCAATACTTCACTTTCCGCTAGATGAGGCGCGTTATTCTTCTCAGAAAGGTGACAGAGAACAATGCTTTCCAGATTTGGACTCATGACTCGACTTAGAATTCCCGCAGTTTGATAATTCGATAAGTGACCTCCCCTTCCTGAGATCCTCCTTTTTAGAGAGTCTGGATATGGGCCGCCCATAAGCCTATCATGGTCATAATTTGCCTCGATGGAGATATGGTTGCAAGTTGACAGATGCCCGATTAGGTCATTCGTAGCTTCGCCTAAATCAGTAACTATCCCGGCTCTATTTCCCGAACCATCACTAGCAATTATCGCAACATTATCGGAGTCATCATGAGGGACTGGAACTGTGAGTATGCTTAGCTTTGGCCCGATCTCGATCCTCTCTAAACTACCAAATACGGAACATTCACTATCTACACCCCAACCCATTCTAGATGCAGTAATGGCATTGCAGTGTAGTGATGAGTCCCATTTCTTAGAGGCCCTTAATGCAGACCCTGAATGGTCTTTATGATGATGAGTTACTACAATTGAATCTATAGAACTTGGATCAACTCCCACAATTTCTAACCTCTTTTCAGTTTGCTTTAGACTGAATCCGCAGTCAACTAGGACGTTACAATAATCCGAACTTAGTAGGACCGAGTTTCCCCTGCTCCCAGACCCCAAATGTGTAATCCCCATGCTCACAACAGTACCCTAAAACAGACGCCCTTTGAACCAATCCATAATTTTCTCTATGAGAAGAATGTTTGATGTACAAAGTTTTTTGCACAAAGACTAGTTTTTCTGTCCGAACGACGCTCCATCATCATGATAAATCTGTCAAGCCGGGAAATCAATCGGAGACGTGTCTATGAGAAGGAAGCAAACAGCACTTTTTGTTTCAATACTGGTTCTTTCTTCGCTGGTATTTGTTTCTCAGACTAGGCCCCAATCTCCGGTCTCATCTACAGATCCCAACTCGGCGGAGGGTACGGAATCGCCCGTAACCGATCAAGATGGGGATTTAATTCCAGACTTATATGAGGTAATTTTCGGAGATCAAGTAATTTTAGATTTACCTACTTTTCAAGGCTCAATACAAGGCCTTGACCCAACTGATTCAACTGATAACCTAACCGATCATGATAACGACGGGCTTACCGCACTCCAGGAGTATTGTTGGCCGTATACTCTGGACAAGTGTTTCGATGAGAGGAATGGGCTCACTGGAAAGGGTCCCGAGGAAACCGAATCTGGAATTAGAGAATATCTGGATCCACGGGTTTCAGATACAGATGGCGATGGATTACCTGACGGTTATGAGGTCCATATGTGCACGTCAGGAGGTCTATATTTGGCAGACCCAAATGACCCAATAAATCCGAATGATTTCTGGGAATGTCGATACTTTGATCCTTTAGACCCTATTGATGCATTATCGGATTTTGACAGATGCGAAATTGACTTTAGTTGGGGATGTGGAGATGGATTCGACTTCAATAGTGATGGATTAGTTGACTTGGGCGAAAAGTTCACCAACACTGAAGAATACCTATTTGGAACCCCACAAGACTGGATTACAGAGAGAGATGGATTATGGTGCTGGGGAGAAATTGCAGATCTTTCCTCAACCTCTTGCCAAACCGAGGTAGAAAGGCCAACGGGAACTCATGGCTGGCTAGGGACCGATCCTAGGTTCTCTGACTCTGACTTTTTTTTCTGGGATGAGTTATCTACTGTGCCCCTCGATGTATTGGGCGATGGAATTCCAGATGGCTGGGAGGCGCATCATGGACTAGACCCATTAAATTCCAGTGATGCATTGCTAGACAATGATTTAGATGGCTGGGATTTAGATCGAGATGGATTCATAACCTCTGACGTAACGATAGGAACCTCTCAATGGGGGGAGTCATTCAGTAATTACGAAGAATACTTGGTCGATTCAGACGACACTGTTGGGGTAACTCCAGGAATTAAGGGATTCCAGATTTCTTCTGAAGAAGATGAAATAATCACTTTCGATCATTCTACAGCAATCCGTCTTGCAGATACATCAGTTCATAGTATAATTCCTGATAACGCTAGGGAGAGGTTACTGGTAGGGACAAAATATGGCATAACAGCTTTGGATCCCTTTAGAGGGTCATCTTCAATTTTTGATTTTCAACCCGGAATCGAAATCCAAACTATGACTAAAACCTCAGTGGGTGAAACAGATTTACTTCTACTTGGGTCCAATATCGGATTTCATACAATCGAGATTGAAAGTGGTTTGCCAAATATGGACTCATTAAAATCCTCAGAGATTGGTCATGTTTCAGTTGTCTACCCACTCGCATCCGAATCATTCGACAAGCAGATATTGATCTTGGGCCATGGCGAAGCTTGGAAAACCCAGATACAAGAGGATAAAGACAATCAATTAGAGGTCTCCAGATTAGACTCTCTTTCTTCACTTCTTTCCAAGTCAAATGCCAGTGCTACTTCGGCAGCACATGCAAAGATTTTCGGAAGGTCACCATTACTTCTGATCGGTACCGACTTCGGACTGATAGGGTGGAATTCCACTGATGGTTCAAACGACATTGGTGACCCTTGGTGGATTTTCACAAGAAACAATGCTGAAGAATTCGTAAATCAGAATATTCGTGATTCGTTCAAGACTTCGAATGTCAACGAAATATTCGTTGAAGCCTCTGATCAGGGTTCTGATGATGTTTGGTTAGGTATGGGCGGCGGTTTACATCAGATTACTATGGATTTATTGATTTCTCAGCCAAGGCAAGCAATAAACAGCGATCGAATGCTGAATTTGGAGGGCCTACTGTCAGGGGCAAATGAGGTTCACTCAATATTGCCGCTAGATAATTTACTTGTGATCGGTTCTATGGATGGGAATTGGCTCCTTGAGGGAGATTCGGATGGAATTTTGGGAGTAGTGGATGAAGGCAAACAAATCAATGGTCTTGTAACTTCACTCGCATCAATAGAAAGGGAAGGAAAAATTTGGATTTTTGCTGGAATTGATCCCGGGAGATTCATGAATATCGCTCCAATGAATCCTCACTCTGCAGATTCTGATCTTGACGGAATGGATGATGGTTGGGAATTCGTCCATGGGCTTGATCCCACAGATCCCAATGATGCTCCAAGAGATTCTGATGCTGACGGCGTTTCGATAGGTTATGGTAGCGGTTTTGGTTATGATAGATTGTGGAGCAATTTGGAGGAGTTCCGATTTATCACCACTACTGAAGAAGGACTCAATGGCACAGATCCTAGACTCACAGATTCAGATGGGGATGGGCTCAGTGATGGAGAGGAATATTGGGGTTGGTTCATGGAATCATCCTTGTTCGAATGCTATTATCTGAATACAGAATATACCTGTGATCAGCAAGTTGGAGAGGATGCGAAAGAGGTTCACTTAGGTGGATGGTCTGGAACTGGCTCAAGTGGGGGAAGCGATCTTCCTACTGATCCAACTAATCCTGATTCAGATGGTGATGGAATGCCAGATGGATGGGAGATAAAACATAGGAGATGGATTGGTGATGTTTACACTGGAGGGAATGAATGGACTCTTGATCCAAACGATCCAAACGATGCTTCCGAGGATGCTGATGGCGACGGACTTTCCAATTTATGCGAGTATGAATGGGAGGATCTAAAATCCAGATCATTATCTTCCGGTCTGCAATCACATGGAGAATCTCCAGAGAGTGTTGCAAATTGGACTGCAACTGACCCAAATATGAAAGACTCTGATTCAGACTCTCTTCCGGATGGTTGGGAAGCTCGCTACTCTTGCTTTTGGCCATCTTCAAATTCAGGCATTAATCCAATGAACGGTTCAGACGCTCTGAATAATCCTGATGGTGATGGTTTCGATGCTAATTTCAATGGGGTATTGGAACCAGAAGAATCATTCTTTAATTGGCTCGAATACCACATCAAGTCTGAAATTCTCTTGCACGATTCAACTCAGTCAGGAATTATTTTTCCTGAGAACATCACCTCAATACTAGTTCATGATTCTTGGGGTGGGTTGGCGCAGGAGCCCTTTGGAAAGATGACAGATCAACAATATCTATCACTCTGGTCAGAATTACCTTCGGATGACATTGGCTCATCAGATCCACTGGGGGCAGACTCAGATAATGATGGAATGCCCGATGGTTGGGAAATATACCACTCTCGTTGGAGTTTGTTCGAAGTAGACTGGACACTTAATCCGGTAAATAGTGGGGATGGATTAGGGGACCCAGATTTTGATGGGATGTCAAATTGGGAAGAGTATAACTCGATAAACAGTGTATTGAGTGAAACAGATAATACCATATCGTCCCCGCAATTCTACCTTACCGACGCAGTTGGATCTTTGGTCACATCTCCATGGATAGGGGCCGAATCTGCACTATCCTTCGGCCACTTTGTATCACAGGAGCAATTCAATAGAAGCGGAGGTACGGGCAATCCTAACAACCCGGACACAGATGGGGACGGCCTTCTGGATGGAGTGGAGGTAATTTTCACATCATGGAATGATTCTGATGAAGTATGGACACTAAACCCACTCGTTCCTAATGATGGAAATTATGACTCAGACTCAGATGGGATAATGGATATTACCGAATTGAACCTAACCTCTAATTTACCCATTAATGGGGAATCCTTCCCCTCAGGAGCCCCAACATTTGGAGAAGAATCCAAGGATATTAGCAATCTGGCATTCCAGAATAGGATTTATCGGATCCTATTTAGCAAGGAGGGAAGGGCCGAATTGGCGATGGAACAGTATTGGGATTGGAGAGAAGGATCCCCTGCAAGACCGATGCTACAGTCCATCTTTGGAATCACTGACCCTAAAAGTCCGGATACAGATCGAGATGGCATGAGTGATGGTTACGAATATTGGTTCACAGAGTGGGATTTAGAAGAAAACATTTGGACCATGAACCCACTTACTGACACAGACGTGGAAAAGGACTCCGATGATGACTCATTTGACTGCGATGGCGACGGCGAAATTTCTGATTCCGAATCTTTCGATAACTTGGCCGAATACGATTCTCGAACATATGGAAAGAGACTAGAGGTGGGAAACTTCCCAAATAGCTCTTCAATAATTTCTTATGGAGAAGACACCGTTATCGCCTTTGTAGAAGAAGAGGGCATGGATGTTCAATCAGCATGGGATGAAATTTACACGATTTTCTCAACAAAAAGCCTAAGTTCCTCAGATAAAGTAGGCCTTATCAATCAACATGATTATGATAATTTCAATAAATCTTTGACTGGAATAAGTGACCCGACTGATTCCGACTCGGATCGTGATGGAATGCCAGATGGTTGGGAATATTGTTACTCGATATATTCTGAGATACTTCCTGTAAATTCAATGAGGTGGTCACTTAATCCACTCAACCCTCTTGACGTAAATTATGATCCGGATGCTGACGGATGGTTAGATAGGCAAGTTCTGGACTCTCCTGCAATTCAAGGAGTCTGGGAAGATAGGGAATTCTTCCCCTACCCGCAAGATCAGCAATTTGGAAATGAAGCCCAATCCCTGTATTTCACTAATTTAATGGAGTTCCACAACGGAACCGGCCCCTTGGATCCAGATTCAGATTCCGATTCAATAATCATGACTCCTGTTTTTAATGATGGTGTGATAGTTGATTACATCCAAGATATGAGTCTTTCCGATGGAAGAGAGATTTTCAAATTTGGAACCAATCCACTAGACAACGATACTGATGGAGATATGATGCCAGATTTCTATGAATACTTTAGGGGGTGGAATGAGACTAATGACAATTGGTCTTCTTTCCTGAAGATTGAGGTTCAATGGCAGCAAGTTACTCCTCAAATCTGGAAACCAATTGATTTGTCAGATGGTCAGATCACTCGCCCTTCATTGGAATGGACTTGGTTCACACATGATCCAACGAATCCAAACGATGCTACTGAGGATCCAGATAATGATGGCGAGTGGGACTGCAGCGGTTCTAGTTGCCAATACATGCCGTACAATAATTTTCAAGAATATTTTGCGGTAGTCAATGGCACACTCTCCTCTCCTTCGATAGTTAGGGCCTCAACTCTGTTCGACTGCTCTGGCCAAGAAGTAGAAGAATGGTGGCAATTGCGACAGACCTTGCTAGGAACATGCTCAGGATCGAACTCCGTTTCTTCCAATTACCTTAAGATAAACAAAATCAATGATGAAGATAACCTATATGCCCTAATTATTAATGATAATGATGAAAACTATCAGGACGTCAACTCCAGTGACGATGAGATATTAGTTAATGGGGCATGGGCTGATGAATACAATAGGCTTGCAGGGGATATGTTCCACCTACCAAATCCTGGTTTGGGAGAGTATGCATTTGGTTGGTGGATTTTGGATATAGATGGTGATCTGGTTGCTGATGGAACCGATCCAACTAATTGGGACACTGATGGAGACTGGCTCAATGACTTCTTTGAGATTGATGATGATCTCCTTGATGGAATCAGAGGAAATAGCGGTTCCCCAATTAGATATGATGATAGGACAACATAGTCAAAGTTTCATTTGCTATTGCCTGCCCAGATGGATATGGATGAGAGCCAGAGGTCCGTTCCAGATTCGAATGATAGTACCAACGAAAAGCTACTCTTTCTCAGGGAGAATATGGTCCATCTTACCGAGCAACTAAGTATGCCAGTTATAGAAATAGGTTTAGTAATTTCAAAATACATCAGGATTTTATTAGATTCTCTGAAAATAGCCGCCAGAAAATCTGATGAAATCCTACCTGAAACTATTTTATTTCCCATCCCTATTGATACATCCAATGAAGAAAGTGTTAGGCCTCCAGACATTACCTCGTTCCCTCTGGAAAAACTAATTGATAGGGTAGATCAAGATAGGATGGATATTCTCGATACATTGATTAGAACTGTTGTCAATGAAAGTGAATTGGAATTCACACACGCTCTTCAGGAACTTAGGCAATGGGAGATGGAAATTAGAAAACAACTAACTGAGGTTTCAAGCCCAGGGGGCCTGTTCAGCCCTCTAGTCTTGAGTGAAGGCTTCTAGGCGAGTTCTAGTCTCAGATGCAGCCACTATACGACTCGACGCCCACCATGCATCTGCTATCGAGAATAGAAACAGGAATGGCCATAGAAAGGCAGGAATTAATGGAAATTGGATCAGAAACCACTCCCTTCCCTTTCGGTGTTCTCTGTTGAAGTGTTGCCCTAGAAAAAGAAATGGTACTAGTGAAAGAAATACTGCAAAAAGTGGCCTAATCGCACCCCATGGGCCTATTCCGCCACTCAATTCTTTCCATATAGCAGAGATTACCCCCAAGGGGCTAGAACTGTCCCTTTCCTCCTGTTCTAGTTGGACTACATACTCTTCTTCCACGACCATTGCGAGAGCTCGGAGCGGATGAATTTGCCTACTAATTCTTTTGTAAAACCATTACTCTTGGTTTATAATTGATTATTCGCGTCTGGTAGCATTATAATATGTGGATTCGAAACACCCTAGGAATCTTTTCCAAACCATTCAGCGGCTTCTCCCGATTCTGACATAGATAATTCGTCACCCACGACTCTGGGAACTTTGTCTCGACCACTATGCCAAGTCTGTTGCTCAACCCAAAGATCTACGTCATCTCCGATTATTGTGACCTTAATTGATCCTCCCAATGGAAATTCGCCCTTCAGAACAAAGGACGCTTTACCTACAGACGCAGATTGTCTCGATAGGGAGAAACTAACCTTTTTTTTACCAGAGTTCATAGTCATAGCATCCATTGCCGTGTCTAGAATTCGACTATCCCTCAATATCGATAATAGGTAATCAATTGTATCCACTTCTCCAGAGATTTCCTGGGAATCAATTACGGCAGGAAACGATAACCTCTCAGGATCAAACTCGGGCTCCCAATCAGGAAAAATCGACTTAATAGAATCAATTACTAAAAAGGGATCCTCAAATGACATAATTTTTGTCGAAACCAATATTTCGGGTTCCATGCACAATGCTAGGATTATCCACTAATAGTGATAACTGGAACCACAACACGAACAATTCAAACCGATGGGTTTGGGCGTCCAAGCATGTCAGAACGTTCTAGTTTGGTTTCTTTTGCTTTGATATTGGTCCCCAATGTAATACTATTCACATTTAGAATTCTTTCTCCGAGTCTCAATGAAGCGATGTCAAATGATAATATCATCCAAGTATCCATCCACCTTCTTGGATTGTTAATCGGATTATTTGCTATGTTCAGATATACCTCGGTTTATGATCACGAATATAGGAGATCAAAAGCAATAAGAGGCCTGTCCAGAACATATAGGATGGAAGACAGAGGTCTTTGGGACAAAGGAGAAATTGCCATTCAAAAGCTTGAGGCTAGTGCTTATTCGGATTCCAAAGGAAAAAGAGGATCGAATCTCAGGAGAAGAATGAAAGGAAAAATCGGGGAGATTAACCGAGAGGAAAGCGAAATCAACGAGGATGATTATATTGGAAACACCGTTTCATCAATTAAAGTAGAGGAAAACAAAGACCAAAATAGCTCTGAGACGAGGGAAAATGAAGGAGCTATTTCACTATTCTCGAAAATCTCTAAATTTATCTCAGACTCTATTGAAAAATCAGCGTCAAAAAGAGTCGAAATTCAGAAGACAAAACAAAAATCCTCTAGAAAAAGCGCCCCATATGTATCTTCTAATAATTCAAAGTGGTCAGTTGCAGACTCTGGAGCTATACAAGCAAAATTATGCAACCACTGCTCAACATACAATGAGGCGGATTCGAATTATTGCAGTTCTTGCGGAGCATACATTTCTTGAACAGGGAACGGTTGATAGGGCCCCCTTGTGGCCAGTAGAGTGAAGACATGCCAAATAAGAGAGATTACTATGAGGTTCTGGGGGTATCCAAGGATGCTTCAGGTTCAGAAATAAAGAACTCATTTCGTTCCCTTGCTAGGAAATTCCATCCTGATAAAAATCCAGATAATCCCGATGCCGAGTCTAAATTCAAAGAGCTCCAAGAGGCATATGCAATACTATCAAATCCCGAAGAGAGAAAAAAGTATGACATGTTTGGTCACGATAGGCCGGGCGGATCACCTTTCGGTTCAGGTGGTTTCCAAGGAGTGGATATAAGCTTCGATGATCTATTTGGCGGAGGATTCGAGTCAATTTTTACACAGTTCTTTGGAGGATCGCCTCGAAACGGGCCATCTAAGGGATCGGATCTCCTCGTACATCACGCCGTGCCCTTTCAAGCTGCAATGGATGGCATGGAAGACGAATTGGAAATAGAAGCTTTGAAGGATTGCGATAATTGCAAAGGAACCGGTTCCAGCGATGAGGGGGGCTCAAGGACATGTCCTTCGTGCGAGGGTAGGGGCAGGATCGATGAGATTTCTATGATTGGTCCTTTTAGACAGAGAATTAGGAAAGATTGCACCTCATGCAGGGGTTCTGGAAGAATAGTGACCAATCCTTGTGAGAAATGTAAAGGTGAAGGAAGATCTTTCGAGTCAATGAGGGTGAAATTCTCTGTTTCCCCGGGTATTACCACCGGTGCAAGACTTCGAATGAGGGGACAAGGCGAGGCATCCAATTCTATCAATGGTACTCCCGGAGATTTGTATATTGAAATTGACGTTGAAAGTCACCCATGGTTCGAGAGGGATGGTCCTGATTTACTAATGGCTCTACCATTAAGTTACGCTGACCTTTCTTTGGGTGTTAAAATAGAAATTCCACATATCGACTCAAAGAAATTGCTCATTAAGGTCCCTCCCGGTTCAAATCCCGGAGAGACCATAACAATCCGTGGAAGAGGCCTCCCCCACATTAGAAACCCCTCAGTAAGAGGATCTGTTACTGTAGTTCTAAGGCTTATCTTACCGTCGAAGGAAACTAGGTCACTAAAGAATAAGATCAAAGAAATAAGGGATGAGTTGAACTCGCTAATGCCTCCGATTGAGGAGAGGATAATTGAAGAGGCCAGATCGAGAAGAAATAGGTAATCACTCATCTTCGTTGCTTATTGAATTGGTAGTTACGACGGCTATTGGGCTATCTTCAACTAATCCGGAAAAATGAACGTTTAGATTGGAATGACTACTCTTCAATTTAATCCTCAAGAAAATAGTCCTATGGGGCACAATTTTTCCAATGAATATCTCATCGTCACTAAAGATATATTCGGGATCAACCGTTTCTATTGAAGCAGATTCTCCAAGAGGGGAGAAGACTCTAACTGCGGCCATTTTACAATCAACCAGCTTTGTCTTTAATCCTAGAATAATTGTTTTGCTTGATGCGCCGAATCTCCACGCGCGAATCTCCAGATCTTCCGTATGATATCTTATTTCTGGGTCTCCCAATTCCTTTCTTGTTGATTCCCAAGACCGCTCCCCTAGAATCTCCAAATACGATCCTATCTCATCTCGTCCAGGATCTCTAGAGTCATCGGAAAATCGTTCTCTTAGCGTCACCAGTGATTGTTTTTCATATTCTCGTATTTTTGTACCATTCCTAGCAAAACCAAATAAATCTTCCTTATTCCACCATAGCACAACTATGAAGGGAAGGATAAGAAAAATTCCAGCAAAAATATAGAACGGCGTAAACTTCCAAGCAAGATCGATAAATACTCCACTATCATCTTCGAACTCTCCAAGATTTCTTATTTTGAAATTGTACTCAACGCTATTTTCGAAATTCCCCGCTCTTTCTAATCGTATAGCATGAAGTCCACCCCCCAACTCTATCTCTCCACAACTCCAATTAGCATCATCTTCACATGCATCTCCAACCGTAGAAAATTCTTCAATTGACCATGAACTTTGATTTAATCTTTGAACGCTAATTCTTGCTGTAAGATTTGCGTCCTTTATAGAGAAACCAACTCTAGTCAATTTCTCAGTAACTATCTCTAGAGCGAAAACATCTACTGAGTCATTCTCAGAAAAGTTCCCAGTGAAGGATATATTTCCAATTGAGATTCGTTGCCAATCTGGAGAAATTCCAGTTTGCTTCCATGATTTTTCTGGAGCTTCGCCTTCCTCAAATTTTTGACTATCCGTGGATTCAATTTCTGCATTAGTAATTTGTGAAATTAGCAATACTGCTATCATAATTGGAATCAAACGAATCTTCATCACCATACATGCGAAGGGGCCACACCTTAGAATCCTTCAAGCGAAATGCTTCATTGGAGTGTTAATGACCGAGCGACCTATAGGCAGAAATGTTATTTCTAGAGATCGCTTTTCTAGACTAATTTCTCTAGGGGACCGTAATAATCCATCATCCTGGTCACCTTGTCTGATATTGGGGGAAGAAGATCCTGAATTCCCTATTTCAATCGCTCCTTTGGTTTCAAAATCAGATACATCGGCTATTCCATCAAGTACAAAGATCAGAACTAGGTCAAACCTCTGTTTTCCTTTCGAATCTGAAGAAGAATCATGGTCATTTGGAAACGGTTTAGCATTACCTCCAAGCCTTGTCGATTCCAACTCCGGAGAATTCGGTTTTGGCAAGGAGGTAATTCCAGTTACGTGGAATTCCCTCCACAACGATTCGTCATTATTAGACTTGGAGGATCAACCATCTATTATCGTCCTCATGGACGCTCCTCAACTAGCAAATAATCGCGGAATGCTCGAGAGGGCGATATTAACCATAAGGACCAAGTTCCCTTCCTCTCTAATTTGGGCTGCAGGAATATCAGGACCCGATAACTGTGCTTTACTATCATGGATGGGCGTAGACGTATTTGATATGGCTAGATCAAGACAAGCAAACTCATTAGGTGTTTTGTTAACTGAAAATGGACCTAGGCTTCCAGAGCCATCCACTGGAGAGGATTTAGATATGGATTTACAGGCAAAACTATGGATTAATGCGATTTCAGCAACAAGATCCGCAATCAGAGATGGATCTCTTAGGGAATTGGCCGAGAAACAAAGCACATCAAGCCCTCGGTCGGTCGAACATCTAAGAATTCACGACCAGATTTCATATCAGATTACAGATCGAATTGGAATTACACATAGCTGTGTTGAAGTTGGAAAGATACTCAGATGCCATTCCTTTGAAAGTAGGAATGATGCTACAATTAGATTATGGAGGGACAATATTTCACAAAAATATATCCCGCCGCCTTATCAGAGGGCCATATTGATCCTTCTACCATGCTCTGCAAAGAAGCCATACAAGCTGTCCCAAAGTCATGCCAGTTTCCGCAAACAGATAGGCGATATCAGAGCCCACGAAGTAATGGTAACCGCACCACTGGGATTGGTCCCAAGAGAGCTGGAAGATTTGTGGCCAGCTGCCCACTATGATATTCCTGTGACCGGTGATTGGGATGCTGACGAATTGGTAATGATTTACGATATGCTTGACCAATTAATTGATAGAGTTGGATATTCCACGGTGATTAATCATTCAGGATTAGATTATAAATCTAAAATT
>JAYZLO010000033.1:0-35733 GCA_036154175.1 Thermoplasmatota archaeon | reverse complement strand
TCCATCTGTTTCAGTATCACATCCATGTAGTCATCCTTGATTTCGTCCCAGTCAATTCCATCATGACTTCTACTTGCTGGCACTAGGACATAGATAGTTGAGTGTCCTTCTGGAGCCATGGTTGGGTCTGTAACACAAGCGTTCTGAACATACACAGACGGGTCATCCCAGGTAACCTTGTTCTCTGTAACTTCTCTCAGATTCTTCTGATAGTCCTTGGCAGCGTAGATTTGGTGATGGGGCGTATCGTATAATTTATCGATTCCAAGGTATAGCATGTATGTAGAGCATGAGTAGGACTTTTCGTCCAACTTCTTGTCCGACCACTTCTTCCGTAGATTGTCAGGAATTAGTCCCTTCATCCCAGTTGCAAAGTCTACATTCATCACATACCTATCTGCTGAGTAAGTGCCTTGGTTTGTCTTCGCACCGACTACAGTCTTGCCCTCGAAAATAAACTCACTAACAGGCTCATTGAGTCGGATTTGAACTCCTAACTCTCTGGCAATTTCTCCCATACGATTAGTTATAGTTCCAAGTCCACCCTCTGCATGGAAGACCCCATGCTCGTACTCTAGGTAAGCGAGAATGGTGAATAGACTGGGAGCATGGAACGGGCTCATACCAAGATACTTGGTCTGGAAAGACATTGCAAGCTGCATTCTCTCATCAGGAAACATCCTCGCTAGATCAGATGCAACCGATCTCCAAGGCCTCAGAACCTTAGCTACTCTTAATGCTCTCCTGCTAACAAGATCCAGAGGACCTCTCCATGGGGTGTTTAGACATCTCTTGGAGAGCTCCATCTTAGTCCTGTTATCCTCTATGTATCTTCTAAATCCGTTAGCGTTTTCTTCTCCACAGAGGTCAGAAATCTGTGAAACCATGTCTTCTAGATCCGTAGTTGCATTCAAACTTCCACCAGCCCCGAATACAAGACGATAGTTTGGATCCAGTGGTATTAGCCCTAGATCTTCATGAGCATCCTTCCCGATAGCGGCGAAAATCTCCTCTGCGATTTCGGGATAGTGGAAGAATGTAGGACCATTATCGTACTTGTAGCCATCCTTTTCGAAGACCCTCGTCCTTCCTCCTACCCCGTCTGACTTCTCAAGAATCGTTACACTCACTCCGGCCTTTGCAAGAAGCATAGCACAGGCAAGACCCCCGGGGCCAGCACCGACGATTAGTACATCACTATGCGACTCCATGTGCTCACTCCATCTTCAGGCCATGCCTGAACTCAACTAGCGACGGGCCCATCTCAGCAATCAACTTGACCTCTGGATGAGTTCGAATTACCAATCCATCCATATACATCAAAGAGCGTATGATGGGAAAGGCCTCCTCCCCGAAGTCAGCTCCAGCGTCTTCCACGGCCGTGCGCACGGTTTTCATCATGAGATCGGTGAGACTCTGTTCTCCGACGCTCTTTTCACCGAACCCTGCATAAATTTCGGACATTTTTGATTTGAATCTAGAGACTCTTTCTTCACTTGGCCTATCTTGGGCCAACCCTAGTAGCGCCTCAAATGCGAGGTCTAACTCGTTTTTTGATAAGCCTTCGAAAAACTCGAATAGAGGTAGGCTGACATTACGCGGAGCGTCGCATATAGCTCCATTGTCTATGAAAACGAAGTCACCCGAGTCGTCAATCATACAGTTTCCCGGATGTAAATCACCATGGAAAGTGCCTACTCCAAACATGTACGCGCCATGAATCCTAAACAGCTCTATGAGATAATCCCAGGACAAATCCTCATCCACTATCTTCTCCTCCAGAGTTTTCCCTTTTACGAACTCGGAAACCAGCACATGTTCGTTAGATAATTCTGGGTAGTATTTGGGAAACCTCAACTTTGGCATAGGGAAGTCGTCAGCGAGATCTAATTTGATTTTCATCAGGTCTTCGCCTCCTTTTATTTCATTACGCAAGTCCAACTCTCTGGTTGTATAATCCTCCACGTGCCTAAGAAGAGCGACCGGATTACCCACTTTTCTGAGCTTTGGGGAAAGAGCAATCGCTATCTTCATCATCCTCACCATCCTCTTGACATCTCTCTGAAATTTCTCTTTATGATCGGCCTTGACAACCTTCACCACAACATCCTCCCCAGTTACAAGCTTGGCTTTGTGAACCTGACCTACCGACGCTGCAGCAAGTGGCTCTTCATCGAACAATGAGATCGAACCACGAAACGATTCAGGCGATCTCTCGTCCAGAATCCTTTGAACATCCTCATTTGGTATTGTGGAAGCATTCCTGTACATCTTTTGTAACTGTCTACACTTCTCAATGCTGAGCATGTCGGGCCTTAGCGCAAAAATCTGCGTCAGCTTCACAGCCAGCAGGCCTTGCTTCTGAATCCAGTCCAAATCTGCGGGCCCGTCTTTCCTAATTTCTCGTAGGAATCTCAGGAATGTTAGGGCCCTCATGTAATAACTGCAGGCAGTTCTCCATTTCAAATTCTGTTTGCTATTTAGCAAGAAAATCCGTTAATTCGGAGACTCCTAGGATGATATCGCACTCCCAGATTGTCCAAACATCCCAACCCAATTCAGTGAGCGCCTGCTCCTTTCTGCGATCCCTTTCAATATTCTTTTCGAACTTAGTCTTCCAATAATCTACGTTTGACTTGGGAAGAGCTAGATTGCATTGGGGGCATCTATGCCAGAAGCATCCATGAACGAAAAGAGCTAACTTCTTACCAGGGAAGGTAATATCCGGTCTACAGAGATATCTGCCGCTATTATCGTCTATTCTCCAGTGAAGCCTGTATCCAGAGTGACCCGCCGCTCTGAGCATCTTCCGAACAATCATCTCAGGCTTGGTATTCTTGCTAGTGTTTGCAATCATCACGTTATGTACAGCCTGCGAGGATGCAGGTGGAACTTCTAGCGTCATGGGCTAGATTCCTCTGTGTTAGAACGCTCACTCTTCCACTCTAGCACCTATACCAGTCCATTCCTGAGTTGATGCTAACAAGGTTATTGGGATGATTATGAACCAGATTATCGGACCGATTAAGTCGAGCCACTCGTATCCACTGGACTCCATCTCCCCAGTTAGAGAACCAATTAATTCTGGCAGCACCATCAGATACAGAATCGAGGGAAGGATCATGACTCTGCGAGACAAGACCTCCTCGGAGACCATAGCAAAGGCAAAGATAACTCCCAAAACCAGCACGACTGCGAGGAACCCCATGCTCTCCTCAATCTCCACAGCGATCCAGACGTGTAGGACGACCCATGCGATATTCGCTACTGCTACATTTCTGTGGTCGAGCAACTTGGAAATCAAGCGATCACTCCTCAGAATTCCAGCCCAGAACTCCTGTCAGTGCAGTCATACCCCAGAGTATCAGAGGTGGCGCAAGATCAGCTGATAGCTCCCAATTTACATTCTCTGTAGCGTATGTCACCTCAAGCTCCAAAGCTGCGCATACGATGAACCAGACCCATATAGGTCCAGCTATGACAGCTGCGAGCCTAGCTTGGGCCTGACCCTCATTCAGCAATATTGCATAGAGCATGTAAACCGAAATTATCAGAAAAATTCCAGCTACCATCATTTCATTATCATTGTCCGGATCCATTGGAAACAGGACCCCGACAAACGTGTGTGCAATTGCGGTAATGATCAACCACCACTTAGGATTCAGTGCCTCTTTCTTCCAATCTACTTCTGTCATGTCCTTTTCTGAATAGCAGAAAGGAAATTAACTATACGTTTCAGATTTGAAAAAATAGGTCAATGATAGATACTACAATGTTAACTGAAAATCAGGGAAGAGGCCCCGATCCACTTGATTCAGCTAACCAGCTCATTGCGGACCTGTAATCATCTTCGGAGTCCGAACTATCCTCCAGAAGGAGAGCTTCGGCCGAATCCCACAAGACTCTCAGAGCTGGCACCCAGTCTCCTCCCTTGTCTCTACTCTCCTCGTCGAACCTCCAAGCATCGGATTCGGTCCTATCGTGTACCACGAGCCATGCCCAACCCATTGCTGCATCCAACCCCCGTCCTTTCCTCGCCATCGAGACAGTCGATGCGATACCATCATCCGCAGCTTTCCTGACCAGCCTGTCCGCGAAAGAGAGGGGCGTGGGGAGCTCTTCGCTCTTCCAAGGGAGTCTGTCCAACTTCTTCGCAGTACTGAGCGATTCGTTTAACTCTCTTAGGAAGGCACCAAAACCCTGCTTTCTCTTTGCCTGCCTGGAGTGGACTTCTTCGGCATCCATGCCAGTTAGTCCGAAGAGATCCTCTAGGACTCCCATTCCATAGTCAGGCCAAAGTGAGACTAGTACCGGATGGCAAGAAGAGTCCTCTAGCCTAATCACAGGATCCTCCAGGTCCATCACCAATCCATCCGATCTGACGTGAAACCCTCCTTCAACTGCTTCTACTATGCTCGAAAGGGCCTTCCTTTCGAATTCCGTCCCGCTCATGTGGCCAAGGAAACCTTCTCTGTCTTCATCTTCGAACCAGTTGTTTCCCACTACGAAACCCTCGGTTATTGAGTTCAGTATCCCCAGTCTGCAAGCCCGAGAAATCACCCCATCCTCAAGAGACATCTTCAGCCATAGGTCTAGGATCTCGGTAACTTTCTCCAGACCCTCCGAGGGGAGGGACCTCCCATCCGGCCATCCCTCAGGCCTCCAAACCCATGAGGCTTCGCAGACCTCGCCCAGTTTATTCGGAGGCATCATGGAGACAGCCAAGCTCCTGGCCACCGGCTCATCTGTCTTAGCCAGCGCACTGGGTGTGATTCCAACCACAGTACCATCAGAGAATTCAAGTCTGAGCCAACCATCTTTGGTAGCGGATCCCTCGCGCACGATGGACTCATCAATACCCACTGACCATTTACAATCATCTCCCTGCAAATCAACAGATGTATTCTCCAGAGTCCAATGGACCCATTCGGAGGGAGGAGATGGGTCATAGCCAGTGAAGACGAACCCACCATCCCACGAGAAGAAGTACTGTCCTGCCTTGGCATGATCGTCCCAAACCAATAGCCTTAGACGCGGGTGATTGAAGTTCTGAATCCCAACTAAGTGACCGGGCCTGCCACTCCCTCTCTTGAGATAACTTGCATTTCCATAGACCTCACTCTTGAACACCGAGACTGTGCTAAGATCTTCTTCAGATGCGGCAACCAGACTTCCAGCCAGAGATCTAGAGACGTCCCCTCCGCTCCTCTTCGACATCCTCTTCTTCAGCCACCGCACGTCGTTCCTCTTGGAAGAGACCGACTCGAGCTCCTTTAGCGTCAGGGCCATTGGATCCTTGCTTCCGAAGAATGAAACCTTCCCCAGCTCACCTATTATTTCTGGGAGGAAGGCCTCTGGATCGTCGATTAATGCGTCCAAGCTCTCTCTAGTCTTCTCTGAATCTCTCTGGAGGCCTGCTTAATACCCCGTACTCTGACCCTCTTCTGCCGATTCCTGTCCCCAGGAAACCTGACCTCTGCGGGTGGCTTAGCCATGTAATCAACCATCCCGAGTGGAGTGCTGGACTTGATTCCGTCGGAACGCGGCTATGCCTCTTTTCGACGTTCGAAGGCATCAGATTCGTTATCACTCATGTCTGAGGGTATGATCAGACTATGTATCAGGCCAACATCATTCTGACACACCTCTCTCAGCGTCCCTGATACTACTCTTTGCTCTACTGTTCCTACATCGCTCAATAGAATTGCTAGCCAGTCACCGGGCGAATCAAGAATCTCTTCAGTACCCGATTCACTGTACTTCCCCATCATCTTTTCCAAGACTGAAAGAGCAACACTAGGAGGCATCGGAGTAGGAGGATCCGAACCCATACCTGTGGGATCGAGATCTAGTAGGACTAGGGTATGAAGGCCGCTTGACATATTGGAGAGCAACATTTCCAAGGGGGATGTCGCTAGATAGTCACCATACGGGTAGGGTATGGTGACCTGTCTACCGAACTTGTAGGATTGTAACCCGGAAAGTGAGATTGCCAGGGATGTTGCGGACATTCCCGGAACTACTCCGAACCCGACTCCCTCTTCAGCACATCTTGCCTCTAGATCGATATGGGTTGTTGCATGAAAGGGGTCTCCGACCACCATCAGCGCAATAGCGTCCTCACGAGCCTCCGAGATCAAATCTGACGGATTCTCCACAGACGATCTCATTATTCTCTCCCAAGGACCAACCACACTTTCCAAAATTTCCTCCTGATTACTCGGAAGAATGGCTGTATAACCTTCCAAATATCGCTTATCGCATCCTCTAGCAATCAGCTTAGCTCTCTCTGTAATGTGCCCCAAGTCACCAGGACCAATTCCAATTAGCCAAATTCCGGGTGCTAGGCCAGCGGAAGACACACCCATGCCCTCGGACCCCATACACATCAATCTGATGTTAATCAGAACCCCAGGGGCACGATCGCAATCCTGATGACTCTCAGTGAAAACCATCATACAGCGAGCTTCGATGCCCCACTGTGACAAAACACCCCGCTTCTGATTCAAATACCTATGAGGATCTAGTATCAGCTATTGGCAATACTCCTTTGATCAGGCTAAATAGGATCACTGAGGGATTAGAGAAATCTACGGTATGGGTCAAGTTAGAGAGGTGCAATCCGGGTGGCTCAATAAAGGACAGAATTGGACTACAGATGGTTCTGGATGCTGAAGAGAAAGGACTACTAAAGCCAGGAGGGACTATTGTCGAGGGAACGTCGGGCAATACCGGAATAGGGCTAGCCATGGTAGCTGCACAGAGGGGTTACAGATGCATTTTCACTATGGCCGACAAGATGAGTAAGGAGAAGATAGATCTCCTGAGGGCCATGGGAGCCGAGGTTCACGTCTGCCCAACTGCGGTAGAGAAGGAGGACCCACGGTCTTACTATGAGGTGGCAGCCAGACTGGCACGAGAGATACCCGGGGCATGGTATCCAGACCAATACTCCCACGAGGCAAACCCACTGACACACTACCTCTCAACTGGGCCGGAGATTTGGCAGCAGACTGGAGGCAAAATAACTCATTTCGTAGCCACGATGGGAACTGGGGGGACTATTTCTGGGACTTCTAAATCATTGAAAGAGAAGGCCGAGGCTCATGGATCTTCACCACCCAAGATAGTCGGGGTCGACGCCGTCGGTTCCATTCTCAAGCAATGGTTCGAAGAGGGAACCATGGGCGAGCCACATACTTACAAGGTCGAGGGCTTCGGTGAAGATTTCATTCCTTCCGCAACCGACTTTTCAATGATTGACGAGATTTATCAGGTTGATGATGGCGAATGCTTCCAGTGGGCGAGAGCTCTCGCTAGGAAAGAGGGAATGTTCTGCGGCGGCTCATGCGGCGGCGCCATAAAGATTGCAATCGACATTGCAAAGGAGGCAGAACAAAATGGCGAGGAAGCCATGGTGGTCGCGGTACTACCCGATGCCGGCAACCCATACCTATCGAAGTTTTACAATGACGATTGGCTCAGAGAGAATGGTTGGGAGCCCGAGGATTGGGATTAATTACACCATTTCGAAGGCTTTCTCCAGATCACTGATTAGGTCATCGGCATCTTCGATCCCAACAGAGAGCCTAACCAAACCGTCCTCGAAACCTCTCGCTAATCGCTCCTCGCGAGGGACCTCTGCATGGGTCATTGTGGCAGGATGGGTAATCATAGTCTCTACAGATCCCAAGCTCTCGGCGAGAAGGCACAGCTCTACAGAATTCATCAGCTTCTTCCCAGCCTCCAATCCTCCTTCCAGCTCGAAAGAAATCATCCCGCTGTAGCCTTTCATCTGATGCTTGGCCACATGATGCATTGGGTGGGATTCCAGACCGGGATAAACCACCTTAGACACCTTCGGATGATGCTCTAGGTAAGCCGCAATCTTCTCCGCGTTCTCCCAGTGCCTCTGCATCCTCAGATGCAATGTCTTCAGGCCCATGATTACCAACCAACAATCGAATGGGCTAGGTACTGCTCCAACACTCTTTTGGATATACTTCAGTTGCTCGTAGAGATCGTTCCTATCGGTAACTATGACGCCCCCTATGATCTGATTGTGTCCACTGAGATACTTCGTGGTACTATGCAGAACTAAATCGGCCCCATACTCAAGAGGCCTGAGAAAAACGGGCGTAGCAAAAGTCGTATCGACTACATACAGGAGGTTGTTTCTATTCGCTATCTCCCCAACGGCCTCTAAATCAGTCACTTTCAGTAAAGGGTTTGTGGGCGTCTCAATCCACACCATCTTAGTTTCTGGACGAATGGCCTCCTCAACATTCTCTGCTACTTGCGAGTCAACGTAGGTGAACTCAACTCCATAGTTGGTCATCAATTTGTTAAACAGTCTAGCAGTTCCCCCATAGACATCATCGCAACAGACAACATGGTCTCCTTGGCTAAGCAGCTTCATGCAGCTATCTGCACTCGCCATCCCACTAGAGAAAGCGATTGCATGACTCCCACCCTCCAAGGCAGCAAGGTGCTTCTCCAGCTCTTGCCTAGTCGGATTCGACGAGCGAGTGTAGTCAAATCCCTTGTCTACACCGATCTCCTCAAGAACGTAGGTGGCTGTTTGGTATATCGGTGGAATGATAGCTCCCGTTGTTGGGTCTGGCTTGCTTTTTCCTCTTACTGAGATGGTGTCGAAGTCCATGTTTCTCTAAGCCTCGGGATTAGCCATATGCAAAAGAGTTTGAGTTTCTTCAATTTCCTCTTATCCGAACTCTAGTCGCTACGTATATTATTCCGAATAGTCCAGCCAGGATAATGGTTACAGCACCGAATCCCGGATCAGCACCATTCCAAGAGGAAGGATCGTAAAGCTCTCCATCACCTAGCGTGGAAATATACCAAACAAACGCTGCTGAAACCGTTGACATGAGTGCTATGAGAACTATAATTCCCGTTCTCGCATGTCTAGGAACGGTCTTTCCAGTAGCATAGTATTCGAACATGGCGGCTCCGAAGAAACGATTTGTTAGAGTCCACCTGAACATCTTCTCACTGGAGTATGAGAAAAGGAAGGCCGCTGGTACTGCCCAAGAAACCGTGGGCCAACCCGGAATCCAAAGACCAATTATCGCAAAACCCACGAAGAGGAATCCCAATCCTACGTAAAGACGACTGAGAAACGGATTACTAGACACACAATATCTTTCTACAAGCTCATCGATACTGCCCACTCTTTCCATTTAGTTCGTCTAGTGGGGACCCTTGTTCGTGTTTAAGATGATATCATCCGAAGGCTCAAGCGATAAGTCCCTACCAGAAAGTCATGGGTACTCCCTTCATCTTCCCTAGGGCTGCCTCTATCGAAGCACCTCTAAGGCTAGCAGTTTTGATTTCGGGAGGAGGGTCAGGTTTAGCCTCCCTGTTAGCTTTCCAGTCATTAGAGCCTCGTTGTCATCGAACAGTGATCGTTCTTGCGGATAGCAATAATGCTGGTGGCCTTGAGCATGGCAAGAGTGCCGGAATAACTACTGTAGGAATCCCCATCCCTATGGAGTTGGAAAGTACGGAACGCCGCCTTGCTCACGAGAATATGATCCAAAGCCAATTGAAATCTTCGAAAGCTGAGGTATTGATTCTAAGCGGATACATGAGGATTCTCACTCCTTCTTTCGTAGAAAAATGGAAGGGACGTATAATGAATATTCACCCTTCCTTGTTACCAGATTTTCCGGGTGCACACCCTCATCGGGATGCTCTCTCTGCTGGTGTCACTACAACTGGTTGTACTGTACACCTAGTCGACGAGGGAGTTGATACAGGCCCCATTCTCGCTCAAAGAGAAGTTCCTGTTCTTGAAGGAGATAACGAGGAGACACTACAAGAGAGAGTAAAGAAAGTCGAGCATGTACTATACCCCGAGACTATTGATCTATTTTGTAAAGGCAGACTCTCGATCTAGATCCTCAGGTGTATTTACGTTTGTTAACGTCATAGAATCAACTACAAGAAGTGAATGTTTCATATCGGTGAACTGAATATGAAGAGGTCTTCGATTTTTACCAATTTCTTCTAGAACTTCCATAGGCCTAATCAATGCAAGAAGCGGGTGCGACATCTTTCCATCGTGTGGCATAATTAGACTATCAGAAACCCCTATATTCTCACTTAGTGAATCGAATACTTCCTCAGAAATCCTAGGATAATCCACAGGCGCCAATTGGAGCAAACCCGACCCCTCATCTAAGTCACTAATAGCCTCAATAATTGCTTCAATCGGTCCAGCATGAGGTCTACTATCCAGAACCCATTCAATGTCAAGCGACATCCCGATTGCAGAACCATATTTATCGACGTCGGAAGGTTTGGCAACTGCAATTCTGATTGGCTCCAGGCCTGCTCCAGCAAGTGCTATGGCAACATGCTCAATCATTGGACGGCCTTCAATTTCAAACAAGGCTTTATCGAACCCCATTCTAGAAGACCTACCACCAGCAAGTAATAGGGATTTCACAGTCCTCACCTCAGATCATCCAGTCTTCTCAAAGCGTGTTGAATCTCTTCCATTAGGTCCATCGCTCTACTGATTAGCATTTGGCGATCCTTCCTTACTGAAGACCCCTCGAGCCAATTCATAATCTGTGCAATGTCTTGGGAACCCCTCTTTATTGTCCACTCAAGAACTTCCTCGGACACAGGATCATCAGATGGTAGCAGACGCTCTGCCATACTAGACCTAGCGAGCATATTGGAATTAGAACTATGGTTATGATTGTACCACCCTGTCCTTTATTCTACCAAGAAGTGAATCTCCATCGGGAACTTTAACATCTTTTAGAACATCAATAATTGCCTCTGACAAATCTCCCCCATAGTTTTTCGAAGAATATGCTGTGATTAATGCAAGATGACTCTCAATCAACCTACCATTGCACCAAGAAATTAACATTTCATCACTCGGAATATTCTGCTTTGCACGAAACAGCTCTTCAATACTTAGAAGCAAAGCCTCTAAAGGCTCAGAATTATTTATTGATGAAGCTAGGATGCTCCATGGAGTTACACCAATTCTGCTATAGTCCAAATTTGCTAGCAAAAGGGCCGCTAGTGCTACATCCTCCCTACCATGCCTCTTCCAGAGAATTGTTACTAACTCCAATATCACTCTCTGACGGTTACTCGAATTTGTTAATATCCAAGATGCAACTCTTCTGAGGAGGTCATCTGGAGTTCCCAGATGGAACGAATAACCAGCAGATTTTCCTAACCTATCTGTACTTGACTTCATTATCATTGCCGGAACACCAATTGGATAGGCCTCTCGAACAATCTTAGCGAGCTTTTTACTAGATTTATGCGATGAAAAAGCCTGCCTTTCCAAGTAGTCATCCAACTCGCGCGCGCCACTCATCTATCCTGCTCTTTCTTGGTAAGTATTTTGACGCTATCGAAAATCTCGCTCATCCTGTCTACTGAATCGTTCAGCCTCATCCTGAACTCATCAATAAAAGTCCTATGAACAATTTCCTCTAGCTGTCTGTCCAGACTTCTTGCTATCGCACGGTGTTCTGACTCAGAAATTCCGAAAATCCTTCTCAGATACTCTATTAGGGATAGAACATCATCCGATCTGTCAGTATGTATTAGCATCACCTCTAGTACCTGACCGTAGACTAGACGCATTTCGCTTTCCGAAATTTCTTCTCCAATAATGGAAGCTTCTTCATCTGAGACGATTGCGTCATAGACTCTTTTCGGAACTTCTTCTCCGAGCCTCAATGAATGAGCAAGTTTGGTCAAAATCCTCTTCTCTCCATTCGATAATTGACCGTCAAACAAGGCCAATTTGGATGCCTTCATGAAGACTCTGGATCTATCACCTTCAATAGGCGCCTCGCCATCTTCCATAGACTTCGATTCGTGCACTATGACTTAACGACTGGGTTCCAAATTGATGAAATTACCGGACAATTTTCCCGACAGTAGCATTCATGAAGGCAACTACTACCGGAATATTGCTGATCAGCCCTACTCGCGGGCGCCTTGCGCCCATCCGAACCCCCCCGCCGATTTGGCGAAAAAGGGGGCAAGGCCCCGGTTTGGGGCCGAAAGGCAAAGGAATTGAATAATATGTCAAATGAAGGAAAATATGTCATACATGCAACTATCAGAGTCGACGGTACTGTAGCAAGAAAGGACGTTGTCGGGGCCATCTTTGGTCAGACAGAGGGCCTACTAGGAGAAGGACTACAGCTTAGGCAACTACAGAAGACCGGAAGAATCGGACACGTCGATGTCAATCTGAATAACAACAAAGGCAGAGTTCAAGGGCAAATCGATCTCTCTTCGTCAATAGACCAAGTTAGTACGGCTGTCATTGGAGCAGCCCTGGAAACGATCGACAGAATAGGACCATGTAAGGCAGTAATTAAAGTGAAAGAAATAGAGAATATTCGCTCTGCAAAGAGGGACCATGTTATCGACAGAGCAAAGCAGCTTCTGCTGGGGATCGTAAATTCTGCAACGGGCGAGTCAAAGAACATCCTTGACGAGGTACGCTCTGTACTAACCTTGGACACAATGGTAGAGTACGAAGGGATGACCGCCGGACCAAATGTGAGAGATTCAGACGCAATCATCATCGTAGAAGGTAGGAACGATGTCCGAAATCTATTGAAGTTTGGAATAAACAATGCAATTGCTACTATGGGATCTGGAATCAAACCCAAGCTAGCAGAACTAGCCTCAAAGAAGAAGACTGTAACAGCATTCTTGGATGGAGATAGGGGTGGCAAGCTTCTACTTATGGAGATAAACGGAACATTAGGCAAGTCGCTTACTCACGTTGCATTCGCACCCCAGAGCAGAGAGGTTGAGCACCTGGAGAGCAAAGTCGTAACAAAGTGTCTAGGACAGAAGGAAATAGCCTCAAAGGCGGTTTCAAGGATTCAGACTGAAATACAAAAGGACGATGATGCCACAGTAGGAAAAGGCAAGCCCTCTCTGGAGGCCCCAGAAGAAGTAAAGGGATGGGCCACATTAATGGATGGTTTGAAGAGAAATCAAGCAGTAATAGTTCAATCAGACGGCTCCGGATCAGACCCGGTCAGTGCCAAGGATCTCGAGGCGGCACTCGGACAGGCAGATGGAGCCCAGGGACTTGTCTTTTCAGGCAAAGTAACTGATAGAATCCATGAACTAGCATCCGGTGCCGGCATCAACAACGTCATAGGAAAATCCATCGGTCCTCAATCCCTCAAACTAGGGGTGCAAGCGTACTCAGTTAGCGATTTGGATTGAAAGAACTATTCTTATGGCATCCAAAAATACTGCTAATAAAGCACCTCTGACCTAGGTTATTAGCAGAAGCCATCAAAAGTCTCTCATGTCCGCTAGGCTCGATGCAAGACACAACCATGGCTTTACTTTCTCTCTATGGGGTACTTTCTATTGCACTTCTACTATTGTGGATTAAGCACAAAACAGTCAGGAAGCAAAGAGATAGAATTGCTGTAAAATTAGGATCAATGAAGGGCAATCTCACCGATACCTCTGATAGATTGGATCTCCTTTCCAGAGGTGTAGACACCATCCTATCAGACTCGCCAAGAGTTCATGATTTGCTTAGCGTCCATAAAGCGCTGGAATCTGCGGAATCATTACTTTTTAACCAAGGAATTCCAATAAGCAATAGTGAGTCATGCGCTATTGCAACTCACGCCGCCAAAGAGATTCTGACTCACTATCCCGGTTCAAATAACGATGAAGAGAGAAAGCAAACTCCAGGACTACGCCCGCTCTCAAAAAGACTTTCCGCCATCCTTACAGAAGCAGAAATGAAGGCTGAGGATATTGAACTCTCAGCCGAAGAACACAGGAGAATTGGTGAGCTTTTCCACTCAATAGAAAGATTTGATTGGGCAGCAGATTGTTTTCAAAGAGCTAATGAATTGGATCCAGAAGATGAGTCCGCACTAAGGTCTCTCTCATCGATTCAGAGGAAGCGGGGAGATCTAGAATCTCTGGACAGAACTCTGGAAAGACTTCTTGCAGTAGCCCCAGACGACATATCTATTCTGAGAGAGCAGGCAATTCTTCTCCAAGACTCAGAGGATGAGAGAGCCATCAGAAATAGAAAGAGGCTGGATGCATTAGGAGCAGACTCACTCGAATCAGAAGCAGAGAACCAGCTCTCACAAATTGCTCAGAGAGCTAGAAATTTGGGTAGAAACCCAGCCGAAGGAAGTAATACCACAGATAGTGCGGCAAGTTTCGTCGAAAGGGCTGCAAAGCAGCTACTTTTGGGCGAGGTTACAGCCGCTCGCGAATCAGTAAATTTAGCTATTGATATGGATTCTAACTTCGGACAGGCTTGGTCACTAAAGGCTAGATTGATTGCCTTGGAGAAAGGAAGAACTAAGGATGCAATAAAGTGCATAAGAAGAGCAAAGGCTCTCGATGAATACACAGTGATTTTAGAATCAGAGATATTAGAGTCCGACGACAGAACGGATGCCGCAATTGAGGTACTAGAAGAGCACCTAGAAGGATCGCCCAGCGATTCAGAAGCGAGAGGCAGGCTCAGTCAGCTCTGGTTAAGCCGAGGAGCATTCGATACAGCTAGAGAGATACTAGAGGCAGCTCCAGAAGAAGCTTGGGAGTCCGCTAAAATGCATGTAATGGCCGGGCGACTCAACTTAGTAAACTCGGATAATGAACGGGATGAAACCGGAAAAATCGATCAAATGGAGGTAATAGACGCTCTAGTTTCTTTTGATAGAGCTATTGAAATCGATCGAGAATCAGGACTTGCATGGCTTGGTAGAGCCAGAGCATTGCGTTACCAAGGTTCATTTGACGAAGCTGAAGTTGCCCTTGTAAGGGCTAGGAGACTGATTCCCGACCATCCCTCCATACCATTGGAAGAGGCACAACTATGCCTCGATTCGGGAGATATAGAACAGGCTAATGCATTGTCATTAGAAGCAACAACAACGCTAAAGAACAATCCAACCGCTTCATTCATCAGAGGAATTATTTCCGCTAGGTCTGGCAGATTGGAAGAAGCTCTAAACTTCTTTTCCAAAACTCTGGAGATTCAACCCGAACATGTCAGAGCTAGACTAAACAGAGCATCCGCAGCTCTACTTTACGATAATCTGACTTTAGCACTTGATGATGCAAATATTCTCGTTGACGCTAGACCCAAACACGAACTGGCCAGACTCAGAAAATCTGAGATATTGATGAACCAAGGAGATTGGAGCTCAGCAGAAGTCGAACTAAGAGAACTACTGAGATTGAATCAAAACCACTCAATGGGTTTAGTTCACCTAGGTACATGTTTGATAGCGATGGAAAAGTCAGAACAGGCAGAAAAGCCCCTAAACAAGGCAATAGCCACAAATCCCCATCTCTCTGAGGCTTGGTATCAGCGCGGACTTCTTTACTTGGATTTCGGAAAGTCTAGAGAGGCGATGTCCGATTTCGAGGAAGCGGTACGAGCTGACCCCCAGCATGTCGATGCAAGACTAAGAATAGCGGCAATCCTTCATGAAGACACCGATTTGGAAAGAGCCAGGCTTGCTTGGAGAAACGTCCTCGATGTTGATCCTCAAAACAGACTTGCAAGGAGGAGATTGGAAGAATGTACAAAATATGTCCAATCAAGGAAAGAGGCTCTTGCTCCAAAGGATTGAACTGCAAAAACTCAGACGCAGGGTAATGAAGCCTTCCCAATCTATCGAACCGGGTTCGACGGCCCCAGACTTTGAACTCCCCAACGCAAACGCCAGTGTAGGTAAAAAAAATATGACACTTTCAGATGTAATGGGCGAAAATGGCACTATCGTATTCTTCACCTGTAACCACTGTCCCTACGTGGTCGGCTCTGAGCCTAGAATAGAGAGGATCGCTGAGATTTCCAGATCATCCGGCATAGGATTCGCTGGAATAAACTCAAACGATCCGGTAAAATATGAGTCAGACTCTTGGGAAAACATGGTCAAGAGGGCATCAAAAGGGATGAGCTATGCGTATCTGCACGACTCTTCCCAAGAGATAGCACTGTCATACGGAGCAGAAAGAACCCCAGAATTCTATCTCTTAAATTCTAGACAGGAAGTCGTATATCGAGGAAGAATGGATGATTCTCCTAGGGATCCATCCCATGCTACCACTTCAGAACTGGAGGATGCCATAAATAGCCTAGTATCTGGTCAGGAAATCTCGATTGCCAGAACTGATAGTATTGGTTGCTCTGTCAAGTGGAAGGCTTAGGTGCTAAACTTGGCAATGGGCCTTCCCGCAAGATTGTTCTACATTGTGATGAGACTCTCCCCTCCAAGCTTCAGGAGTAGAATGTGGATGTGGTTATATCAGAGAATGGCTAGGTCGCAAACAAATTCTGAATTCAGATTCATGAATTATGGTTTCAAGGACGATGATGAAATAGAACTTTCAGAAAATGATGAGCCGGATCGATTATTCATCCAGCTGTACCATATGAATATTAGAGGGATTGAAATTGAGGGAAGAGAGGTACTTGAGGTTGGCTCAGGAAGAGGAGGGGGAGCTAGCTGGATTGCTAAGACCCTCAAGCCGGAATCCCTCGTTGCTATCGACTACTCTTCTGAAGCAGTTAGGCTGTGTCAGGCATGGTACCATGATCAAGAAAATCTCAAGTTCTTAGAAGGCAATGCCGAGAACCTTCCCATCGAAGGTGACTCATTCGATGTTGTATACAACGTTGAGTCTTCTCATTGCTATGCCAACATGGAAAAATTTCTATCTCAGGTCTTCAGAGTTTTGAGGTCAGGGGGGGATTTCTGTTGGACAGATTTGAGAGAAACGAAGGCAATACACGAAACCGAAAATTTATTTTCTAATGTCGGATTTCTGATAAAATCCTCTTACGATGTTACAGAGAACGTCTTAGATGCGCTGAAACTCATAGAAGAAGGAAGAAGAGACATGATCCGACAAAGCTCCCCCCAATCATTAAGGAAGAGTTTTGAGACATTTGGTGGAGTCCCCGGCACCCCGATTTATGAGGCTATGAAGGCTGGAAGAGTCAGATATCTGAGGTACCATATGGTCAAGCCGTAGAGCATTCTAGTATTGCTCCAGCACCAACTCCGTCTGCGTTGAGCTGATATCTCCAGGAGCAGCAAGCC
Source organism: Thermoplasmatota archaeon (assembly GCA_036154175.1). Taxonomy (GTDB): domain Archaea; phylum Thermoplasmatota; class Poseidoniia; order Poseidoniales; family Thalassarchaeaceae; genus UBA36. The sequence goes on along the minus strand of JAYZLO010000033.1, from coordinate 18,601 downwards.
ACATCCTGTCCAACAGATCACGAAGGGCAACCGTATCATCTACGTGAACAACTGCAACTAAGTCCGCGTCTCCACTGATTTCGTATACGCTCTCCACTCCGGGCCAACCAGAGAACTCTCCTGCCAGAGATCCTATTTCAGTCCCCGGACCAACCTTTAGTCGTATCAACGCAGTAAGCCCAATACCTGCTTCCCTAACGGTATATCCTCGAATGACTCCACTTTCTTCCAATCTCCTAATCCTTGTTCTGACCGTCCTCTCCGTCACCCCTACTGCCTTTGCAATATCGACATAGGGGGACCTCGCCGAATTCCTCAAGAAAGATAGAATAGATCGGTCCAAAGAGTCGATATTTGTCATATTAATATCCGAAAAAAGAAAAACTTATGGTTATTTTTGCCATTTTCCATAATTATAGTCATCATTCACTTCTGGTTTCTACACATAGTTTAATGATTTCAGATTGGTTGTATTCAAATGGGACGGCCTACTTTGGTATGCTATGGGAAGGGAGGAAGCAACCTCTCAGCTCAGGATTCAGGAGTACTTGGATGAGGTCTGTAATCTCGATATTCCCTCTTCCCAATCTCAGTGGTACAATATAGACGTAGCCTCTTTACTTTCGGGCTCAACAATTGAAGGCCACGAATTAGACCCAATGACCGGATCTTCCCTAATTTTCCTATCTAGAAGCGCAATCCTTTGCTGTCCCCAGTCTGGAAGGATACACCACTATCCAAAACATCTGATTCACTGCTTCGTAGATGATAATCGCTCAGAATTGAAAGAGGCAGATGGAGTTCTGATAAGGGCAGAACTATTCTCAATTTCGCCAACAGATGAGCAATTATGTTGGGAATGCTGTTGTAGATCAGAACTAGAGGTTCCTGAAATCCAAAGCAAGGTCTCCAGATGGCTAAGTTGGCTGAACAGATAGAACTTCTTCCGCTACCTTGAGAAGTTAGTTGGTAGTCGTGGTGTCAATGGGTGGCGCAATCAGCGACATCTTCGCTAGAGCCATTCTAGATTCAAGGGGCAACCCTACGGTGGAAGTCGATTGTTTCGTCGACGGGGTTCTCTCAGGAAGAGCTGCAGTTCCATCCGGTGCCAGCACCGGAACACACGAAGCAGTTGAGCTGCGAGATGGTGGTAAAGAATGGATGGGCAAGGGGGTTCAGGCCGCAATCGATAACGTCAACGGCCCAATCAGAGATAGAATTGTAGGAATGGACCATAGAAACCAATCTAAAATTGATAACGCCCTGATTGAATTGGACGGGTCCCCCAACAAGGAACGTTTAGGAGCGAACTCAACACTTGGGGTCTCATTGGCGTGCCTAAGGGCTGCTTCTGGAGGAAAATTGTGGAAACACCTCTCTACCGGTGGAAAAATTAGCATTCCAGTGCCTATGATGAACATCCTGAATGGAGGAGCACATGCAGATACAAACGTAGATGTCCAAGAATTCATGGTAATCCCTCATGGATTCAAGAGCTTCCCCGTCGCACTACGAGCCGGGGTAGAAACCTACCACTCTCTGAAAAAATTGCTACAGGACGAGAAACTCCTCGGAGGGGTGGGGGACGAGGGGGGATTCGCCCCAAGCCTGCCTAGGAACGAGGAGGGACTCAGACTCGTTCTAGAAGCAATCAAACGTGCAGGATATTCTCCAGGGGAACAGATTTCGATAGCACTCGATGTAGCAGCGCAAGAATTCTTTGATGGAGAAAAATATCACTTGGATGGTATGGCGGTGTCGGGTAGTGAGCTTGGGAGGTTGTATTCTAATTGGATCGATAGCTATCCCATAGTGTCAATTGAAGATCCATTCGGTGAGGACGATTGGGATTCTTGGATAGAATTCAACTCCAGAGAGGGAAAACGAATCCAGATAGTAGGAGATGATCTATACGTAACTAATCCAGAGAGACTAATTAGAGGGATAAATCAGGCTGCGTCCAATGCAATTCTGATTAAGTTAAACCAAATTGGTACGGTTTCAGAAACCTTGGAAGTAATAAAAATAGCCAGAGAAGCTGGATTTGGAACAATAATCAGCCATAGATCAGGAGAGACATCCGACGATGCAATCTCAGATATAGCCGTGGGGACTAATGCGAAGCAAATCAAAACAGGGGCCCCCGCTAGAAGTGATAGAACATCAAAATATAATCAGCTAATCAGAATCTCAGAATTCGTTGAGGAATTTTCCGACTTATTCTAAGGCGGATAATAGTAATGGTAGAACGATGCTAGCATCCGACTCTATCACGAACTGTGGGCACTCTACCCCTAACTTGCCCCAACTGATTTTCTCATTCGGCGGGGCTCCCGAATATCCTCCATACGAAGCTCTAGACTCAGAAATCTGACCAAACCATGACCAAAGCGATACGTCTATCCCCGCATCCTGCCTCAACATTGGAACTACCGAAATTGCGAAATCCCCGGAAATACCACCTCCGACCTGTAGTATTCCGGTCGGCGAGTCGTCCTCCCTATACCAGTCAGCAAGTGATTGCATTGTATCCAAGCCGCTCTTGATAATAGAATTGCTTTTCAGCGTACAATCAAGCACTCTAGCCGCAAGAAGACTTCCGAGAGTCGAGTCTTCCCACCCCGGCGTGAAAATGGGGAGATTAGCATCCGCAGCCGCAATTAGCCAAGATTCATCCGAAGGAGAGGATATTTCTAAATCTCCATGTAGGAGCAAATCGTAAACATATTCGTGAGGGAAACGCCTATCCCCTACAAACTCTGCTTCTTCCCAGAGTTCGAACAACTTCTCACCTATTTGAACGAAGGCCTTCTCTGGTATTGCTACATCTGTGACACGATTCATCTTCCTCTTTGATAGCTGAGCATCATCTTCTTTGCTTTGCTCTCTCCAATTTGGAATCATTTCGTATTCAGATCTTGAAACGAGGCCAAACAACTCCTCCTCTAAGTTTGCACCAGTACAACAAATTGCATGAATGCGCTGCTCTCTGATTGCCGGAGCCAGGCTCTTTCCGATTTCTGCTGTTGACATCGCACCCGCCAAAGTCAGCATGAGCCTACCACCACTTCCCAGAAAATCTCTGAGAGATTCAGTACACCTAGACAATTCCCCAGCATTGAAATGCCGGTAGTGTTTTCTCATGAAGTCTCTAATACTCACCTACTCACTCCTGAATCTGTCTATTCGTTCTCTCAACACCATTCTAAGTCCCGGTATCTTTGACACTAAATGATCATGAATCAGATCAGCTACCGAATCAGGATCGTGATCTCCACAAGTAAAAACGTCCAAAGCTAACAATCCCCTTTCTGAGTAGCAATGAGCAGTAACATGACTCTCATCAATCAAAACGATTGCAGCGAAACCAATTGGACTAACACTCCCATCAAACTCCTCTACATGCGAATGAACCACCCTAACTCCCGACTCAATCAGTCCTTTCTTCAGGATCTCCAGAACCAAAGACCCATCACTTCCAATTTGGGGCGAGTAGTCAACATAGTCAATTAGCACATGGGCTCCAACCGGCTCAGGGACGCTCACGCTTTGGGTGCAAAGTCACCAAGATTTCAAACTCACTCTTCACAAAGCCATCTTCTAAGACGCCTTATTCCTTCATGAATAGCTTCTTCATCAGCAGCATAGGATACTCTTACGAAACCATCTCCATCTGTAACGAGTGACGCGGGAATTAGTTGAACACCCGCCTCAAGCGCACCATCAGCGAACTCAATGTCACTCATTCCAGTACCAGTTACATCAGCGAATACGTAGAAAGCACCTTCTGGCTCAGGAACCCTAATTCCCGGGATGGAGGACAATCCGTCTGTCATTATCTCTCTTCTTTTGAGATATTCTTTGTTAAACGAATTGACATAATCATCACAACCCAGGGCAACTTTGGCCGCATCCATCATGAATGTAGGTATATGGGAAGCAGAATTTGCCTGACTCTTCATCGCTGCCCTCATTGCGTCTTGTGGCCCAGTAAGGAAACCCACTCTCATTCCTGTCATCGCCCATGATTTCGACCAACCATTAACTACAATTGTCCTATCTTTCCCTCCCGGTAGTGTTGAAGGTGAGACATGGGGCCAATCTACCCAAACCATCCTTCCGTAGATTTCATCAGAAACAATCCAGAGATCATACTCAATCGCTATTTCTACAATCTTTGCAATCTCATCTGGTGTAAATACAGCTCCAGTAGGATTGCAAGGTGAATTTATCAGAATCATTCGTGTTTTCTCTGTTATGGCTTCTCTAATTGCCTCAATATCTGGATGAAAATTGTCCATCTTCACCTTTACATGAATTGGCGTAGCACCAATGAATTCCAGCATTGGCTCGTAAGATGCCCAAGAAGGAGAAAGCAGAATTGCCTCATCACCAGGCATGGTTGTGATGAGAAAGGAGTATAGCAGTGCCTGCTTTGCTCCTGGTGTGATTACGACATCCTCAGCTCTAGCTTCAATAGAATGGTGACGTAAAAGATAGTCTGCGACAGACTGGCAAAGGTCCATCGAACCTGGTCCTCTAGTATACTTTGTCTTACCAGATTCCAGACCTTCGATCGCAGCTTCAATCACCTCTCTAGGCGTTTCGAAACCAGGCTCCCCGACGGTCCACCTAACGACTTCTTTTCCGGGCGGCTGCAAGTATGGGGCGAACCCTACTCCTAGGCTATCAAAGCGGGAAGACACGCGAGGCACGCTCCCCCACACCTGCAACCACCCAATGAAGGTATGCCGAGACTCGGACAGTCTTCAAGAAAGAAAGTCTGCTCGGCCAACTAAAGCACGAGTGGCAGAGCAGCTATGCAATGGACTGCAGATCCATGGACCCGGGTGCAAATCCCGGCTCGTGCTCCACAAAATCATTCAAAGGTCCATCACTGCATTCAAAGTGTAAAGGAGGCCTAATACCATTGCAAAAGCGATTACCATTACGTTGAAGTCTTCAGCTTTATTTTCCCACTCCTCTCCACCATAAGTCATCCCGTCTTCTATCCCCTCGGGCCTTAGTCTGTAGTATGCGAACAGAGTAAGCAATAGTGCAAGAGGACCTGCAACGGCATCTTGAATCGTTTGATCTGTAATCGTTCTCCGTACTTCATCATCAACATATGAGATGTAGGTCTGGATCGTAGCTGCTAGGGTAAAGAAAATTCCAGGATGAATTATTGACCACTTTCCACTAGGGCCGTCTAGTATCGTTAGCATGATCCATAGTAGATAGACAAGAAACAGACTTCCGCCAACTGCCACAGTCACTGTTGAGGGAGCCCCAAGACCTTCAGCAGGGTCGCCCCCCTCCACAAGATCGACTACCGACTGCGGATCCAGAAGTGCTCTGAAGCAGTAGAAAATTCCCATCAAAGTCAACAGCCCTAGGGCTAAAAGTGCTGGTGTGTCCTTCACGTTCACTCCGGGAGAGAACTCAGACAGACCGTCATTAACTTCGTCTTCGTTCATCAAAAACCAATATGCTGCGATATATGCTACAAGAACCACAGGAACAATGTATTTCGGTGTCTCCGAGGAGTCCAGATCCCCCCAGTGTACCCATAGCATTGCAGACATCGTTGTGAGTCCAGCAATAACCGGAATCATAGTTGTCCATTTTCCCTTGGCTCCTTCATTCAGAATAATTGCTGTCGAAATGAAGATACCAAACATCAGGACCCCATTGAAAGCAGTTTCTGGTCCGCCGTTTCCATAAGAATTACTAGTTTCGATAGTGTCATTACTTAGAAGAGTGAAGCAATCTCCAGCCCCCCCAGTCACATAGCAGTCGGCGAAGAACATGAAATTCAGCGCGTATACAAATGTTATAATTGCGGTGAACGATAGCAATACAGCGGCAGGCATTGATTTGATCCTGAAAAGACCCATACCAGATGCTAACTAAAACAACCTAAAGTAATTCCTAATCTATTTGATAGAGAATGGTAGCTTTTCTAGATCTATATTTCCACCACAGAGAATGATTCCGACTCTTTCCAACCCTGCTATCTCCTTGAACCTTGGATTAAGGATAGCTGCTAAAGAAATTGCACCGCTTGGCTCAACAATCATTTCGAAATTATCGTATATTAGAGTCATAGCCTCCAATACTTCTTCATCGCTGACTCTGATTATCTCTTCTACATTCTCTCTAATTATTGGCCAAGTGATTTTCCCCATGCTAGTTAGTAGTCCATCGCAGATTGTATCGGGTCCCGTTTGCGGGACAAATTCTCCTGATTCTAATGATCTTGCCGCATCGTCCGCTCCATACGGCTCAGTACCAAAAACTAGAGCTTCTGGGAGCAATTCCCTTGTAGATATACTGGTACCAGACATTAGACCCCCGCCTCCAATAGGGCACAACACTGCGTCCAACTCTCCGCATTCCTCAATCATCTCCTTTGCAGCAGTCCCCTGACCCGCAATCACGTTAAGATTGTCAAACGGATGAATGAACGTGGCCCCGGTTTCCTCGAGCACTGCGTTCGCCGCCTCAATTCGAGCCTCCAGATTCGGCTCACACAGAACAACCTCGCCACCATGACTTCTTACGCCATCTATCTTTACTTTAGGAGCATTGTTTGGCATCACGATGAATGCCTGGACGCCTCTTTGCTTGGCAGCTAGTGCGACAGCCTGTCCATGATTGCCACTACTATGGGTGCAAAGTCCATTTTCTGCCTCCTCACCCAGAAGCATCACTGCGTTCGAGGCCCCTCTGAACTTGAATGCTCCAATACGTTGCATGTTCTCACATTTCATGAAAATCTTACGGCCTGCTAACCGGTCTATTTCAGGTGAGTTTACCACTGGAGTCCTCAAAACAACACCCTCCAGCCTTCTGGAAGCATCTTTCACATCCGAGAATTTGACAGGGAGCATCGTATACATCCACCCCATCAGTTAGCAATACATGATTACTACGGCCCCCTCCCGTCAAAATATGGAACGTGAAGGTGGACCGGAATGGAGACTAACGGCCTTTGCTTCAGTTATTCTCATCCTTGACGCCTTGGTCTTTGGAGTCGCCCCATTAGGCCCATGGGACGATACAAGTTTTTCCAGGGGGGCGATTGGCTTAATGGGTCTAGCCCTAGCATATGTCTCTTGGTATCGCTACACATTCAAGAAAAATGGACTAATCCCTTGGATTGATCTTTGGGAGGATCCAGTTAATTCTAGCAGAAAAGTATTGGTCGCGTCAGTAATAGCCCTATTTCTGGCTTGGATTGTCGGCAATCCAATGCAGCATTTACTTCCCGATCCCACAGGTTTAGTGATTAGCCTAGTTGGCCTCCTTCTAGCGATTCAAGGAATATATGCGATGATGACTTTTGGACCTCTCAGAGAGGACTGACTATCTCCTTCCGGGTTTCCAAAACTGTAGTGGAAGGGGGGGCTCTCCTTGCATGGCGCGGAACGCTAGGTGATCCGCTCTCTCATTCCACCTGTGCCCTCTGTGAGCTGGCACATGTTCCCCGGAAAGGCCGATAATGGAAGCAACCTCTGCCCACAGTATACCAACCCTTCTCGCCAGTTCTAGATTGGCCTTTGCTTTCCATGATCCAGAGGCGATATTTAACGCATAACTAGAATCTCCTCTTATGATACATTCCTCGATGCTACCCTCGGCCAATAACCATCTCAGAGCGTTAGCAATCGCTGAAAGCTCTGCAGTGTTGTTTGAACCGACTTCAGCCCCCAAAAACCCATCCTCTTCAGAGTTAGTTACAACTTTCCCACTAAGCTCTGTGAGAACATCGCCCTTCCCATTCCCACTACTTCCGTCTCCTTCGATAACGCAAAAACCCCAACCAGCGCTTGTTTCCGAAGTAACATTTCGATTTTCCTTGCAAGAACCATCTACGTAAATGTGAACCTTGCTGGGACTCTTCATAATTAATCTCCAATCAGAGTGGAGTAACTGACTGGATCAAGAAGCTTGTCAGACTCGTTATTCCCCCCAGTATTGATTTTACAAATCCAACCAGAACCATAGGGATCATCATTGATCTTCTCAGGCTCGTCTTCCAATGACTCATTCACCTCTGTAACCGTTCCGGATAGGGGTGCGTAGATTTCACTTACCGATTTTACAGATTCTACACTAGCAAAAGACTCCATCTCGGCCACAACAGCTCCAACTTCTGGTAGCTCTACCCACACTACCTCTGTTAAGGCGTCTTGAGCAAAGTCGGTAATTCCAATGATTACTTCGTCTCCGTCAATTCTAATCCACTCGTGTTCTGCCGTATACATAAGGTCATCCGGAACTTCTCCCACCATACCACCTACCATTGCGTAGAGCTACACAGGGTCAAGTTTTCGCTTCCTATTCCTCACTGTGCTTCGACTCAAGGTGTTCCATTTCCATCCTAGCCCACTTAGATCCTAAGTCTTGCATGCTAGCCTCGTCTCTCTCACCCTCAAGCCTAGATTGCATCTCAAGAGCCCCTTCTCTACTAAACCAATTATCAGTAGGCCATGTGCCATGTGGCCTGCTCCCCCCCGCCATTAGAACCAATAGCAAAACTCCCGATAATAATCCCAGCGCCGAAGTCAAGAGTATTTTGCCTTCCCTCACCTCTCCCCCATTCTCTATAATGCCTATGGAAACAACAGTAGTTATCGTAATCAAGAACCCAGAAAGGACTCGCAACATCTTCTTTGCCGGAGTATCCATGTCCACCGGTTGAAGATACACTGCATCAACTTGACCTAAAAAGCATCAGAAGTCTTGGATTAACTTTTGAATTTTGTAAGGAAGCAGAGATCTATTCACTGGAGTGACTTCGAGAATTCTGGCATCGTCTCTCCTTCTAATATCCTGAAGGAGAGGGTGCCTGCTTTTCTTATGAAGGGTCAACAGAGTGGGCAGATCATGCTGTAGAGCCAACCTTACAGAGTTGACAAAACCCTCACTTTCAACGGTGAATTTACCAACTTCGTCGATGACTAGGATTTCACAATTTCCTATACTATCCAAGATTGCTGGAACTCCCACTCTATCAATCTCCGTGGGGTCAATCCCAAAACCAAGAACCCTGTTCCTGGAATCTATCTCACGATGAGCCATCACACCCTTCTCTCCAGTTAGGATATTAACACAAGCGTAACCCACTCTTTCTCCATTTTCTATTACTGGCTCGCACCGCATCCCACCGACAATATGCTCTGGTGGTGAAGGCCCCTTTGTCCTCCTGAAGCCACCACCTTCCTCAGAAAGCATGTCCACTACTTTCTGCAAAACTGCGGACTTGCCTGAACGAGGCAGGCCAGTGATTCCAATCTTCGGATTGATTCCCATTTTCCTCTCCTAGCCCTTTTCCCAACTGCGGAACGACTCTCCTATGCAAACCACGATTATTAACTCATGCTAGAATTGGGTACATTTTCCGGATATAGGAAAATGAAATCCGTAATTTTCAATTTAATGCCTCGTCCTTTCGAACCATTGAAAATGAGGACCTCCCTGCTTCAACGTCGAAAGGAAGCATCTCAATTTCGTAATTGTTTACATTATTATTCGCAGCCCAAGCCCTAGACCACAAATCCAAGTCGCTAGAATTCAATTTGCTGGCTAGGAACTCCAAACCCTCATCGAGACTTCCGAAACGCTCTATCAGAACTTCCACCACAGAATGCGGAAGATCTAGGAAACTCACAGAGTTTGACAAAACACAGCCCTTAGGAACTACGGCCCACACCATCCTCCTACCTAATTGGGGGCTTACAATAGCTTGGCAAACTATCTTTGAAGGTCCAGCCATATGCTCGGGCCCGTTCCAACCAGAATTGGTAGAAGCAAACTCCTTCGAAGAACCCCGATTGAATGCAGGATGAACCAACCTACCTTTTCCACCCAAATATTCTATGTGGGACGACCTGATAAACGGCAACATGCCTTTGCCATCAACCCAGTCACAGATATTATCCGACCAAGATGATCTGTCAACCTCTCCAACTCTAACCTTTATCGAGACATCTCCTGGATTCAGCCATGTGCCCTGTTCTACGAGTCTAGGTTTATCTGCAAGTAGACCAATTGCCGATAACGTCCTGTTCCTAGCAGATTCAGATCTCGGCATTTTTGGGACCGCCCAAGATGCATCCGTCCAACTAGACCAAGGGCCCCTCTCCAACTCCAATGATGGGGCCTCAGAATAGAGCCCCTTACCATGAACAATATCACTAGTTTTTAATGGGTCGAAGCTGGTCATGACCTCGGTTTTACCGCCTACTGTCACTCCGATTACTGAGACACCTTGGGATCCTCCGAACAGAAGCTGACTATCCTCCGGGAAAGACCACACAGAATCCCACTCGTTGGATTCAACTAACAGCTTTCTCAGTGGTAAGCTGCTTTTTTCTCTTAGAACAGAACTCGGAACGACCAGCCTAACCCTACCGCCTTCTCCAGATATCTGCAAGGACCTCTCTATGTACAGCCGGTATAGGTTCACGTTCCCTTTAATTGCAGAAAATCTAGGTTTTCCATCAGAGTCTACGAACTGACGCAGCTCTCTGGAAAGACTCTTTCTCATTCTACTACCTTCCGGATGTCCTCTGAATCTGTCTTTTATCCTAAGCCAAGGGGGCCTGGAGACCAACAACATAGGCCTCTCGTTCCAAGGCCACTCGCCTAACAGAGGGTCACAACATCTCACGTTGCTTTCAATGATCATCTCTGCTTCATTCAAGCCTATACAACTCTCATCACCCTCACCATATAAGTCAACTAATCCAAGTCTGGCAAGTATAATGATCAGTCTCTTCCTAGCACTTTCTACCGCTATTTCTGAACTATCGACCAATTGAAGGCCTTCCAACAGTCTCAGCGTATCTTCCTTCCTTTCTTCGGGGGTTGATCCAGACAATCTTTCGGAATGAATCCTTAGAATTCGTTCCGCAAATACCCCCCCTCCCACACACGGATCTGCGAAGGGACGTGGAATTCCAGAGTTTGTTTGATTCTTTTCTATATCTCTACTTTCTCCATCACTCCCATCATCCGAGATGTCTTTATTGATTTGCTTAGCAAAGGCCCTGAAACTCGGTGGTAATGCCGCGAGTGAAAGAGTCGCAGGAGGCTCCTTTTTCCTATTCTTTCCATGTCGTAATTCATCGTACAAGATCGCATCAACGAATTTTGCTGGAGTCGCATAGACCCCCCTTGGGGAACGCCCATCTCTCTCCGCATCAAGTCTGGCGAGAAGATGGTCCAAAACAGTCCCAGGGTTACTTAGAAGACCTGCCGGTAGAGTTGGCCACCCCTGTGGCAGCGCTGCTGCGATGGGTTGATTGTTCTTGGTTGCAGACAACCAAGACTCCAGCCAAGTCCCTATCTGTATCTCTCGGTCTGGGCACTCATGATCCAGCCTTGCATACCACCCAGAAGTTTCGCTTGTCATGGTGTCTAATGCGACACCCTCTTCTTCTATCAATGGTTGTATTGAAGAAACCGATACTACTCATCCGTCTATAACGAAAACATCCCTTTCAATTTCAATGATCTGCTTTTTTTGGAGAAGCCAAGAGATCGACTCATCGATATCCTCAGAACTGATTCCTGGAGATTCAAGTAAACTAGTGATCTCATCGAAATGAAGCCCTTGACCTTCTGCACTAGAGTCCTCAATTGCGATTAGAATCTTCTGGCTGATATATGCAAGAATCAAATCGTCATCAGTAGACAACTCTCCAAAATCGACCAACGGGACGGAATCTTCCCCATCAGAAGACTGAACCCCGCCTTTGTCACCCGGCTCGTAAACATCAAACAAGTTCCTTTGTTTAGGATCAACAACCGGAGAAGATCGGATCCCCTCCCTCCTCCTTTGCATCTGTTTTGCCAGATTATCTATTCTGTGCAGACGCTGTTCGAACCTCAACTTCTCCCTTCCTAAGTGCGATTCTAGCAACTGCAACTCCTCATTTGCCCGCTCGTCCAACCAATCAGACAAATCCCACTTCGGATTCTGCCTCAGCATGGTCTCCCATAGCAAAGATACCGATTCCGGGAGAGTCCTAATATCAATCTTGGACCCACGCCCACCTTCTTCCGGATTACCGCTCACGCACCTCTAGTCCACTTGACCGTCTATCAATGTCTCCCAAACCTACTCAGGATTTCTAGGGGTGGGGTTGATGAATGAAAAGCAACTGCACCAGATACATGGCAGGGTATAGATTGGCTCTTTTGCCCGGCGACGGGACTGGCAGAGAGGTAATGGAAGAGGTAAAGCGAATACTCGCTGTCTTCGAAGAATTTGGTGCCTCAAAGTTTGAAATCACAGAAATTCCCTGTGGGGGGCAACACTACCTCGAGAATAACGAGGAGTGGCCCTCGGGTTCATTCGAGTATTGCCGAGATCAGTCAGATGCGATTGTTGTCGGAGCGGTCGGTTGGCCCGGGGCCACATTACCTAACGGGGACATCGCGGGAGGTCAGGCACTGCTAGGTCTGAGGTCAGCATTGGATCTGTACGCTAATGTCAGACCAGTAAAACTCTACAAAGGGGTAAGACACAAGGTCCATGGCTCTTTCAAGGACGTTTGGGATCAGGAATTAGTTGACATGGTAATGATTCGAGAGAATACCGAAGGTCTCTATCATGCTCTACTGAGGCGGTCTGCTATGGCTGCAAGGGGCGGCGAGAAAGATGAACCAATGGTGATCGATAGCTTCCCTGGGCTGGATGGGCATGTAGAATGGGACGTTCGTCCTATTTCACGGAAGGGTAGCGAGAGAGTAATCAGATTCGCCTTTGAGCTATCAAAAGGGAGGGAGGAAATGCTAGGAGTCCAGCAAAGTGTAACCTGCGTAGACAAGAGCAATGTTACACGCGGCTGCAGACTCTTCCGCGAGGTCTTCCGTGAAGTGTCAAGTGAGTATCCCTCCATGGAATCAAATGAGGCATATATCGATGCCTTCACCATGTGGCTAGTCAGAAGCCCGGAAGAGTTGGACGTCGTGGTCCTTCCGAACATGTTCGGTGATATCGCTACAGACCTTGCCTCAGTACTACAAGGGGGCATGGGGATGGCAGCGAGTGCAAACATCGGAGACGAACACATGCTCTTCGAACCAGTCCACGGATCCAGCCCCAAGCATGCAGGACAAAACAAAGTAAACCCAGTTGCAGCAATTTCCTCTGTCAAACTAATGTTCGAGACGCTCGGTAAGAGGAAGGAAGACCCCATGATATCTGTATGTGCAGAGGTTCTTGAGAGAGCTATTTCTGAACACATGTCGTCCGGTGGTTTGGTTACTTATGACCTAGGAGGACAAGCATCGACAACAGACGTGGGTGAGTCGATTGCTACAAGATGCGCAAAGATACTTCTCGAAATGGGAAGCTAGCCACCTGGAATTCTTTCAACCGACTCTGAAATCTCCCTCAACGCTTCTTCGAGGACCAACATATTATCCCAGTCACTGGGAGAGTAAGTCCCAGAAAGAAGCTCTTTCAGGATCCCACTGAAAGCTCTGGAAACCTCATCCACGATAGTAACGCTAGCCATCATCGAGCTTCTGGAGAGGGGATTCAAATCGATGACCAATACCTCTTTCCCAAGCCCTACCAGAGCTTCGCATCTGTCTCCATCCTCGAGTGGAACAAGGATAGTATCGGCGAGTCCTATTCCCTCTTCGGTGCATTTTGATCGAGGGCCCTCCAATCCCTTAATCCTGAAATTGGGCTCAATACCAAGAAATCTGACCTTTCCTACAGCTTGTAGCCAGTCTCCAATGAACCCATCCGGGGGGCCAATAGAAGAAACGGCAATTCGCTGCTCCTCCAGAAGTGAAATGAGTCCCGCAACCCTTTCCGGGGTTCTGTAGTAAAGATTGACCTCTACAGGTCACCCCAAGACGGCGGCGATCCTGATTGCGTCTTCTCCAGCGAGTAGGACCGTATTTCCGTTGACTGATATTACCGGGTTAGCCGCAGATGATAGCCTTGCAGAGGCCTCAATAATAGCCCTTGAAGCAGACTGAGTGGTCCTCTCACCTAGAAGATAATCGAAGGCCTCCCCCCTTCCATGAGCAATCATGGCTGAATCCGCGAGCAGTCCACTCATCGCCCCATCAACAATTTTCTGCCTCGATTCAAGGGACAACTTCCTAGGATGAGAATCTGGTATCTCCATGTCACCTACCTCCTACAATCATGGAAATATCCATCGAACGAGCGGCCATGTTGACTTCGCTACTTGAAACTAAATCAACTCCGGACATAGATGCCCAGTCTGGCAGGTCTCCCCTGACGATTCCTCCTGAGCCTTCAAGAATACACCAACTTCTCAAATTCATACTTCTCAGTTCCTCGTCGACTTCACCGCAAGCCCTTGGGCCCATGTTATCTAGCAGAAGCACAATCCTGTCCTCGCTCCCTCTCTGATTTTGCTCTTCTGACCACGATTTAGCCGCAGCTGTTGCCTGCTCCAGTTCGGAAACCTCGAGCACGGTGAAAGGAGAGTGCAATTCGAAGTCAATGGAGGAGATGACTGAACGAATAGCCGAAACACTGTCTTTCTCGGGCTCCAAAACGACAAGGTCGTTTTCCTTGATCATCAGAGCATCAGACCTACTGAGTCTATGCGTAAGCCCTCCCCCTACATGCACCGCCCACTTGTCCATTAGTCCCCATGCGGTCTTTCTGGTGCATGCCACGGCAATTCCCTCTGACTCCGAAATCCACTCTGCAGTTGAGGAAGCTATTCCTGACATCCTTCCAAGAATGTTCAGGAGGACCCTCTCACAACTCAAAACGCTTGAAGAAGGTCCTTTCAGTGAAAGCAACTCCTGACCAGAGGAAACTCTCTGCCCCTCCTCTACCACCCAATCAACTGAGCAGGAATTGAAGAATCGCTCGATCAACCGGTCCACAGGGAATCTTCCGGCCAAAACTCCGTTCGATTTTGCTACAGCGACCGAAGTTACAAAAAGCCCCTCGCTCGAATCAGATGCTCTGTCATCGTTTAGATGGGAAATCAACCACTTATCCACCGATTCTTTGAATAGTTCTGAGTATGATCCTCGGTCCAGATCATCGCACAGGAGATGAGACCTATCGTGCGGAAGTGCCCCCACGACTTTCCGGGACCACTCATCCTCCTTGAAGCATCCTAGGAGGACGAATGGTCAATCAATAGAATCCAGGCCCGACTCCGCAGCACTTAGGCATGCCAATATATCGTCCACTGAGGACCTCGATTGTCCGAGGCCCGATCCATCTACGCTAATCCTGAGTTGAGCATGACCTTTCCCTTCGATGAGTTCCGCCTTGAAATCCTCTGGATCATCCGGAGAAATGGCCGCCAGAAGCGCCTCAGCCCTGTCCAAGGGTCCTTCCCAAATTATCGACACAGCTGCCTTTCCCATCATACTCCCCAGAAACGGCTACCTTGCATCAGTTCATCATCTTCGGAAAACGACTGCACAATTGTGCGGAGCAGGTAGTACATCACCAGAGTGATTATCGGCAAACCCCAGTCATCTCCAAGTTGGGTGAAAGTGGGACTGTACTCCTGGCCCCCGGAGATTATTACCGCAACATCAATCGTTGCAGCGACAAAGGTGTAAATCACAACACTGAGACCTATTAGCAGCACGCTCCTGCCCGTGAACGAACCTTCCTTCCACCTCAGAACCCCAAGTGCTAGAAGGAAGGAGAAAACCGAGGCAACAATCCATTGCAGGACTTCATCAATCAGTGCCAACGCATACTCGACTCGCGAAGAATCCTCTGGGACTGGATCGCCCCATCCTGCCCAAACAATCGCAACCGCCAGGAAGAGGCTCACTATCGACATCCCCCATAGTAATGACGAGATTAGGCCCCCTGTGGCACTATCTCGCATCTCCATTGCAACCCTCTCCATCTGGTTCTCCAAACCGAGACCCTTGGCAAGGACCCAAAGCCCGATAATCAACGGCAGGGAACCAATCAGTGCGATTCCGTTCGGCAGTATTAGGCCCAAGCCTATGATGATCAGGAATACGGCAAGTGGGACTAGCAACCTAGACCTAAATCTGGGGTCCTCAACTGCCTTGATGATGTAGTAGTAAGTCCCTTCAATCCCCTTAGACTGCCTCACGATGACCTTCTCTACTGTGTCAACCCTTACCCTTGAGGTGATTATCGGGAGAGAGGCTTCGTCATCCGCCCCGTCGGTCACTAGCAAAGCCGCATCTGGTTGGAAGTCTTGTATTACCTCATCCAACTGGCTCGCTATTGCGCGATCGCTCCTAGGTCCCACCCGAACGTCACCTGTCAGGATTGCGATCTCAACCTCATCACTGGCGTTAGCCCCCTCTGTAAGGCGATCATGGTGATGTAGGGCACCGAGTATCGCGTTTGTATCCGACTCCTCGGGATCAGTGATCCCCAATCTCAGAGCAGCGGTCAGGCATGATTTCCTGCCGACTACCGGGCCTCTGATCCCAGCCTTGACTCCGAGATCGTTGTCCCTGTCAATTGTTAGAACCAGCGTCCTTACCATGCCCCGTCCCTGCAATAAGCTTGAGAGCCACTGCTTATGAGCAATTGGCAGATTAGCATCCATGAACAAAAAAAATGAGTATTTTCCATCGGAAACAGTGTAAGCGAATTGATAACTAGACTGCGGTTCCGGGCCCTATGCATAGAGCGAGCGCTAAGCCAAAAGCGATAGAAGCAATCTTCATGATTGCCCTAATGATTGCCACCCCAGCACTGACGCTACAGACTGGAATAATGAACGATAACTACCGGAATGAACTGGATGAGGCTGCCAGAGCGGCATACACCACATCCAACGCGGCACCGGATTGCTCGCTCTCCGAGGTGACGATCACTGAGGTTTACACCTACAGCAGTGATGACTGGTTCGAGTTGCACAATTCCGGCAACCAGACCTGCGACCTTGGCGGTTGGCACATCAGGGACTCTGGCACGTCCTCTGGTCTTGTAATCGACAATGGCACGAACATCACATCTGATGGCTTCATGTACTTCAGCAGGCCATCCGGCGACTTCTCTTTCTCAATCTCCGAGTCGGACTCTATGCTAATCTCGACACGGAACGTATCCACCGAGAACGCCACCACGATAACAACCATCGACTCAGAAGGAAGAGACGGTTACAGCTACTCCAACACCAGAGACGGGTCATGGGAGCTGTGCGATGGTGAATGGGACTGGAACGAGCCCGATGAGATGACCCCCAACGCCGCCAACGAATGCGCTGGAGACCCATTCGTCCTCTACGTCCAGAACGAGAATGGTAGTTGGACAGACGACACCGCAACCATCCCTAACGGGAGCTCCAACTTCAAGGTCAACACGACCAACCTCAACGACGGAGACAGCTACTGGCTGTACTACAGCTGGTCCACCCCATTGGGGATGTCCCACAGCAGGGACTACGACTTCGTGGCCGATGGCTCGGAAATTGAGTTCCAGATGCACTCTGACGACTACTGGACCTGCGAGGTGTACCTCAACGTGCAGCTTCGGACCGGATCATCCTCAGGCACCCTGATCGAGTACTACCACTGGGACAGGCCGGTAGACTGCCCGGTCACCATAGGCGACTCGTTCATCGTCTTCGACAGGATAGACACAACCAGCGCTAAGCAGCTGAACGACTCACATGATTTCAGCATCCGCGGACTTTCGTACAACCCCCTGCTGATCAGGCTCCCAGACGTGGCTGTGGACGATCGGCCGTACGCAGTAGCCGTCAGGCAGTACCAGGATGACCTCCCCACCTCCTTCTCTACCGACGAGTGCTACTCTAACAGCTTCGATCACTGCGAGGTGCAGATCGAAGTCGATCTCGCAACTCACGCCTGCACCGTCGATCTCTACATCGACCTTTACGTACAGTCTCCTCATGGTTGGATTGACGTAGGATCCAGGCACATCGATGGTTTAGGCCTGTGCGACGGCTCGACTGGCACGATAGACGAGGTACTCACCCTCTACGGGAACATGACGAACGCCGCTGGAGTGCAGTCATGGGAGGAGGTCGGCGATGGCTCGTGGGTCGGGAACGACACCGATAGGCTCCAGAGATTCTACTGGGACATCGACGACTCGGTCATCGACACCCCGGTCAGATTCTACTTCTACTACGAGGGATCGAGAGTCCTCCAAGATTACACTGTATTCGACGGAGAGCCCATCTACTGGAACGCGACAGTCTCAGAGGACGACTGCAGCCCAGATGTCTATGCCTACCTGCACATGATCATGCCTGACGACTCGACCGTGACCATGGACTACTGGTCAGCGACCTTCCAGTCCGAGTGCGATGACTGGGGCGACATCGCCCTACACGTCGATGACGTCTCCAACTCAGACAACGACCTGGCCAACGGGTCCAACGACATGGTCTGGAACCTCTCCGACCTGGAGCACGGCGGGGAGTACATGTTCGAGTGGTGGACCTACAGGTCCAGCAGCTACACCGCCTCCGGGGAGAGCACGATAGAGGGGGAGTACTACAACTTCACTACGTTCACCTTCCATGACGCAGCCACCTCCCCCGATACCCATCTCCACCTGGAATGGGCCCTGGACGCACCGGGAGACTGGTGCGAC
>JAYZLO010000032.1:0-7445 GCA_036154175.1 Thermoplasmatota archaeon | reverse complement strand
GCCTTCCATTGGAGTCCTTTCCTGTGGCCTGGATGTGACCATTCTCTTCAAAGCAATACCATACCTCTGTCCAAGCGGGTGGGACTGCTAATGAATTAAGGAAATCAATCCTCTCCACATCAGCGAGTGGTTTTCCATTTGGAAGAAAATAATTCCATGAAATCTTAGGAGATCCACCCTCCTCTTCCGGAGGCTCCTCCACCCTCTCCCTCGTTATTCCCGGTTCGTCTCTATCGCTAAGAATTAGCCCGGCCTTTTCTGCAGATGTCTCAGAGTCCTCTGCCTTCATACGACCAAGAGGATAAATAGGCTTGAAGAAGTTTCGCAACTCTACTCAGAGAACTGAGCAAGCAGACTCTCTAGAGCTCGGATGTCGTTTTCCAGGATTTCCCTTTCTGCTTTCTTCAGGTCACCCTCGTCTAGTCGCGCCTGAAGTAACTCTAGCTCGTCTCTGGCAGAGTCCCTCTCTTCCTCCATCTCCGCTTCGTCTCTTAGCATTTTTATCCTAGAGACATGCTGTCTAGTGGCCTTTAGTCTACGCATACGATCACCAGCCTCCCCCTCGGGGAATGGGCTCGGCTTTTGCTGCAGCTCCACTCCAACTGGGTATGGGATGCTTATTCCCTCTCTGTTGAATGCAGAATCAACTTCTCTCAGTAACCAGTCAGTAGCAATGAACTCCTCGCTGTAATCGCTAATCCATACGTAAAGCCTGTAGTTCTTGGAGAAGTCTGCCAATTCCCTAAGGAGAACTCTCGGACCAGGCTCTTCCTCGATATGTGGGCATTTCTTCGCCACTTCCAGTATTACTTGCTTTACATGGGATGATCTTTCATCGTAGTCAACACCAATATCTAGGGTGAGGGTAACTCTGGAGGCAGTACCGTCTCCTCCGCCCCTAGCGAAGTTGGTAATTGTTGAGTCAACTAGTCTGTTATTCGGGATAACGACCAGCTGCTCAGTTAGGGTCAGGATTTTGGTGGACAGTATCCCAACAGACATTACGGTTCCAGTGACTCCCTCGACTTCTATTCTGTCTCCAACTTCGAATGGCTGGTCCACAGCAAGCATGAATGAATTGATCATATTGCCCAGAGTCTGTTGCACTGCAAGGCCAATGATTAGGGAGAAAACGGCAAGTGATGCCAAAAGGCCTAGGAGTTCTATGCCCACCTCATTTAGAGCTAGGTAAAGGCCCATGAACCAAACTATCCCCCTTGAAGAGAATACCAGTAATGGATTCCCCCCTGTTACTGTAACGCTCTTGTTTGAGTTGTATTTCTCCATGGCTGAAGGGACTATGAACTTGATTGCAATACTGATAATGGAAGCAGACAAAATGATGTAAATACCCGAAAAATAGGGTGCTACAGCCGAGTAAACCTCGTC
Organism: Thermoplasmatota archaeon; assembly: GCA_036154175.1. Classification (GTDB taxonomy): domain Archaea; phylum Thermoplasmatota; class Poseidoniia; order Poseidoniales; family Thalassarchaeaceae; genus UBA36. The sequence goes on along the minus strand of JAYZLO010000032.1, from coordinate 6,056 downwards.
ATTCCTGCCGAGGGTCCACATCATCGATAATTCAACTCCCGCAAGCAGGATGAAGATATACAATCTGTTTGCTATTGGATCAAGGATTTCATTGTCCCACTCAACTTGAGTCCTCTTTACCACCCTCCATGCCATCCTGATGAGGAAGTATCTGGTAAACAGCAGTGCGAATAGAGTCAGGCCTAGGGACAATCCTATCTGGGCGATCGGACCAATATCTTCGATTTCCTCGAGCAGTCCAAAAATTTCACTCATTACATCGGAAATCGGATCTGCCATATTGTGCCTCCAGTCGCTCCCCTATCAAATGCTTATCGCATCATCCTTTTTGCCTGAAGAACCCACTCGTCTCGGTCAATTCGCCCAGGACTTAGGCCAATGGCATCATTCACTTGGTCCGAGATCTCTGGAGTCATATTGGAGATCTGTGATATCTTGTAGATCCCTATTTTGTTGAGTTTCTCCTCGACAAATCTACCAATTCCGTCAATTGCCTGTAAATCGTCCTTTTCTTCGTCCGCACTTACGAATCCAATTATTCCGAAGTCTAATTCGACTTCATCTCCATCATTCGAGGACTCCCTCACTGCCGGGGACTTATTCTTGAGGAGCTCTTCTGCCATTTCCATCCTTCTGGCCACTTCTCGCTCCCTCTCTTGCTGGGATACTTGCTCTCGTGCTCTTTCGGTAATTTGGATATTGCTGGGTTCTTCAGTCGTTTCCCCGATGGTTGTTTGATCGATATTCTCGATTCTTTCGCTACCTTCATCCAGTATCTTCCTTGCCTGCTTGGACCACTCGTCCCTCTTGATCCTCCCAGGGAAGAACTCTATCGCGTCGTTAACCTTGTCCTCTAATTCCGAATTCATCTTTGATATCTGGGCAAATGTGTAGATCCCTAGTGCATTCAGCTTCTCCTCTATGAAGGGGCCGATTCCACTAATCTTCTGGAGATCTTCCCTATCCTTTGAAGTTGCAAAGCCCAATACTCCGAAGTCTATTTCCTTTGATTTCTGAGCCACCCTTAGTAGGGCCCTCTCCTTCTTCTTTGCCTCCTTATCTAACTCATCCAGTTTCTGCTTCCTCTCTTCTATCTCCCTCTCCATCTCTGCGAACCTTTCCTCGGCCATTTCCCTGGCTTCTTGGTTTTCCTTTTCCTCTTGCTCAATCTGCCTCTTTCTTTCTACGGCTCTCTTTCTGAGCTTCTCCTTGGCTTCCATTGCCTTCATTTGAGCTTCTCTTTCTCTCTCCTCGGCTTTCCTAGTGGCTTCCCTCTCTATCCTTGCAGCCTTTTCCTCTGCTTCCCTCTCAAGTTTAGCCGCCCTTTCCTCTGCTTCTCTCTCAATCCTCTCGGCCTCTTCAGCAGACTCAAGTTTAGGAGCCTCCTCAGCTGCTATCCTGGCCTCCTCTTCCTTCTTACGCTCCTCTGCTTTTTTCCTTAGGAGTGCCCTGAGCTCAGCTGCTTCCTCCTCCGCCTTCTTCTCCCTTTCAGCAGCCTCTTCAGCTTCTTTCTTTGCCTTCTGCTCGGCCTCGAGCCTCGCCCGTGCCTCTTGCTCCTCGATTATCCTGCTCTCTTCTTCCCTAGATTTTCTTTCTAGTTCCTGAGTCCTCTTAGCTGCCTCTTTCTCGATCTCAGCGACCCTCTTCTCAGCCTCCAATGCCTTCAACTCAGCAGAAGCCGCCCTTTCCTCAGCTTCCTTCTCAATCTTCTCAATTTTGCTCTTTAGCTCCATCTCCATTGCAGCAGCCTTTCTCTTAGCCTCAATCTCTGCTTCTACCGCCTTGTCCGAGGTCTCCTTCTCGATGCGGGCGGCTTCTTTCTTAGCCTCCCGTTGTATCCTAGCCGCTCTTCTCTTTGCTCGCACTTCCTCGGGAGTGTCTGTGATTACTTCGACCTCTACCGTCCATTGGAAGTACACAGTTGCCTTTCCGAGCCTGATTAGTGAGGTGTATTCCGTCGTTACTTCGGTGTTTCCATCGTCCCTGAATTCTAGATTGAACTCAATCTCACCCCTTGAGTTAGATTTAATTGCCCTCTTTTTGAATCTCGTACCATTTTCCTCTCCGGCCATGTCAGTGAATTCGCACTTTAGTCTCGGGGTGATGTTGGAGATCTTGATCAACTCATGGCTTTGGGCGAAAGATCCCTTTTTTACGCCCATCACGCTCTTCAGGATGTATGGGTCGTCATATTCTCCAGTTCCTCCAGCCCAGTCCCCTTCGGTGTAGGTAAATTCTGGCTCTGGCCCCATTATCTCCTCTTCGTCAATTACGAATGGGTTGATGACCCAAAGTAGTAGGAGAAGCAATAGAAGTAGTGGGAAGCAGCATATCCACAGGATCTTGACTGCAGCTGGGACGTAATCCTCCAGGAGATTGCAGATTCCGTCATCATCATCATCTTCTGGGATTGAGAGGTTGTCCTTGGGATTGGTCCCGCAGCTAGTCTCATTGAGGTCAGGCCAGCCATCATTGTCATCATCAAGGTCTTCCTCCAAGTCGAAAACACAGTTAGCAGAGTCTGTTAGGTACTTACAGGTCAACTCGTCTGGCATCGAGTCATTGTCGGTGTCGTCCCATGCTGTGGGATTCTTCGGGAACTTGTCTATGACGTCCCCGATGTTGTCTCCATCATCGTCTTCGTCGATGTAGCTGCATACTGAGTCTAGGTCGATATCTTCTGGAACGGACTCTGCATCATTGGGGTCGGTGTTGCATTCCATCTCGACCGCGTCTGTCCATCCATCTCCATCCTCGTCGGTGTTGTTATCGATTGGTGGAAGCACATCGAAATCCACCCTGTAGGAGAAGTTCCATTGAGAGTTCCCTGCCGAGAATCGATGGGAGTACTCCAAGATAAGGTGATTGTAGGGCTCTTCGGGGATTCCCGATATCACTCCTGTGGAATTGTCCATAACCAATCCTTTGGGGAGCTCGGGAATGACTGTGAAGTTGAGGATGTCCCCGCTAGTTGGGGCAATAATCGGCGCTAGCAGCTCCATTTCTTCACCTACGACCAAGACTAGTTTGTCATTCGGATAGAAGAATACTATCGGGGAGTCATCGAAATCGTCATTGGAGTCGCACAGGTAATCACCATCGTAATCGTCGGGACTGGCGAAGATGTCCAATGGGTCGGTCCCACACTCTACTTCCAGGACGTCCTCCCAGCCATCTGCATCGTCATCTGGATCTGTTATGTCAGGATCGCCGTCACCATCTGTATCCAGTAGATTGGATGATATCGTGAGGTTGTAGCTGCCGATATGGATGGAGTTGGTTCCGGTGATTGTGTAGATTGTACTGTTTACCTCTACTGTTGGAATTCCCGTAATGACTCCGTTTGTGGTGTTGAAGAATAGGCCTCCGGGAAGCTCAGGTGAGATTGACCACTGGCTTATATTGCCACCGAAGATGCTTGGCTCTAGGTAGACTAGGTCTATGTTGGTTGTCAGGTTCATCGTGGTCTCTAGGTAGATGAGATCGAAAGACGAGTCATCCTCGTCAGGCGTGACAGATTGCATGGTTATCTCCACCGAGCTGCTATGCTGTGAGTTGTTTGCCCAAATTGTCCACACGCCCAAGGGGAACTCGAACATTGGGGCTCCCGAGAGAGTACCATTTGCGGGGATGCTCCTCGACATCGCTCCATTCAAGGTCAGTCCAGCTGGTAGTAAGGGGGATATCTCCCATGTTCTCACATCACCTCCGTAGGTGGTGCCTACCATTTGCTCGATCGGCTCGTTAACGAACATCAGTTGCGTAGTTCTACTGAAAACTAGGTAGATCGGTGAGTCGTTTATCGAATCTAGCCAGTCGCATAGTTCGTCCTCATCTTCATCTGACGGGGTATCGTTCGGGTCCAAGGTGTCCCTGTTGCACGCGGCCTCGTCCGAGTCCGACCACCCGTCCCCGTCGTCGTCCTCGTCCGTCTCGTCGGGAATTCCATCCCCGTCTGTATCCAAGAGGGATGATGATATCCGTATCTCGAAGCTATCGCCGAATCGGCTGTTGTTCGCCCAGATGGTGTAAATGATCAGCTCGAAGGGACTCTCAGCGACTCCACTGATCACTCCTGTTGATTGTGAGAAGAATATCCCCAGCGGCATCTCTGAGGATGCCTCCCATGTCAGAACCTCTCCACCGAAGACGATCGGGTGCATTTCGAGAACCGAGACGTTGGTGGTCAGGTTAACTACGGACGCAGGGTAGGCTAGGCTCAGCTCGGAGTCGTCCACCGAGTCGAGGGGGTCGCAAAGCCCGTCCCCATCCTCGTCCTCGGGATAGTCCAGCACCTCCAAGGGGTCGGTCGAGCACGCGGCCTCGTCCGAGTCCGACCACCCGTCCCCGTCGTCGTCCTCGTCCGTCTCGTCGGGAATGCCGTCTCCATCGGTATCCGTCAGCCATGAGGAGATGGCCACTGTGAAGCTGGCGCTGTGCTGGCTGTTGTTCGCCCAGATCGTGAAGTTGGCGAGTTCGAATGTGATTGATGGTGTTCCGGAGAGGTAGCCTGTCGTGTTGTTCATCATGATGCCTGTGGGCATCTCAGGGGATACCTCCCAGGTCCGCACGTCGCCTCCGAAGACGATCGGTTGCATGTCCAGCACGGAGACGTTGGTGGTGAGATTGAGTTCGGACTCCGAGTATGCGAGCGCCAGCGGGGAGTCGTCCACCGAGTCTAGGGGGTCGCACAGCCCGTCCCCATCTGAGTCCGTTGGTAGGCTTTCTCCGTCAAGGGGGTCAGTCGAGCACGCGGCCTCGTCCGAGTCCGACCACCCGTCCCCGTCGTCGTCCTCGTCCGTCTCGTCGGGAATTCCATCAGCATCCGTGTCCAGTAGCGAGGAGGATATTGTGATGTTGAAAGAGGCGGAGTATACCGAGTTGTTCGCCCAGATGTTGATCACTATCGGCGCGAAGGTCTCATTGGCCGAGCCGGAAATTGCCCCTGTCGTGTTGTTCATCAGGAGTCCTGAGGGAAAGTCTGGTGAATTCTCCCATGAGGTTATGCCTCCCCCACTGGTAATTGGGGACATATTCACCATGGTTATGTTGACGATTAGGTCGAGAACGCTTTCCGGGTAGATCATTACTATATCCGCGTCATTGGAGTCATCCAGAGAGTCGCACAGGCCGTCCCCGTCCCCATCTATGGGGGTGCTTGATGATTCCAGTGGGTCAGTCCCGCACTCGCTCTCAGCGGTATCGTTCCAACCATCCCCATCATCATCTGGGTCGAAGATGTCCGCGATCTCGTCTCCATCGGTATCGATCAGTACGGTGATCGATATTGTGACCGAACTGGTTTGATCACCAGAGGCATTCGCCCATATGGTGTAGTTGGTCTCGTTCTGTACATCAGTCGGGACTCCCCATAGGGTTCCATTGGCCTCCCCGAAGAACAGCCCGTTAGGCAGGTCAGGATATACCTCCCAGCTCTCCGGGGTCGAGCCAGAGGTCTGGCCAGCGATCGGTTGCATTGCTACTCCCTCAGTCAGAGTCAGCTCGCTTGTCGGGAACGCCAGTGTGAGCCCATTGCCTACTATCCAGATTGAGACCTCCGTGTTTGTGCTCCCGCCCGAGTTATTAGCCCAAACCGTGTAGGTCGTATTGTTCGTGACTAGCAGGGGGACGCCCTCGAACTTGCCGTTTGAGGTGTTGAAGCTCAGCCCCAGCGGGAAGTCTGTAGAGTTGATTGCGAACGTTTCCACGAATCCTCCGACTATCGTGGGGGCTATGCTGACGACCGAGTCCCTAGGTATCACGTAGGTTCCATTTCCGTACGAAATTGTAGCTATCGGCTCATTAATTGTGAATTGGAAGTCGATCTTGGTCGTGCCCCCGTCGCTGCTCACCCTCAATTGGAATGCTTGTTGCGTCAGATTTGTCGCAGGAGTTCCGAATATTGTCCCATTGCTTTCTCCGAGTGTTAGCCCAGTGGGGAGGTCAGGTACGAAGGTCCAGTTAACTATCGCCCCCTCTATCTCCGTGGGGGATATCGGAGTTATTTCTGCACCTCTCTCAAAAATGAAGTCCGTTTCGGAATATGTAACGGTTGG
>JAYZLO010000031.1:0-11728 GCA_036154175.1 Thermoplasmatota archaeon | reverse complement strand
AATATAGTTATTTTTTTATTTTTACCACAATTATACTCTAAATGTGGTAAAAAAATCCTCAGAATCACGAATATTGTAGTACTAAGACAATTTGGAGGAGGCATGAGTAAGGGCAGGAGAGGAATTTGGAGGTGTCCTAGTTGCGATTTACATCAAATTTGGAAAACTAGGGACTCTAAATCAAATAGACTAGACAGGAGTTGTAAAGCCTGTGGAAAAAGAATTAGGGCCACTATACAAAGATCATCATCTGGAAAGGGCAGGAGTAGAAACGTCGAGATATGGGAGAGAAAATCAAGTTCTAAAATTGAAGATCTTGAGAGGGAGGCAGAAAGAAGGAACGATCGTGGGTTTGAAGATGGCCAAAACGAGGTTCAGGAGTCAAATAGTGGGAGAAGTACAGCAAAACAGTCCGAACTACCAGTAATATGGGGTCTCGGTTGGAGGCCAGACTCACCCCTCATATTTTCTGAAAAATTAGATTCAATAAAAGTAAAATCGCATTTATTACGATTTATTGCTGAGAGGCATGATGGATACTTGGAAGTCGTTTCTGAATGTCTGGAAGAGTTGATCGATCGCCGTAAATTCGACGGCGGTAGTTTTCACAGGTTCTCCAACTCTTTAGTTTTGAGAATTGGAGAAGTGTTGTCTGAACGTCTAATTAATCCTGATTTTGCCATACTAGAAAAAAATGAGATTATTCCCAGAAGAACAGGAGATCTCCACCTGAGTAGAAGAAATTCGAGATTTCTGATTGATGTTTCACTATGCCTGAGAAGGATGGCACATAATGCATCCATAACTCTGGACCAGAGGATTCAATGGCAGAGATGGATGATTAGAACTAGGCTAATTGATGAGCAACTGAAGGATCTATTCACAAATGGGTTACCAACTCCTGATGGGAGTAGTTTTGGAGGGAAGGGGTTCCGAACAACTTGGCAAGAAGGAGTTGTAGCATGTGCTTCTGCGATGACCAGGGCTATTGACCTACCTCATGAAGAAAGACGTACTGCGGACATAATTGCACCTATGATTAGGGATACTGGTCTTGCCTTGGCAATGGGACAAACTCAGATTGAAATCCTATCGGCTCAAATGGGAAAGTCTGGATCCTACATGGATGGGGGGCATGAAGAAAGTGGAGGTAGGGACCTCCACATAGGAAACTGGGAGAAAGGGATCCTGCCTCCAACTGCCCCGCTTCCGATCGCTAGTGCTACAACTACAGGGATTGCTCTAGCATCAAAGCGTCTGGGAATTAATAGATTTCATCTAGCTCCTGTAGGAGAGGGCTGTAGCAGTAGTGGAGAGTTTTGGGAAGCTATGAATTTCGCTGGGGTTCGTGGTCTTCCAATTTGCTTCATGATTCAGAATAATCAAATCGCTTTGGATACTTTCACTAAGGCTCAATCTGGAGCTGAGACATTTGGAGATAAGGGGTATGCTATGGGCATACCATCATGGAGTGTAGATGGGTCAGATCCAGCGAGTTACTATTCTTCTACCGCAGTTGCTAGGGAGTTTGCAATGTCTGAAGGGGGTGCAACATTAATTCATGTTGAAACCATGCGAGGATGTGGTCATGCTCATCACCATGATGACCTGTACCTAGGTTCAGCGAGTGGCAACCCCCCGGGATATGTGGATAGGAATCTGTTAACATATTGGTCTGAAAAAGATCCACTTCCTAATCACAGGGAATTACTAGTAGAGATGGGAGTTGGTGAAAATATCTTGGACACGATTCTAGATGAAGAGGAAGCGGCAATGAAATCAGCCAGAGAGGCATTAGAAAATATGGAATGGCCAGAAGGAAATTCTGTAGTCAAGGGAATAACATCACTGTATGATGCTCAAAGCCATGATAGTCAAATTAGTAGGATTGGAAATGATTTGGAGATCCCAAAGCCATTGCTAAAACCTGGTGAGTACTCCATTGAGTTTTCTGATGCAGCTAATTCGTGGACGTATAGTAGATCGATTCAGAATGCCATGGCTAGACTAGCGGAGGAGTTTGGGGAAAGAATGGTGATTATGGGCGAAGATATGGAAATTGCAGGAGCATTCGGTATGAATCTACCGTTGAAAGCTAAAGGACATCAAGATAAGTTGCTTGATATGCCTCTGTCTGAGGCGATAATTATCCATTCGGCAACAGGTGCGGCCCTTGGAGGAATGCGGCCGATAGCAGAGATACAATTCGGCGGTTTCGCTGCTCTGGCGATGAATCCTCTGGTCAACAACACTGCTCAGATTAGATGGAGGTGGGGAGGAGAAGTACCGCTGACAGTGAGAATTCCACTAGGAGCTAAAACTCGCAGCGGCCCCTTTCACGCGAATATGATTGAATCATGGCTAACTAATGATCCGGGTTTAGTGCTTGTAGCTCCAAGTAATCCGCAAGATGCTTATGACCTTCTAATTGAGTCTCACCATCTTCCGGATCCTGTGATTTTTCTAGAGCATATCGGACTTTATGGCTTGAGAGGAGGTTTAACTGGTTGGGGGAAGTCAATAAATCAGATTGTAGATACAGAAAGTGTACAAAAAAGACTCGAAAGAGGCGATAATTCAATAGGAGTTGCAGAAGTAATTAGGGGAGGATCTGACCTCAGCATTGTTACTTGGGGGGCGATGGTTCACGTGGCCTTAGAAGCTGCAGAATTAGTATCTAAAGACGGCTTAGAGGTAGAAGTAATAGATTTGAGGACACTTCTCCCATTTGATCATCGGACCTGTATAAATTCGGTTTTAAGAACGGGTAGAATGTTAGTCCTTCAAGAATCACAGTGGACTGGAGGTTTTGGCCATACTGTTTCAAGCAGGATACTCGAAGAAGCATTCTGGAGATTGGAGAGTCCGCCGGTTGTTGTTGGAGCACTGGACACACCGGTGCCATTCTCGCCCACGCTAGAAGATCACACGGTACCTTCCGTTGCGGTATTGACCAGGCATATCGAGAAAGTTTGCAATTAGGATAATTATTCTGTTCGATGTTGGCAAAGAGTAATTTGTATTAGGTCGCGGGATTTACTTGTGGAAGAGACGATAATCGACATTTTTTTTGTTCTATCAGGTTTTTTTCTTCTGATGGGCGGGGGAGAAGCGCTTGTCCAAGGTGCGACGAGAATCTAACAGAATCTGAGCGTTTCCCCCCTAGTTGTTGGTTTCACTGTAGTTGCGGTAGGTACATCTCTTCCTGAATTGGCGGTTGCTATCGAAGCAGTGAGGACTGATTCACCAGATATTGCTATTGGCGGCGTTTTGGGGTCAAACGTAGCTAATGTGATGCTTGTACTTGGTGCAGCAGCATTATTTGGAGCTAAGTCACAGACTGGAGATGCCGTGAAGAGAGATTCTCTGGCTGTTGTGGTTGCCACTGCTTTCATGGCCTTCTTTGTCATCATGGGAGAGATTCCGATGATAGGTGGTATCGTGATGTTAGTATCTCTTTCAGGTTACTACCTCTACACATATTCGAAGGCAATATCTGGTGAGGATGTGTATGAATTCGAGGATTCATGGTTATCAGAAAAAATTTCAGTTGCTATACCGGCATGTCTTGTAGGCGGTTTGATGATTTGGTTCGGAGCTGAGCTACTAGTTTCAGGGTCCAAAGGAATAGCAGATACATTCGGAGTATCTGAAGCCGTAATCGGTTTGACCATAGTTGCACTTGGGACCTCTCTACCAGAATTAGCTGTGACCTTAGTTGCCGGACTAAGAGGGCAGGGAGGAGTAGCTGTTGGGAATGTCTTAGGGTCGAACGTAATGAATATCATGGGCATTATCGGGATTGCTAGCATAGTTGGTAACGGGATCATTGTTGACAGCGTATTCACTAGAGACATAGCAGTAGTTGTAGTGACTTCTGGATTCGTAGTAGGAGTCTTTCTTTCGGGAAAAGATTTCTCCAAGACAATGGGTTCATTGATGATTATTATATATCTTACATACATGACTTATCTTGCTGGGATACTAGATGGCTTAGTGTAGCACTAATACGGTGTTAGCCTACGGGCATAATATGGGGATTTCCGAACTTGAGTGCATAATTCTTGCAGCTGGATCAAGTAGCAGGCTTGGGTTCGATAAGGCACAAGTTAAAATTGGTGGATTTCCCTTAGTTCGATGGCTATCGGATAGAGTCAAAACTAGAGGTGTCAGTGTGACGGTGGTAACTAACGAGAAGAATTTTGAAGGAATTTCAAAACAGCTTCCAAATTCAAATATTATCGTCAATTATGAACCCGAGAGAGGAAGAACTGGTTCTCTTAAGGTAGGCATATCTAGAATAGATTCCATGAATGATTGCTCCTACAGATTGCTGATTGTACCTGTTGATAGGCCGGGATTCTCAGACTCCACTCTCGATCGAATAATCAGATCTGATAAAACGTGCTGCCCCGAGCATTCAGGAAGGGGGGGACATCCCCTCCTCCTTTCTACAGAAGACGTAGAAAGAGTCAGACAGAGTAGCGAGGAAATACCGCTCAGGGATATTGTAAAACCTTTGAGGTTTAAGGTAAATGACAAACATCTTCATTTGAACGTGGACACGCCGTCGGATGTCGAAGATCTGCAGAAGAGTCTGAATTCGATTAATGAATAAAATTGAAAAGTACAATTTCGAGCCATGAGCATGAATCTCGAGGATTTGCTAGATGGTTTTAGTCCGATTGAGCAAGCATTGGTTGCAGGAATGTTCACTTGGTTCATGACAGCTTTCGGAGCTGGACTTGTTTTCTTCTTTCACGAAATTAACAGAAAAGCATTGGATGGAATGCTTGGATTCGCCGCTGGTGTTATGATTGCAGCTAGTTGCTTCGGGCTTCTGGGCCCAGCGATCGATCAAACACAAGGAGAGGGGATTAGAAAGGTCTTACCCGCAGCATTCGGATTCATCTTTGGAGGAGTCTGTATGAGGGTTATCGATGCGTTCCTGCCTCACCTCCATCCTGGTGCCCCTCCAGAAGAAGTAGAAGGGGTGAAGACAAGTTGGCACAGGAGTAAGCTTCTGATATCGGCAATCACCCTTCATAATATTCCAGAGGGTTTAGCGATCGGAGTTGCCTTTGGTGCCGCCTCCTCTGGAGATGGGATTGGGGCTGCGATTGCATTATCTATCGGGATTGGGATTCAGAACTTCCCCGAGGGAGCTGCAGTCTCAGTACCTCTGAGAAGAGAGGGTTTGACTAAGAAAGAGAGTTTCTGGTGGGGCCAATTATCTGCAATGGTTGAGCCTTTAGCTGCTGTATTGGGGGCTGCCACAATAGTATTCGTAGATCCAATTCTCCCATACGCACTCTCCTTCTCCGCGGGTGCTATGATATTCGTAGTGGTAGAAGAATTGATTCCTGAGGCACATAGAGGAAAGAATGGGGATATAGCAACCATGGGGGTCATGGTAGGATTTACCATAATGATGATCCTTGATGTAGCTCTAGGCTAGAATCGGAACCCCAAAGACACAGTGCCTAGTCAGACGGGCGTGAGCATAGTCGTATTGTCATGGGCCCTTGAGAGATTGGGTGCAGGAGAGAGAGTAGCAATCGCATCGGTAATCGAAGCACAGGGTAGTGTTCCAGGGAAGCCGGGGGCTAGACTCGCAATAAGTTCAAGTGGGTCTAAATTCGGCACCGTTGGCGGTGCTGGACTAGAATATAAGATTCAGAAAAAGCTAGAAAATTTATTACTATCAAAGAATTATCTGAATAAAAAAAGAGGAGGGTCAGTGGAGGTTTTCCTGTTGAATAAAGATGGTAAGGAAAAAGAGGTAGATGTCTTGGACAGCCTGTGCGGGGGGCGAGTGACTGTGACCATGGAAGTGATTGAGCCCCTGCCGAATATCCTAATTGCTGGAGGGGGGCATGTCGGAGTATCAATTTCGAAAGTATGCGATAATCTGGGTTGGTCTTACAGTGTTTTTGATATTAGAGAGGATTTCTCAAATCCAGAAAGGTTTCCCAATGCCATCCAAACAATTAGTTGCTCTGTTCAAGAATTTCTTAATTCCGAGAGTGAGGAAACTATCCAAAGATTCTCCGATATTTTGCTACTAAGTCATGATTGGGGAGTTGATGAAGATTTATTGATAGGATTATTGAGGAGCTCTGGCACTAGTGTCAGGCCTCGTATTGGGGCCATTGGTTCTAAGAAAAAGTGGTCTGCATTCAGAAAGTCTGCTATTGGCTCCGATATTCCTGATGAGGTGGTAGATTCGGTTAGATGCCCCATTGGCCTTGAGATAGGAGCGGATTCTCCTGAAGAAATAGCTATTGCCGTCTGTGCTGAGATTCTACTACTGGAGAGGGTGGTCGAGGAAACCGAAGAGTGAAATCGGGGGTTAAAATCCCAGAGGTGTGAGGGTCCCGGCGGCATTTGTCTGTATAGTAATCATTTCCACATCATTTAGTGGATGCCTCAATCAAGATTCTGACAATACATTCACAATTCCTGCTAATGTGGACGATTTTGGTTCTTTCAGCGTTGTTGCCCCGGTAGATACAGGAATAAATGTGTACCATAATCACTTTATTATGAATGATTCATATCCGCAATGGCTACTAGATGGATTGGGAGTAAATTTCGTTTGTGAGATATCCACAAATGGGACTTGGGAAGAGAGGTATGAGAACGATAGAGAAGAATGCTGGGACGTTATCGGATCAGAAGACATAGTGTGGTTCAAGGGTTCTAGAATTATCGGCACCTCACCAGATGATAATACAGATATTCCGATTCTAGATGATCCGAGTGATGGTCATGGTACCGCGGTAACGGGTGCAGTACTGAATGCTAACCCCGATGCAGTAATTTTCTTTGTGGAGGGTTTCAGCGATGCTGCGGTCCTTGCAGCTGCAAATCAGCCACTTGTTGACATCATTACCACGAGCTTTGGACCTATTCTTTCTATCCCAGTTCCGGGAATAGAGGATGCTACGAAGGTTGCAGTTGTCGAACAAAAGAAGGTTCACACTGGAGCTGCAGACAATTCGCCTTCTCCAGCCGTTCAAGACTCCACGGCTGGACCTCCATGGAGTATAGGCATCTCCGGTTATGCTGAGGAAGATGATGATCAGAAAGAGACTATGAGCGGATCATATCCTGATATAGCAGCAGACTGGACGCAATATCTTCCAAATCATGATGATATAGATGGATACCACACTACGTCGGGGACTTCTTTCGCGACCCCTAGAACAGCAGGATTACTTTCTGATGTTCTCGAAAATCTTAGAGATGAGTTCGGGGATATGTCGGCTGGGGCAGATCCTCTGAATAGAGGGGGGCTATTGGTGAATGGGACTAATTTTTCATTGACCAACGATGATTTGAGGGATGCGCTAAATCTTTCTGCTTGGTATCCTTCTTTCACAACATGGGATCCTCTTTCTGGGACTACTCCTGTCTCCCCGGTGGCGCCCTGCACCCAATTGGGATGGGGAGTAGTTAACCAGAGTAATGTTCTACCCATTATCAAACATCTAAATGGTTCAGAAGTAATGCCTCAACGTCCTTCTGATGTGCAAGCTTGCATGGAAATGAATCAATTCCTCAGAGAGTCTTACTGGAGCTAAGTATCGTAAAATAATATGAGCGTGTGCCGGAAATATGAGGAAAGTTCGTCTAACCTGGAAGCCATCATCACTTTTCAAAATCGATGAGATTTATCAAATGATGAAAATTTGTCAGAGAATTGAGGTCCTCGGGCACCTATCTATAGATTCTGAAGGAGTTTCACAATTGACTGAATTAGAACTAAATAAGGGCCACAAGCTTTCAGAAATCTCTGAGCTGGAAAGTTTCGAGGTTCTGGAAAAATTTGAAGAAGATGAAAATGGCATTTTAGCGAGCGTGAAGTGCACACATCCCATGGCAAAGTCGGCAATACAAATATCGAACATTTACGTATACCCACCATACGGAATAAATTCTGAAAGTGGTTTAGAAATCCGAATCTTCGGTCTTTCAAATTCAATTCGCAGTTTCTTAGAATTAATCAATAGTGTTATGCCGCCAGATATTATCAGCGTCAACACGATTAAAGATCAACATGCTAATGAGTTAGAGTTTCTTACTGAAAAACAAAAGGAGGCTCTAATTCTTGCAGTAAATAGAGGATATTATGAAGTCGATTCAGAAGTCACTCTTAAACAACTAGCGGATGAATTAGGGATTGCACGGAGTACTTACGGAGAGCATTTGAAGAGAGCTGAGTTTGGAGCATTGAAGATGGTAGTTAGTGATTTATTATAGAATGATAAATCTGAACCCAACGCTCAAAGGATGACCTCCGATTGGTAACAACAATGGTGCAGTTCCGACTACCTATGCTACCTCATGCTGGAGAGGTCGAGTGGAACGCTAATGTGAATGGAGAAGCGAAGTCGATTTTCATTGAAAGTAATGCCATACTTCTTGACGTCCTAAGGGACCAAGTAGGTAGTCTTGGAACAAAGCGTGGATGTGACATGGGGACATGCGGATGCTGCTCAGTACTAGTAGACGGGGTGCCTAAGCTTTCTTGTCTAACTCTTGCATTAGATGCAGAGAAGTGTGATGTGACGACGGTTGAGGGATTGGCAGATGGCCATCATCTCCATCCAATTCAACGGACCTTTGCAGAGTATGGAGGGAGCCAATGTGGATTTTGTTCACCCGGTTTTCTAGTAGTAATCTCTGCCCTGCTTGAGGAAAACAAGGGTCCGACTGATGACGAAATTAAGGAGGCGATTGAAGGAAATCTATGCAGATGCACTGGTTTTCAGCAAATTGTCGACTCGGTCAGAGCCGCTTCAGATATTCTAATCTCTGGAGAATCGATTGGAGACTCTACATCTCCACAGAGCGACCCACATCCGGGATTTGGGGGTGAATAGAATCTCAGAAGAAAGTGTGGATGAAAACGAAGCTAACGTGGTAGAAGGGGAGATCGTAGGCTATCGCCAACAGCCTGGAAAAATTCCCTTCTCTAGACCTGGTTCGGGAGGGAAGAATCAATTTTCTAAGAATACTGATCCAAAGATGATTCCCAGTTCACAAGGAGGGGATTTAGAGCAACCATGGGGCGATCATAGGCATGATAGCATAGTTAGTGGTCAGGTTATTGGAAAGCCTACGGCTTTGATTGATAGTGGTTGGAAAGTTACCGGCCAGGCCCACTATGGGGACGATGTGAGGCTTCCAGGAGAGTTGATTGGCAGAATTGTTCGCTCACCCCATCACTATGCCAGAGTCCTATCAATTGACTGCTCAAAAGCAATTCAGCTTCCTGGAGTGGTGGCAATAGCTACTGGTGCGGATGCAAAAAACAAGTTTGGTGTTCTTCCAGTTACGAAGGATGAGCATGCCATGGCAGTAGAGAAAGTGAGACATGCAGGTGATCTTGTTGCTTGTGTTGCTGCTGTAGACGAAATGACTGCTAGAGAGGCTGAGAGGCTGATTGAGGTTGAGTACGAAATACTTCACTCGATTCACGATATGAGGGATGGACTTCAGGATAGTGAGGAGCCCATACATGACCGAGGAAAATATCACATCGGAGAGTCCAACATCCAGAAAAGAGTCTTTCAGGAGTTTGGAGATATTGAGGGAATGTCGAAGTCTGCGATTGCGAGTCACAAAAAAAACTGGTTTTTTTCTGGTGTCAATCATGCATTTACTGAACCGCATGCAGTGGTTGCGCACTGGGATCCTTCGGGTAGGCTGACCCTCTACACGCCACAACAAGTTCCGCACTATGTCCATAGGGCGTTGGCAGATGTTTTGGAAATTCCAATGCACCAGATTAACGTCCATAGGACCTTTGTTGGAGGTGGTTTTGGAGGAAAATCAGACCCATTTCCGCATGAGATGTGTGCAGCGATACTAGCAAGAAAGAGTGGTAAGCCTGTAAGAATAACATTTGACAGAGAAGAGGTCTATTGGGTAAACAGAGGACGCCATCCCTCTCGAATAGAAATGAATCTCCATGCAGATAGAAAGGGCAGAATTTGTGGAAT
This sequence comes from Thermoplasmatota archaeon, assembly GCA_036154175.1. Lineage (GTDB taxonomy): Archaea > Thermoplasmatota > Poseidoniia > Poseidoniales > Thalassarchaeaceae > UBA36. Next base: position 1,718 of record JAYZLO010000031.1, on the reverse strand, counting down.
TGAGACGGATGCTCTAATCGATGGCGGCGCGTTTGCTTCTTTTGGGCATGTTACTACCTACTACAATGGGGTCCTACACACAGCCCCTTACGAGATAGGTGCATTCCATTATACAGGAGCAAGGGTGTGGACCAACAAACCAGCAAGCGGTGCGATGAGAGGACATGGTGCTGTGAACTCTAGATGTGCAGTGGAGGTCGGACTAGATGACCTCGCAGAAAAACTGTCGGTTGATCCAATTACTCTACGTCTGGCAAATTTGCTACCCCCTCATTCAGCTACAATTACAGGTTTTAGGGTAACTAGCATTGGGATGAGAGAATGTCTTGAGAGAGTGAAGGAGGAAAGTGGATGGGACAGCAAGTTCCGAAAGCTACCACTAGGTAAAGGAATAGGGGTTGGATGTGGATTTTTTATTTCTGGAAGTGGCCTACCCATTCATTGGGATCCGAATAAATTCCCACATGCCACCGTGCATCTGAAAATTGACATGGACGGAGGTGTGACTGTACATACTGGCGCGGCAGATATCGGCCAGGGCTCTGACACAGTGGTGGCCCAATCGGTTGCTGAGGTTCTGGGTTTGCCACTGGACCTAATTAGGATCAAATCGAGAAATTCTGATACATCGCCGGTGGATCTAGGGTCCTATTCATCCAGAGTCACTTTCATGAACGCAAATGCAGCAATTTCTGCATCGATGGAGATTAGGGAGAGGCTTCTTCAGGCTGCCTCAGAAATCACAGGTTCAGAGAAAAATGAGATGATAGTTGGTGATCGTAGAATCTTCGTTAAGAGAGACCCTGCAATAGGAGTGTCGTATCTCGAAGCATTACACAAAGCTCAAGAAGATCGTGGTGCACTTGTTTCATCTGGATCTTATAGAACCCCTCCAATGGGTAAGACCCACAAGGGGGCAGCTGCAGGATTGGCTCCTGCATACTCATTTTCGGCATATGTTTCAGAAGTTACAGTGGATGTAGAAACGGGGAAGGTTGCCGTCGATAGGGTATGGGCGGCTCATGATTGTGGAAAGGCGATCAATCCTTTAGCAGTGAATGGTCAGATTATTGGTTCTTGTCACATGGGCATGGGTCAAGTTCTGTCAGAAGAAATGCGTTATGGGAGAAATGGCCACTTGATGAATCCTGATCTATTAGATTACAAGATTCCTAGCGTTCATGAAATGCCAGAGGTAATTCCGATAATTGTTGAGTCGAATGATCCAGAAGGTCCATTCGGTGCTAAGGAGGCTGGAGAAGGGCCATTGCTTCCTATCCTTCCTGCAGTTTGCAATGCTGTATATGATGCAATAGGAATTAGGACAAATGAGTTGCCGATGACTCCTGAGAGAGTGTATAAAATGATCGAACGGCGTTGTAAATCTGAAGGAGTCTCGGATCCTACAAATCTTTCTTGTCCTACTTTGGAATACTCTGAACTTCAGGAAGAACTGAAGAGAAGGTCGATCAAACATACGCAAAGGGACAAAGAAAGGAGGCTTTCAGATGACAGAGACGATTACCACAATGGAGCTCTTTTTGGACTGGACCCAACCGTAGCTCCAGATGAAAATGATCCTAGATGGGAGGTAAGGGTTGTTCCTGAAGAGGATTATCTTGAGGAGCCGAGACTTGCCGGAAGTGCTTGGAAACACACTGAAAGAAGACATTCGGGTGATAATAGATGAGAATGCCGCCATTCAGAGTATTTACTCC
>JAYZLO010000030.1:0-3192 GCA_036154175.1 Thermoplasmatota archaeon | reverse complement strand
GAGTCTGGAAGATATCTCCCTTTCCTTGCAAACTTTCCTTCCTGAATCGGTCCACAAGTCCTCCGATGAGTGGATCCTCCACAAGATGAGAAACCGCATCCTCCCACCAGTCTGGTTTGCCTTTCCTCATGCTCCTCCCTATCCAGGCTTGCCCTTCATTCTTGGCTCGATGAGATCAGACTCCGAGGACGTCTATGTTATCTGCTAGTCCTCCTACCGATAAATGGACGTGGCTTCGGGATGGCAAGCAGTGGTGACGCTTTCTGCTGCCTTCTGTTCTTGGCTATCCCATTCCTTCTGGGGCTCCGTAGCTTACTGGGCTTACGAAGGCACAGGCTCCAGATAAATGCAGGATACGAGCAAATGGCAGACCAATTAGGATTCTCATACAACCCTGATCACAACTGGAATGGAAATGTAATAACCGGTACTCTGGATGGCTACCAATGCAGCGTGAGCTTCGAGAGGAAACGATCTCGTGATGGGGGCCGTGGTACATCATCCGGAGCCTCAAAAAATGTCTACTACAGCACCAAGTGGACTGTGCGTCTTAGGGATCCCATGACACTGGGTCTCGAGATCACCCCCCACGCTTGGGGAGACGGAATATTCCGCCGTAGAGAGCAGGACATAGAGACGGGGAACGATCAGTTCGACAAAGCGTTCCGAGTGAAGGGGGCCGACGAGGCCGGCATTAGAGAATTCCTCACTCTGAGTAGGATGCAGGCAATGCTCCTGTTCAAGCTATCGAGAGAGTCTCAGAGAGTAGGAGCCTCTTGGCAGATACCGATCATAACCGACCAGGAGGTCACAGTCCAGCTGGGCGACCTCACTCCAGACATGCAAATGTCGATAGAAACCCTCACGGAAACCATCGGCTTCATTCGGCACATTGAGGCTGGTTAGGCCACAGTGACCTTAATATCGAGCCCTTACTTGAATGCAGTAATGCCAATTTTGAATGTAGACGGGCACGATTTCTACTACCTGGAGAGGGATGGACCCGGGCCCACTATCCTGATGCTCTGCAGTACTGGCTTGGATTCGAGGCAGTGGAGTGCGTTCCTGCCGATGGTCGGTCCCAGGAGAGTTATCTGCCCACACTACCTGTCCTACCCTAAATCCGGTGAGTGGGCCGGGCAGGGGGAAATCGACTCTTCGATCGACTACCTGGCTTGCTCTGAGCTGCTCGCTCAGGAGGAAGGAAAAGTGGATATCCTCGGCCACTCATATGGTGGATTCATCGGTCTGAGGCTATGTGAGGAATTTCCTGATTCCGTCAGGAGAGTCGCTATCCATGAGCCGACGGTCTGGGGATGTCTTCATCATACACAGCGCGACGATCTGAAGAATGAGTTTGGGGAGGTGGTCGAGACCTTCTTCACAGAGGGACTGGCAATGGAGGACTTTCTGGAGGACTTCGTTGACTATTGGAACGTCCCGGGGACATGGAAGTCTATGCCTGAACACAGGAAGGATATGTGGAGGGGACTCCATCCTAAGATACTCAGCGAGGTAAGGCTGCTATGCTACGACCGGACACCTCCTTCATTCTACGAATCCATAGGACACCCCACCTTGATTACCCTCAGTCCCGAGACACCACCCCACCAGTTCGAGGCTTGCACGATTCTCACCGCATCGATGACAAACGTAGAAGTCGAAGAGGTGCCGGGTGGGCACATGGGAGTAGTCACAATGCCAGAAGTAATCATGCCGATATTGGCTAAGTGGCTGAGCAAATGAGGGGGGTTTCTACTGGATTCGTACTCTAGGAGGCACTCAGTTTCCAGAACCAGAGCCTTCCAAGCGAGCAAAGAGGAAATTTGGGAGTTGATTAGCGGGCCAGGTAATCTCAACAGCTGCCATCCCTTCTGTAGGTCAAACGAAGCCATAACATGGGGGGAAGAGGGGCATTCTGACGAATTGGTCTACCTCAATGGAATGCGGTACATCCGGGACTTTCACGTCTGGTCCCCCGGAAGGGGGTATGAACTCCTAATAGGGGAGGAGGGTGGTCCGAAGTCGCTTGTCAAATGGAGGTTGGAGTCCCTAGGAAAGGATGAGTGCAGCCTTAATATCACGGTCTTCCCATACCTACTGGCCGGTTGGCCAAAGCCTCTTTCCTACCTACCTTTCACTCTCCTGATTAAGCCGAGATTGAGTAGATACCTCGATTCGGTACTCTCCGGATTCAGCCACTTCCTAGATTCTGGTGAAGACGTCCCGAGGAATCATTTCGGGGAGCATCCTTGGTTTTCCTGATCATTTTCCCGGGATTTTCTCGATGCTTTTTTTTCGTTGAGTTTAAAATAGACCAAAAATTGGGTAGCCCCACTTGGAGATGACTTCGTGGGAATAGGAATAGAACCAATAGGAGAAATGGTGCTTTTAGCAATGGAGAATGCCCCGGAGAAGACCGCCTCAGGTCTTCTCCTTCCGGAGGAGGCCCGCGACAAGATGAATGTCGGCAGGGTCGAGGCCGTAGGTGCGGACGCTAGTAGCGTCTCAGTCGGAGATCGCGTGATCTTCAGACAATACAGCGGGACGCAGATGGAGTGGATGGGGGAGGACTATCTGCTGATCAAACAGGAAGATATCCAAGCCAAGGTAACGGAGTGATACTATGGGAGCAAAGAAGATAGTTTACGGAGAGGAAGCAAGAGAGAAGCTGCTCGAGGGGATAGACACGGTCGCGAACGCCGTGAAGGTCACCCTAGGGCCTGCAGCGAGGACTGTAGTATTGGAGAAGTCATGGGGAAGCCCATCGATTATCAACGACGGCGTTACCATCGCCAAGGATATCGAACTAGCAGACCCATTCGCCAACATGGGTGCAAAGCTCATCCAAGAGGTCGCTAGCAAGACACAGGACAATGCAGGGGACGGGACGTCGACTGCATCGATTCTGGCTCAGAGCCTGTGTCACCACGGACTTGAGAACATGGAATCCGGCTCCAGCCCAGTAGAGCTTAAGGCCGGGTTCGACCAGGCGATAGAGGCTGTAGTTGAGTCCCTCAAGGGCAGGGCAGTTCCGGTGGAGACTGGCGAGACAATAAAGCAAGTCGCTACAATCGCCTCGAACAACGACGAGGAAATTGGTACCCTGATTGCAGACGCTGTTGATGCCGTCGGTCGTGAGGGAGTGATAACAGTCGAGGAGGCCAAATCGATAGAGACCTCCCTAAACGT
>JAYZLO010000029.1:0-2911 GCA_036154175.1 Thermoplasmatota archaeon | reverse complement strand
TGGATCGATCTTCTCCCAAGGGTGCTCTGAGAGATTAGATACCTGTTCAATTTTATCAATGACTAAATCAGGAGAACCCTGCCAAAACTGAACCCTCCCCTCTGAGATTCTAATTGCATCTCCCGGTTTCGGATCAAAATCACACCAGGCTGTGAGTCTACACCTACCGCTTGGATCCATAACATCGCCGCTCCTGACGACTTTCGTTTCTCCTTCCTTTGTCTCAAAGGTTCTTTGCACCCAACTCTCTACTTGGAGGGTAATTGAAACGTCCCGCATCCCATTTCTGAGATCTGCAATGGTCACCTTATCATTCTCAGAAAGCTCTTCTGAAGATGGAAATGCCGAGTCCCGGTATTGCTCAATCACGGTCCCATCGTTGATATTGATTTCAGGTGTATCCCTGAATCTCCGAATAGAAGCTCCGACTATCTTAATCAGAGCGCCCGACTCATGTTCAAAATCCTTCCAAGAAAGGAAACCAATGATTCCGGTAGAATCCGCAATTCTCCCTCTAACTATTGGTATCTCCCCACTTCCATCCTTCCTCGTTATGACATCAGATTTGGTAGAAAGAACCCTTCCCACGATATTTACGAAGCCCTCCATCTCAGATGCTCTGGAAATGGAAATCGGCTCGTCCCCTGTAGGGGCTGTAGCAATCCCTCCCTCTTTGAGAACGGTCACCCTTGTGGTTCTGTTAATATTCAGAGATCTCTTATCATTCCACTCATTTACTGAAGCGCCCTCAAGTCTGACAACTGATCCCGGAACCAAACTAGCTGATTTGTCCCCCCAGTCTTTGTAGTCCCACCTGACTCTATCCGATGAGGCACTCCAAGGATTATCTTCGATCCATCCGAATGCTATCTGTCGCTCTTCCCCTCTGACCATCTGAGTTCTTGGAGTATGGGATATTACTGCTACTTCTATTGTCACATTCCTATCATCCGCACCCAATTCAGAGAATCTATCCGCTTTCTTCTCCTCTGGTTGAACCCGCTGTTGCCCCACAGCCGTCCCATCCGCCCCCAGATCATTCTGAAACTTCTTGATTACTGATCTCAGGGCATCCTCTGGAGGAATTAGAAAATCCCTCTCGTATCTCTCAAATTCCTTACCTATTTCTTCTTCATTTGCATCAGGGCACTCTTGCCTCACTATAGCAATCTGCCTATCATATATCCTATGCTCGCTCATAATATCGCCTCAAGAAGTCAGTGCCAAACCTGCCTAGGACAAACAAATTCGCTTTCTGAAAGTCACATTCAGTGTCTTTACTCGGGAAACGATTGTTGGTGTATGTTGGGGCAGACTAGACACCTCATTACCTCCGGAGTTAGGGTTGTGAATCGACGGTCTTTGAACGTGTCCATCTAAAATCTCGGACCGACGGCGTTTTCCCTCAATCCCTCTACGGCTTTCCAATGGAAGATAACGAGTTATGCAAATTTGGGATTCTAACAGCCTCAGATAGGGCCAGCTCTGGAGAATACGAAGATGTTAGTGGCCCATCGATCGAAAGTTTTCTGCAAGAAGCGATCACTTCAAAATGGGAGGTGGAAAGAATAATTGTTGAGGATAACCAGCAGGAAATCGAGAAGGCGCTAATTTTTCTTATAGAGGAAAGATCCTGTTCTTTGGTTATCACTACTGGTGGGACGGGTCCGGCTGTAAGGGACGTAACTCCTGAGGCTACAGAATCAGTCTGTGAGAAGATGCTCCCCGGGTTTGGAGAGCAGATGCGATCCATTTCATTGAATCATGTTCCAACAGCTATTCTTTCTCGACAGACTGCTGGGATTCGAGGCTCTTCCCTAATCATAAATCTCCCAGGTTCGCCAAGATCAATAAGAGAAACTCTAGACTCGGTATTCGCTGCAGTCCCATACTGCATCGATTTAATTGGCGGACCATATATTACTACCGAAAAAACAGTAGTCGACACGTTCCGACCACCTCATGCCATACGCGAATGATTCATTCGCAAGCGTGCTTTCGGATGGCTATGTCGAAGATGAAGACTGACCTGGGAAGTGCCAATAGAGAAAATCATGAAATGAGGGAAATAGAGGTCAAGCTCGATTTTACACCAAATGCACTCTCTTCTCTGCTTTACTGCCAGGGAAAGACTCAGGTTCTAGTTTGCGTTACCAAGGCTCCATCACTTCCAAGGTGGTTTCCAAGGGATGCAGAAAGAGGATGGATCCATGCCGAATATTCCTTGCTCCCCGGATCAACAGATACCAGATTCAGAAGAGAGAGGAATGGGGCAAAGGGGAGGACAATGGAGATCGAGAGGTTGGTAGCAAGGTCCCTAAGAGGCGCAATAGACCTAGAACAACTAGGCCCATTGGCTCTCACAGTCGATTGCGACATTCTGAATGCGGATGGAGGGACTAGATGTGCCTCGATAACGGCAGCAAATATCGCTCTAAGGCTCGCAATAAGAAGGCTAATCTCCTCTGGAGATTGTACCCCGAAGGAAAAAAGGCCGTCTAAGGAGGAAATTAGAAAGGGAGCCAAGATAGAACCGCTCACTCCCGACGAGGCGGCATCGCATGAGCGATCAGTAATGCCTCACGACGTCGCAGCACTGAGTGTGGGCATGGTTGATGGGCAGGTATGGACTGATCTCGACTATGTCTTGGATAGTAATGCGGATGTCGACATGAATGTAGTGATGACGAGCTCAGGAGACTTTGTCGAGGTCCAAGGTACAGGTGAAGAGGCCACATTTTCCCGTTCAGAACTGGAATCTCTTATCGATGCCGCAGAAACGGGCATTAGCAAGCTCCACAGACTACAGCAAGAAACCCTCTCAGATGCTAGATAATGGTGGGACTGGCCGGACTTGAACCAGCGGCCTCCGCATCTTCAGTGCGGCGCTCTCCCAGCTGAGCTACAGTCC
>JAYZLO010000028.1:0-7801 GCA_036154175.1 Thermoplasmatota archaeon | reverse complement strand
GTTTAATTCCTAATTCATCTATCTGTTTCTCCCATGCAACTGGATGTGGGCCCAGAATAACTCCAACTTCTATTTCAAAGCTCATTCTAATTTCATCCGCCATAGAAATTGTATCCAGATAAGCATCCCTGTATCCATCAAGGTTTTGAGGTAGTTTCCTGGAAAATGAGGGTTTGTGAACTAGCATTACGCCAGTTCCACCTGCGTACACAAAATCAGAAATAGCGTCTAAGAATCTATTTGATCGATCCAAATGCATATGTTGATCAATAATTGGTCCGATCCACTTCTCATTCTGTAACATTTTCTCACGCCAATGCGCCTTCTTCTTCTAATCTAGAAATCCAGAAAGAGGCAGCCATTTCCGCTACCTTTCTGGATGATTGCCCCATTACAACTCCCCTCCCATTGCTGAATAGTAGTATTGTACAACCATATCTGTTTGCATTGATTCTAAGGGCATCCAATCGAATATCATGCTCCGCGTCCGAGAACCTCTCGGAGGCAAGTCCGATCAACACTGCCCTTCCAACAGAAAAACTAGCCAGAACTTCACCCCTGGCAATGGTGAGTCCTTTTTCTGACATCCCCATCCTAAGAAGTGTCTCCTCTGCAATAAGCGTAGCTGCCTCTGAATTAGAGATTCCATGAATAATCATTGAACCATCTGAATCAACTAATATTACTGCCCTCGGATTCTCCCTTTCAATTACGGCGTACTCGCCATTACTTTTCGCTCCTAAGTATCGGATTGCATCTGAGATTTCTATCGTTTGCGATGGTATGATTCTGAATGACTGGGTTTCGATTGAAACTTCAAATTCGTCATTCATTTCTCTCTCCCCACTTCTTCCACGTGTTCACAGTCAAATAGAGTATTCTCTAATGAGGGCAATGAGGCTTGTTGAACTGGCACCAGTAGAACTGGCCCGTGATCGTTTTTTGATTGTAAATCGGATTTTCTCATATCAGCTAATGCCCCCCTTAGTCTGGATGAAATCCTTTGCTCTCTTTCTCTAATTAGTTCCTCGGTAAGGCAAATTGATTCCTCCCTCCACCAAGCATAACAAACCGTAGCTGCTGCACCTAAATCAGAATTGACGAATTTTGATTCCGAAACATTTGGTATTGAGTCCTTCATTGCGTTCGACCAGCGTCTGTTTCTTCCAATAGTAGCAAATAAATTTCTGAACCTAACCTGTTCGTCCGCCCATCTGGATTGCCAATCTGCCCAATGTTTGTCATCTATTGATGGCTCTACCGCGTAAATTGGCATTCCACCTCTGGAATTCTCCGCATGTCTTAGAAGTCTAATTTTCTCGGGGTCTGGGATAGACGGACCTTCAATATCCAGTTCAGATAAACCTCTCACCAACATCCCCAAAGTTGTTCCTGAAACAGCCGCTGAATCAACATGAATTCCCGGGCTTTCCAATTCCTGTCTTTCCTCTTCTCTCAGTGAAGTTATCTCGTCTGGTGACGAAATTAAGGCTAGGCCGTCCCACTCCCTAGGTCTCATCTTCGATGGCATCCTTATACAAGGAAGGTATGGCCAAAGTACGATCTTACCTCCCGATGGATCTTCGAAAATGGATTGTTCCCATCTCAATTCTGGAATATCCATTAGATGGTTACCTTCAGAGGTTAGGAGTCCCCACGATCTTAGAAGTCTGCTTACGTCCATGGCACTCCGAGTATCTCCCTTCGGTTGAAGTCAGCGGTAAATCGCATTTTTTTGATGCTGGACACTGTAGTATTCAAGGGGGATGGAGACCCGAAGGCATTTGATGGCTGACAATGAAGCATACTCAGTTGAGCCAGTAGAGCTCTTGAATGAGGTTTTTCCGGGGCATACCAATGCTCTGAATACTCTTTTCGGAGGTAGGTTGATGTCTATCATGGATACTGCTGCAGGGATGGTCGCATCGAAGTTTGCGCATCGAGTATTTGTAACGGTTTCAGTGGATGCACTAAAATTCAAGAGGCCGGCATTCCAAGGAGATATCATCAGAACTACTGCTAGAGTGGTTTGGACATCTCCCCGGACTGTTGGAGTTCACGTGACTTCATGCAGACTTTCTAGATCAGAGTGGGAGGGAGAGGAAATCTGCTCGGGATTCTTCTTTATGGTTGCAATCGACGAGTCGATGAGGCCTGTAGAAATACCACAATTCATCCCTAATAACGACCAAGAAGAAGAGTTGTGGAATGAGGCAAATAGAGCAAGGGAAGCGATGGGTAATAAGTAACTTGGCTAAAAAAATCCCCATTAGAAAATAGCATCCAGGCAATGGTTCTTCCCAATTAGCTTATACGTCACGTTGTTAACTCACAACTGGATGGGAATAGCCGGGCCTAAGGGCCCGACTAAGGAGAAAAGCTCCGAACTAATCGGAGACCTCTTCTTAGTCGGAGCTAGGGGAAAGTGTTGTGCAGTCATAACTGAGCGACAGCTAACCATAGAGAGGTTTGATGGAAAGGGAGTGAGGTTAGATCTCGCAGCGATTGAAAGAATGAGACACCTAAAGGCCCCTATTTTGCCCTCGGGAGTGTCTTTCTTGGGATTGGTTGCTGTATACCTAGGGCTTACGACGATAGTTCCTCCGATGAGTTGGTTCGCAATCGCAATTGGCGTGGTAATGGTCATCGCTACCTTTGTTTCTAGATATGCCATTTTAGCTGTCGAGACTGGGTCCGGGGGTAGACATCTAATTTCTGGAAGTGAAGCAAATCTCCTAAAACTGTGTTTAGTTGTTGATAGGCTAAGACACGGCAGCTCCATGGACGAGGCCCTGATTGGACTAGAAAGTCTGGAGACTGAGCCTCAGTATTTTCCTTCCACTAAAACTCAACATGGAGTAGGTGGTGGTTACGGACAGGCAACCCTTCCAATGCCTAAGGAACTAGAATCATCAATGAATTCTATGTCGAATAGACAAAATGATAACTCTCTTGAAGAGGAGAGGGGAATCGAGATATTCAACTTTGGAGATAGGCTATTCGAATCGGAGAAGGTAGAGGTTGAGCCGGGCCCAGTAACAGGAATTTTCGAGGCAAATGCCTCGACAACACAAAATGCTTACCAGAGGGCATGGGGAGGCAGAGAAGCTCCGTCTTGGTATCAGGAAAAAGAAGTCGTGTCTGAGGGAGTTAGTCGAATAGACTCCGCCCTTTCTGGGGCAACGTAAAGTTTGGATTTGTTCTCCCCTGGAGGTCTTTTTGATGCTGAAATTCCCTAAGAAAAACCACATTCTGAAACGACAAGTATGTTCAATCAAAATGAGGATAAATCTTCATCATACCCACAAGAAAGAGCGTTTTCTAGTTCTCAAATGATTAAAAGGGCTCATGCGGAATTCGGTCCGCCAGATACTCCATTCTCTAGGCGAATTCTACCGCCACCCACCGAAGATGCGGTTAGGGAAGAATGCAGAGCAGGAGTTGTTAAGCAGGCAAGAGCTCAACAAGAGCTTAAGATGAAAAGAGGAAATTATAGGGAAAATCATACAGCAAATTTGGACGATTATCCTGCACTGAACAAACTAGCTTCGACGATGTCCAGTAGTATCGTTTCCGGCTCAAGCAAGAAGTATGGATTCTCGACGAGTTGGCTAGGAAGATTACTCAGTCCTGGAAGTTCTTGGAGTAGAATGAGCAAAAATACACATCCTAATAATGGTGAAATAGGGACTGAAAGGTTCCAAACTACCCAACACATGAGACTTCGAAGTGATCAAGATCATCAAGCGGAGGTTAGTTCGAGGATTGGGGCAATTGGGAGAGATGAAGCATCCACCGCGAGAGATAAGCTAGACTCCATAGTAAGGAGGATTTCAGATGGGGAACAGAGTTTCCCTAGATTATTTGATAATTCCGTTGAGTCCTTGAAATTTAGTCAATTGAATCCAACATCTTCGGAGGACGACCCTCATCCTTTACCGGGATTAAGAAGACTAGGATGAGTCTCAAAGACCGACGATTCTACGATATCGGTCCATTCGAGCGTGATAAATACCTCTTTCCAGAGTACGAAGCTTGTCAGAACCCAATCCCTGTATCGTAAATGAAGAAGTTACGACTGCATGAATCATTGCTGATCTCATAAATTCCAAGTCATTTAGGGCTCCCTTCCTTCCAGCAATATTTGCTAATAGCGCACCGGCAAAAGAATCCCCACAACCGGTGGGATCAACGAGATCCCTAACTGGATAAGCCGGTAGTGCTATTATTCCACAAGGAAGGTGGGCAAAAACTCCTGAAGAGCCTCTTTTGATTATCAAACCCCTTGGGCCACTTCCAGCTTCAACCCCTCCATAAAGTGCTGAGCCAGACATTATTGGAGTAATTGCCTTTGTGAAGATTTGTTCCCCTGAAATAGCACAAATCTCTTCCTCGTTCAGAATAGCTAAATCTGATTTCCTGAGGGCTGAGGAAAGTTTCTCGAATTCTGTTTCGATCCATAACATGAAAGTATCTATTGCAGTAATCTCTGAATCTGGACATTGATCTAATACTGAAATTTGTGATTCTGGATGTGTGTTCGCGCAAAATAGAACCTTTGGAGATGTCCACATCTCGGGGATTATTGGATTGAAATCTCCTAATACATTAACCTCGGTTGAGATTGTTTCTACATTGTCCATTGATCCCTCATACTTTCCTGACCATCTGAATGTTTTTCCAGTTAGAATTGACATCCCGGATAAGTCGATTCCTAGTTCTTCCAAAATTGATTGATCATCCTTTGAGAAGTCTTTTCCGACTGGGGATACTAAGCCAACTCTAGATTTTTGCCCTGGTACCTCAGGAATATGGAATGCTGCCGAAACTCCTGCGTGAACTGCTGAACCGCCAAGAACGTCAGAACCACTGGCCCAAGGAGTCTCAATATCATCGTACCCCATACTTCCTACAATTACTAAATTCAAATTAGTCACGTCCTGATAAAAGTCCCTTGTGTTTTTCGAGATAATCGGTAGTAATGTTTCTTTCCATGAAGTCTATTTCCCCAAGAATCGCTCTATGCAGGGGTATTAGGGTATCAACACCGATAATGATAGTTTCTTCCAAGGCAGAATCTAGTCTAATTATTGCCTCATCTCTTGAGGGTGCCCAAGCAATAATCTTAGCCAAAAGCGAGTCAAACACTCCCGGCATTTCATATCCGGTAAAGCCATGAGTATCTACTCTTATCCCATGTCCATTTGGCCAATGACATTCCCATAACTTTCCTGGAGATGGTTCCAGACTAGTTGGGCTTTCAGCATTTATTCTTGCTTGGATTGCGTGTCCTTTCAGTTGTACTTCGTCCTGAGAAATAGGGAGGGCTTCTCCCGAACAGACCAGTATTCCCATCGACACTAAGTCAAATCCAGTTAACATCTCTGTAACTGTATGCTCTACTTGGACTCGTGGATTAACTTCCATAAAGTAGAATTCGCCCTGTCTATTTCTCAGAAATTCAAATGTTGCAAGTCCCCGATAACCTATTGATTCTGCACCAGCGATTACTTTTGAACCAATTTCTTTTCTTTCCTCATCAGAAAGCCAAGGACCTTCTTCGATAATTTTCTGATGTCTACGTTGGATGGAACAGAATCTCTCACCAAGATGAATAGCATTCTTGCCATCTGCGATCACTTGAAATTCGATATGTTCGGCTGAATCCACATACTCTTCTATGAAAACTCTACTGTCTCCAAAGGCTGATTCTGCCCTTCCCTGGCACAATCTCAATGCCGAAGGAAATTCAGATTTCTCGTGAACCACTTGCATACCTATCCCACCACCCCCTGAAGCTGCCTTGATCATGATGGGGAATCCTATCTCAGTAGCGATTTCCAATGCCAAATCAGGATCGGAGACAGGTTCCTCGGTCCCTCTGGCCACGGGAATGCCTGCTCTAGACATAGACTCTCTCGCGGCAATCTTGTCCCCCAACAGCCTAAGTGATTCCGGGGAAGGTCCAATGAATGTTATTCCCTCCTCTGCTAGCCTCTCCGCGAATGTTGCATTCTCTGATAGGAATCCGTAACCTGGATGGACTGCATCAGCCCCCACCTCTTTTGCAGCAGAAACAATTGCTTCGATGTCCAAAAAGCTTGCAAGGGGATCTTCTCTTGGGATAAAAAAGCCCTCATCGGCGAGCCTAACCGGTAAAGAAAGCCGATCCTCTCTGCCATAAACCACAACAGACTCTATGCCTAATTCTCTGAGGGAGCGAACGATCCTTAGGGCTATTTCTCCTCGATTTGCAACCAGTACACGTCGGAACACATTAGCCCCTAGAAGATAGACCGTATGAGGCAATCGGCGAATCAGTATACATCTCTCAGATATCTTTTCTCGGTCTTCATTAAACCAGTTTCGACGAAATCTTTTGCTTCCTCGGGATTCATGTTGCCAAATTTTACACAAATTCCTATCAGAGTTGAGTGAACATCCTTTGCCATGTATTGCTTGTCCCCACATACGTAGAAATATGCCCCATTATCTATCCAATTCCAAATTTCTTCGCCATTCCTCTCCATCAGATGTTGGACGTAAACTTTCTCATCACCTTGTCGTGACCAAGCGAGATCTTGTCTTGTGATAATTCCCCGTTTCTTCCAATCTTCCATCTCTTCCCTATACAGGTACTCTCCCTCTTCAGTCCAATCTCCGAAGAAAAGCCAGTTTCTCCCAGATGATGAGTCAATCTCTCTTTGTTGGAGAAATGCCCTAAACGGAGCTATGCCAGTACCAGGGCCTACCATGATAATGTCCTTTGATCCATCCTCAGGTAGAACAAAAGAGCGAGTTGGAGACATATAAACCCCAATTTGAGTGCTATTAGTTTGGCATCGATCAGCCATATATCCTGTACAAAGTCCGGTACGATCTCTGTTGTGGTGATTGTATCTTACTATTGCAACGGTTAGATGGACTTTTCCTTGTTCGAAATCAGGACTACTGGCTATTGAGTATAACCTAGGCTTCAATCTATCCATCCCTTCTAGGAGCTGTTGTGGAGAAAAACCGATACCTGCAAAATCTCCAAGGGCATCGACATAATCTCTGGACCAAATGTAGTCCTCCATCGAATCTGGATTCGAAGTTAGCTCGTGAAGAAGAATTGCTGAGTTATCACCAAAATCTCCTATCTCCACGTAACCCTCGGGCGTATCTCCATCTTCCTCTGATTTCCAATCGAGAATTAGTGAGCCGTCTGTTGAGGAGTAGCGTCTTCTTCCGACTATCTTTATTTCGATCTGTCCGGGACTTTCCGCCGATCTCTCCAGTAACCCCTTAATCCACTTCTTGGATACGCGATGAACCTCATACCTGTTAGTCAATGCCTCCCTAATCGTACAAATGCCGAGATGAGTTTCTACTTCTTCGTCCCCTGTAAATCCGCAAATAGATAACATCTCATCCACTAATTCCGGCGGACAGCATGGCACAACTCCCAAGGCATCGCCTGATTTGTAATCCAATCCTGAGTCTCCTAAGTCGAAAACGATATGCCGCGTTTCCTTTCGTGAACCTTCTCCGTTCAGAACATAGTTATCGGTAATTACCGTGGAAAATGGATTCTTTGCCGACCATTCTGATTTGTTGCTTTTTTTGGACATTTTATCTACATTTACCCCGAGATAACTGGCATATATGAATAGATGTACAAGCAAATCCGAATTTTCGGCGAACGATGGGGTAAAGTCATACATCCCATGACGAGCATTATGGCTAGCATCGAAATACTAGGTACGGGAAATGCTTTCTCTCCCCCGGGGAGAATGCATGCATTGGTTTTGATTGATGG
>JAYZLO010000027.1:0-15278 GCA_036154175.1 Thermoplasmatota archaeon | reverse complement strand
CTGAAAGCATCTAAGCTCGAAGTCATCCGAAAGACGAGGCATCTCAGGGGACTCGTAGAAGACGAGTTTGATAGACAGCGGGTGTAAGCACCGAGGTTCGCCGAGGTGTTCAGCCCAGCTGCACTAATCCCCCAAGCATCAAAAATTTCGAGGTACACACTTGTGTGAGTCTCTGTCCAAAAGAGCATATCAATTCAAATTCGAAGGAAGAGTTGTGCACGGCCATAGCGGAGGGGTTCTACCCGGTCCCATTTCGAACCCGGAAGTCAAGCCCTCCTGCGTCGATTCCGGTACTGTGGTGCGCAAGCCCACGGGAAAGGTCGTCGCTGTGCCACTCTCCTTCATCCCCGCAACACAATAACAATGATGAGAAATTCGCTGGAAGATAACATGCCAATATCGACTGGGGACATACTTGGGCACTCACAAGTGGGTGTATATCTCAGTGTAATTGGAGATGTACTCTTCATCCCCAGTATACTCGAGGATGAGGTGGCAGAAGAAGTCAGCAACTCATTCGATTTAGAAACTCATCGTATATCGATAGGCGGCTCAGCATTACTTGGAAGCCTAATCAGGGGTAACAAGAAAGGAATAGCAGTAGCTGATATTGCTACACAAGATGATTTGGACGAATTATCCAGTTTTGGAGACTTGGTCGTACTAGAAAGTGGAGTTAATGCAGCAGGAAATTTGATTGAATGTAATGATGTAGGCGCTGTAGTTAGCCCAACAATACCAAAATTAGGGGTAGAGATGATATCGGATGTGCTTGGAGTAAATGCAATTAGGACAGAGGTGGCAGGCCACAAGACAGTTGGTAGCATGATTGTTGCAAATAATAAGGGGATCCTCGCTCATCCCGATGTAAAGACGGAAGAGGTAGAGAAAATCGAATCAGCGCTTGGCGTACCGGTGATGGTGGGTACTGTCACCTTCGGCTCTCCTTTCGTAGGTGCTGGTTGCTGTTCTAGCGATACTCATGCCCTCGTAGGCTCAGGATCTACCGGTCCGGAGTTAAATAGAATTGAAGACGCTCTTGGTTTGATCTAGAATTTCCTCACTGGTCATACTGCTGTGGGGGCAACATTGTCATCATCCTTCCCCGAATCCCTTACTCTATTCCAAACTTCTCCCATCAGAGACTTATGACACTTGTCACAATAATTGAATCTCCTATAAGCCTCTCTGAACGAGTATGCCTTCTTGCCACTAGAAACCAGATAACCCTCTGGAGAAAGTCTGCTAACGGTTGTCGACTTTCTATCACAGTCATCAAACTCACACCTCACCATCTCAATCACTCCCTGAATCCCTATCAATTCTAACCAATACTACGTTCCCTTCAACCCTCTCTCCCGGGGCACAATTTATTTCCTTTACAATCCCGTCAATTGGCGATTTAATCTCATTTTGCATTTTCATTGCTTCAAGAATCAAAACAACTTCGCCAGAGCTAACTCTCATTCCCTCTGATACAGCTATGCTTACAACCTTTCCAGGGATTGAAGATGAAATAGCCCCTGATGAGTCCTTCTTTGAGCTCGAAGGCGCTTTTCTTTTTCGAGTAAATTTATTTCTTGAATCTTCGAATTCTATAAAAAAAACCTCTCCTTCAACCGATACCTCCCATCCGGAATCTGTTAATTCTACATCTACTTCGAACTCATCACCGTCCACAGTTACCTTTCTCTTCGTCATATTTCCATCATCTCCTAGAACTTCTGGAAGATCTTTTGAAAATTAATGGAACCTTGCCCGTAGAAGACCTTCTATGGTCATAAGACCACAATTTCCCCGATTCCCTTCCATCTGATGGTTTAATGGCTATTCCACCCCCCTCTTCCATTAATATTGCTCCAATAGCTGCAGCAATAATCTTCATTTTTTCTCTTTTTGATGACATAATATCACAGTGGCATATTTCCATGTTTCTTTTCAGGACGCGGCTCTTCCTTCTCCAAAAGAGCACCTAGTGCTTTCAACATAGCAATTCTTGTTTCATTAGGAGCGATAACATCGTCCAAGTATCCGAGCGAGGCGGCTTTGTAGGGATTTGCGAACGCTTCCTGATAATCTTCAACCAACCTCTCTCTCTCTTGGTCAGGATTTTTTGATGATGCAATTCTTCTTCTATGGATTATCTGTACGGCTCCTTCGGCCCCCATTACCGCTAATTCAGCCGAAGGCCAAGCTACATTGTAGTCTCCACGAATATGTTTTGAAGACATTACATCATATGCGCCCCCATACGCCTTTCTCGTGATTACTGTTAGTTTTGGAACAGTAGACTCTGCAAATGCATACAGAAGCTTCGCACCGTGTCTGATAATCCCGCCCCACTCCTGACTAGCGCCCGGAAGGAAACCCGGCACATCTACAAAGGTGAGAATTGGAATGTTGAAAGCATCACAAAACCTCACGAATCTCGCAGCCTTAACAGAAGCGTCAATATCCAGACAACCTGCCAGATGAATAGGCTGGTTAGCTACCACGCCTATCGATTGCCCCCCCAGTCTTCCTAATCCAATTATGATGTTTTGAGCAAAATCCGATTGAATCTCTAGGAAGCTACCCAAATCAAGAATTTCTTCAATGGCTACGGTCATATCATAAGGTAAACTAGGGTCATCCGGGATTAACGTTTCAAGATCTTCACATAATCTATCAAATGAATCATTAGTTTCGACTACAGGTGCCTTTTGCAAGTTATTTGCAGGTATTAGGCCGATCAATTCCTTAACAATTTCAAGAGCACCTTCGTCATCCTCGGCAGTGAAGTGAGTGACTCCAGATTTTTTTGCGTGAGTTGATGCCCCACCTAGATCTTCAAATCCGACTTCCTCATTTGTTACTGTCTTGATAACCTCAGGGCCCGTGATGAACATGTGTGAAGTACCTTCAACCATTACAACAAAGTCAGTGATAGCAGGAGAGTATACTGCACCGCCTGCGCATGGTCCCATGATTACCGAAATTTGTGGGATGACGCCACTAGCTCTGACATTTCTGAAGAATATTTCAGCATATGATCCTAGGCTGGCCACCCCTTCTTGTATTCTAGCCCCCCCACTGTCATTCAGACCAATTACTGGAGCCCCTGTCTTAAGTGCCATATCAATGATTTTGCAAATCTTTAATCCATGCATTTCCCCTAGTGAACCTCCATAAACAGTGAAATCTTGAGCAAAACAATATACAAGATTTCCATCTATTGTTCCATGCCCACAGACTACCCCATCACCAGGAATGACGTTTCTATCCATTTCGAAATCTCTACATCTGTGTTCCACTAGTGCGTCTATCTCATTGAAAGATTCAGGGTCAAGCAATGCATGAATGCGCTCTCTTGCGGTCATTTTTCCCTTGGCATGCTGAGCAGAAACTCTCTTCTGACCTCCTCCCAACTCGGATCTTGACTTCCTCCTCCTTAGGTCCTCAATCTTGTCAACTCCTCCACTCATAAGCTACTATGGGACTAGGCCGCACATGAGCATTACTAATTTCTTCAAATTATTCGTTCCGGTTGCTTGAAGACTTATCGCCATTTGCGTAGAGTATTATTATGCGAATTGTAATGTCCAAACCCGGCCTCGACGGTCATGATAGGGGTGCAAAGGTCGTAGCTAGGGCGTTGAGGGATGGGGGTCACGATGTCATTTACACTGGCCTTAGGAAAACACCTGCCGAGATCGTGGAAATTGTCAATGATGAAGATGCAGAAGTTCTAGGAATATCCACACTTTCTGGTGCACATGGCTCCCTGATTCCAAAAATTTGTGATGGTTTGAAGAATTCTGGATTGGGTGGGGTAATTGTTTTTGCAGGAGGGATAATTCCTATCCGGGACCGAAAGAAACTTTTCGATTGTGGAATTCGGGCAATCTTCGGACCAGGCACTCCTACTTCAGAAGTATTAGAATTCCTTCAGGAGGCGATAACCAGAAGGAAAAACAATGATCCTGTTGGCGTAGCAGAAGATACTGGGTGGCATTGGAGTTGACAAAAATTCAGGATTTAATGGAAGCTGCAAAATCTGGGGACAGAAGAAGCCTCTCACAACTATTGACAGCTATTCAATCGGGTGAAAAAATTCGAGAGACTACATCAGATCCATGGACTTTAGGTGTGACTGGCCCTCCGGGAGTTGGTAAATCAACCCTAATTGGAAAATTGGTGGAGAGGTGGAAATCATCTGGAGAGAGGGTCGCAATACTTGCGATCGATCCCTCTTCACCAATCACTGGAGGATCGTTATTGGCGGATAGAATTAGAATGGGGGAGCATGCATCGGGAAAAGATGTTTTTGTCAGATCAATCCCATTGGGAAAAGATTCAGCTGGGATTTCTCCATTCATAGCAGAAATGTGCTCAATTCTATCTGAATGCGGATGGTCACGAATCATAATTGAGACTGTAGGAGCGGGGCAATCTGAGATCAGTATTATTGCATTCGCAGATCGAATCTTGTTAATCGACGGTCCGGATAGAGGAGATATTATTCAGGCCGAAAAAGCTGGTTTGTTGGAAATTTCTGATATTATTGCCGTAAACAAATCCGATCTCCCCGGTGCCGAGGCCGCTGCTCGAGAAATTGCCTTATCACTATCATTGGTGGAGGGGGATGACAGAAAAGTACACCTTGTTTCTGCTATCGAGGGTCATGGAATAGACGGATTAATTCAAGAAATAGAATCTTGCAATATAAATTCGGCCAGTAAAATTCTAAGAATGAAGCAAAGATTGCTTTCCTCATGGAACTCTCTTCTCACGGAACATCATGAAATTGACACATTACTAGCTAAACTATGTGACGAATCTATAACCGTTAGTGATGCAATAAGGCATATGGCCATCACTCTAGAGTTTGGGGATGAATGACATGTCTTCCCAGATTGATGATATTTTTGTTGACCATGTCGACCATTCAATTGGGGGCTTTAGCGGTCATGCACTCCGTAGACTAACACACATCTCAATGGCCGTAGTCCCATTTCTCTACTAT
Source organism: Thermoplasmatota archaeon (assembly GCA_036154175.1). Classification (GTDB taxonomy): domain Archaea; phylum Thermoplasmatota; class Poseidoniia; order Poseidoniales; family Thalassarchaeaceae; genus UBA36. Next base: position 10,273 of record JAYZLO010000027.1, on the reverse strand, counting down.
GTTCATGGGGATAGAATTTCTTCATGGTTTTCCCTGGAACCGACTCAATTCGTGAGTTGCTTCTGTTTTCTCATTCTAGCAATTGAATTTGTGAGGCTGAAAACCGGTATTGTCATAGTAGGCCAGAGAGCATATGAATCAAATCAGATTTCCGCTCTTGCATGGGGCACCATTGCCGTCGCGTTGGCCTTGCTGATAGCTCCCGAAGGCAACGGCCCTGGTATTGAATCAGGGATATATGGCATTCCACTGATTTTAGGGATGACTATAGTTGACCCATTGATGGGGGAAGTTAAGCGTCTAAAGCGTGATCTCAACATGGCAATATCTCTGGGAATTTTTGTTTCCTACACAATTTGGATCGGCTGTTATTTTTGGATTGGTACTGATTTCATAGTCGCAGTCCTCTTAGCGCCTTTGACCGTATTAGGAGAGCTAACTTCTAGCAAAATTATTGATGATAATGCTACTATGGTTTTGTTTCCGCTTTGCGGGCTAGTATTGCTCTTGCCCTTCCTATGAAATCCGTCATGTTTACATCCTAATTAACTAGCCCAGAGCTGAAGCAAATGGGTAACGAAGATACATTAGATGGCCATGCAGATGTCCATAAGGAAAAAAACAGTAATGAAAAACCCACAGATATGTGGCAATCCCCACTAAGTCAGAGCACTTACCTATTCTTCTGGGCGATTGCTTCAATCTCCTCCTTCGTAATATTCTTCAGATTTTTCTGATATAATTGCCCAACAAATAGAACCTCCTTTGTAGGAAAAAATAAGGTTTCACATGGAAAAAGTACCAAAAAGTTGGGCAAGAGATCCTATGATCTGGCTAGGTTTACTACAAGGGGCCGGAATATGGTTTACTATGGCACTATTTTTGGGCTTGCCATCTGCATGGATATCTTTTGCCTGTGGAGGTTTAATTGGATTCTTTCTTTACTTAGTTGCTCTAGGGTACGAGGATTACCGTTTCGCTAAAGCTACTGTATATGGGGTTTTGATCAATGCCGCCCTATCGTCATATTCTGGTTTCATAGCTTTCTTCTAAGCTCCTTCTTTCTTTTTCTAATAATCTAAATTTTTCAGAAACTCCTCCCGGGGCACTATAACCTCCAATTGATCCATCCGATCTTATCGCTCTATGGCAAGGAATTTTTTTCGGCTTCGGATTCTTTGAGCATGCATTGGCAACAGCTCTTGCCGAATTTGGATGACCAATTTTATTTGCGATTTCTTTGTAACTCAAAGTTTTCCCTTCAGGAATTAATAGTAATTCAGACCAAACCTTTCTCTGGAATTCTGTACCATGGGTATGATTATTCAATATCTCCAATCCCCAATTTTTCTTCCATTCCCTCCATACCTACAATTTCATAGTTCGAAGGAAAGAGTGCTATAATAACGCCAATGACGATGCATGAGATGCCAGACCAAAATGAGCCTCTAATCATCAGTTCCATCCCTATTGCAAAGAGGACTAGCCCCCCTATGTTGGAAACCCATACCAAGGTCTTGAATGTCGATAAGGAGACGCCACTAGCCCGCTTCGTTCTTTTAGGCCCAAATTCTGCTCCAAATCTGACTGGATCATCCTTAGCCATTATATCACCTGTCTATCATTATAATCGCGTCTGTTGGGCAAGCCAGTACGCAAAGTTTGCAACCCGTGCAAGGATCCCTCAGAACCTTTGCCTTTTTGTTAACATCAATATTCAATATCGGACTTAATAGGGGGGAATCAAATAACTCGATCGCATCATCATCACAAACTATTGTACATTGATCGCATCCAATGCATTGTTCTTCCTTTACCCAGGCAACTGTATCCAAACCACCCTTTAGACTAGCTTCTTCTTCGGCCCTTACTGAATTCAGCAAATATCGAATTCTCTCCTGTTCCGCCAATCTCCTGTTTTGGAGATCTGCTATCTCAGTCACTCTTTTTCGCCTCCTCAATCTGCCTCGCTAGGAAGCTTACTACATCTAGAATCTCGAAATCATGGCGTGGATCACCTTCGAATTTTAGACACTCAAAATGAGCCACGCATTTTGGACAAGAAGTCAGCATGATATCTGCACCTGTAGCTCTAACTTCATCGAATCTCTGTATTCTTAACGCCCTACTATTTTCGTTGCAAGACATCATACTCGAAACACCGCAGCAAAGGGCGTCTTCACCATGATGCTCCATCTCTACCAACTCTACTCCTTCTACAGAGGAAACAAGATTTCTTGGCTCTTCGTAGATATTCATCTGCCTACCTAGTCTACATGGGTCGTGGTAGGTTACAGTAACATCTTCACTAGTCTTTAGGTTCATGTCAAAGCCATTCTCTATTAGGAACTCAGTGGTGTGCATTACCTTCATTTCGTCCAATTCGTAATCCAGTGCGAATGTTCTAAAGCATTCAGCACAAGATGTAACTAGGGTCTCAATCCCGCTTTCTCCTAGTTTCTTTTGATTATACTTCTTGAGTTTTTCAAATACTTCATCCATCCCTTGCCACTTCTGATCATGCCCACAGCACTTTAGGAAGTCTCTACCAAGATACGTCACATCTTCTCCCATTTCTTCAAAGATAGTGAATGCGGATGTTGTGGCATCACCAAGATCCATTTCACCCTTGTTAACGTGACTAAACACCATTTCCTGGTCAATATAATCTACACATCCAGGGTAGTATCCTATGCTAGAGTCCAGCGGATAATCCTTGACAGGGATAAATGACTCATCCGCATCTTCTTCTGCTTCTGCAGCAAGGACGGCCTGAAGGACAGTATGTGGAATTTCAGAAGCCGGAGGGCCACCTACGACCATACTTCTCCTTATATCGATGTAGGAGTCATAGTCAACAAGCTGGGGACAAGCATTAGTGCATGCAGTGCATGTCAGACATGAATAAAGCGGAACTCCATCATCTTCATTGTTCCATGTGTTGTAAATAATGTTCAGCTTATCCCCTGCATTGAATAATCTGACGGGACATGCGTCATCGCATAGGTCACAGCCGTAGCACTTATTCATCTCCCATTCGTACCCCCTGGCCATACTTCTCATAAGCATGAACACCAGTGCTCCAACTCCAAGACAGGGTATGAACATAGAGTAGATTAGTTTTGCATCCAAACTCTTGGGGTTCTTTTGAAATGTGGGATTAGTCACAGACATCGATGAAAGCTCTTCCGAGGAAAGGCTAACCTCGGACCTAATCAATGCTGTCCCATCATCGGTTAGGAGAAGTGGCTGATACGCAACAGCTGCAAAGTCCGAAATCATAGTTACGCTTTCATTCACCGATACAGAATTGGTAGTGAATGAGATGCTGTAGGATCTACCAGAATCAAGGTAAATTGTTTCTGAGTCACATGTAGTTCCGGTATTTCTCCAGATCGTAGATCCAGCATCATCAGTCAGAATCAAGGTCTGGGAGTGCTCACCTGCATTCCTCACCGTTGTTCTGAAGTTGCATCCAACATCTGTGGGAACTTTAGCGACCCCTAAGTCCTCAATTGTGAATTGAATTGTTTCGGATATTTGTATAGGGCCACTATCTTCCAATCCCTCATAAATAATCTCGTTAGAACCGATATTTCTCGAGGTTTGTATATCCGCATGGCCATTGACTCCACTAAAATCAATTATTGAAGATCTAGTCGGCTGATACAGGCCCCAGCTTACCCAGTGACTCGCTGGAAGTACACACCAATCGGACTGTTCTGTACCCTCTTCCATCGAGTTCCAAACCGCCAGTGCCTGAGTTTCTTCATAGTAAAGGCAATCGTCCCCATATTCATCCCATGACCTTCCCTTCTCCACATGAATTAGAGTATCTGAAGGCTGGCCCCTTATTCCATCTAACTCCTCTATCTTAGCATCATATTGATATTCCCAGAATCCCATTGTACCGAGTCCTCGTTGATTCCAGAAACCATTTTCATAAGCAGGCCAAGTTATCGTGCAAAGTAGGACCGTGGTGAGCAATGATCCAACGGCAATCTGCTTACCCAAAACTGGAGTTAGCCTGGACCCCATTGGCCCTAGCAGGAATTTTCTGACTGAGAAATATAGTACTACAAAAACAAATACTCCTGTTAAAATCCATGGTACAGCATTGAAAACTTCTGCTGTCCAAGGTGCTTGGGTACCGCAATTGAAAACCCCATGTGGGCCTACCCAACAATAATCGGTACGGTTTTGTGCATACATTTCTAGGAATATATTGATCGAGAAAACTGAAATGAACCATACATGTGCTAGATAAACCGCACCGGCTGTTGCGAACCAAGGATCCTCAACCCCCCTTTTCTCCCTTTTTCCTAAAATGAACGGAGGTAAGGCTAGAATGCCCACAGGAAGTCCTGTGATCATAGCCCCCCACACGCCAGCATTCCAGGAAACAATAGGTTGACCGAAAAACTCGCCGATTGGCCCTGCCGGAATATCGAATTGCGGCAGATATTCGCCCCACCTCAGATATCCATATGAAAAAAGGACATACCAATCAGGGAAAACAAAACCAGCCTGTGCATAAGGATCGGCGGCATTGTGTAATGGTGGCGGTATTATCCAGGAGTAGAATGCTATTACCATGATTATGGATGCAAAAATGATGGTATCTCGAAGAACCTCTGTAGGCCAGAATGAATGGCCAGTGAAAACTCTCCGCCTCTCTTCTTCGGCTTCTAGAAGTTGCTCTTTCTCACTGATATAAGTATCAGCGATTCTTCCAAATCTATCAATTAATCCCATTTTACCACCCTTTAATCAATGAGGCTCCGCGATTCCCTGCACCCAGACTATGAATAGGTGCGCTAGAATTAGTACTGTAACAATCAGAGGTAGGACAAAAACATGTAAGAAGTACATCCTGACTACGGTTTGACCTGTTAGAGTGGTCCCTCCGAACATCGCATTCGCGACCCATTCCCCTATCAGTGGTGTCGCCATAGCCATGTTTATCCCTATCGTTGCTGCTCCGAATGCTAGGCTATCCCACGGTAATAGGTAACCGGAGTAACCAAAGAATATGGAGAAGAACATAAGTGCTACTCCAATGAGCCAATTCAATTCTCTTGGATTACGGTATGCCCCAGTGAAATAAACCCTGCACATATGCAGGAAAACCGCGGCTACAAAGAAGTGAGTAGTCCAATGGTGTATGGATCTGATAATATAGCCAAACGGTAACTCTAGCATGATGAACTCCATTGAGGCATAGGCAGGAGTAGGGTCGGACTCAAGATCTCCTCCAGGGACATAATAGAAACCAAGAATTGTTCCAGATATCACCAGAATAATGAACGCAAGGAATGAAATCCCCCCTAGGCAGTATAATGGATACCAATACCAGATTATCCTCAACTTATATTTCTCGGCATGAGTAAGGGGCATTTGCCGGTGCATACTGTAGTAGGAGTCCTTGCTCATGCCCCAGTAGTCTTGTATCCTGAATCTAGTATCTAACCAAGAAAAAGCCCAAAGGAATAGCTTCTCAGCTAAGCCCATACTACCTGCATTTGACTCGACAGCCCGCAGAATATCTTTTCGAGGTAGGTCATCTCTCTCCCTTCTTAGAGTAAATGCAACAATCACCACTACTATTGCAATGAAAATCCACAGGAACCAAAACTGAATCACTTTACTTCACCTAACCGCAGAACGTATACCAATCCATAAAATCAGGGAGGGCTTCAATAATCCCTCCGTTAACCGTGAAGGGTATTAGGGGCATCCCATATGGAGCCGGTCCACCCGTCTTCTTAACCCCAATGAAGTCGAACTCTTGTCCATTTGATCGGTTTCTAGCAGTGTTTTTCTCTATTACTGTGTGATCATACCTACTCGAATGGCAAATACAGAAGGATTTGTTCCCACTGGAGTCGGTACCCCCTGGTAGCCAAGAATCAGCAGTGAAGTCATTGCTGACCAATTGCCACCCCGGAATGCAGCATAGGTGAGGACATCTTGCGAAAACGATAATGATATTATCGTGAATATTGAGGGACGAAAACTCTTCCTTTTCCTCTATTTCATAACCAGAACCAACATAAGCTCCGCCCGCAGTATACCCGTCCATCATTTGGAAGCGCGGTGTATCCTCTGATAGAGGCTTGTTTTTATTTTCTTCATGTGGAACGTAAGTTGCAATTATAGGTAGCCCTGACCACAGTCCCGCAGCACCGACCATTCCAGTAGTAGTCTTCGCTGACTCATCTTGGAAAGCCTTGACGGTCATCGGTTGCTTGTCCAGACTACTGTACCAAACATCTGACCCTTTTGGGACGTAGAATTTTATCGCAGAATCAGAAGAACCTCCACTCGATTGCCCCATTAGAAAAGAGGCAAAACCGACACTACCAAGAGAAGCGACTGTTATCAGTCCCGCTGAGGTATTAAATGCATGTCGCATAAACTCCCTCCGATCGATGGAACCATTCTTTTTGGCAGAAAAATCCTCTTGATTGCCTAGCTCCCTCAGTTTGAATTTTCTTGCCATTATCACACCTCATATTTCTTCCAAGATTCTGTATCATGGCTTGTAATGTATTTATTTCTTCTGTGTTTGACAATTAGAACATCCGGCAGAACGTACTTTAGGTAGACTATGCCCATAACTATCAAGGTAAGCAAAGTCATTGCCAAGTTGAAAGACAAAAGCTGCTGGTCCCAATGATTGTATAGGCCGTAAGCTAGAGCACCTGCCCAATATAGGGTCCACATCACGCCCCAGAGGCCAACTAGAATTATCAACCAGGATTCTCCTGATGGAGAAACACTTGCCCTAACTATTGTACCGGGTTTGACCTTATTGAAAACCCCATGATCAACTGCCGCCGTGAAAGCCTCCTCTGTGAGACTTGCATCTTCCAATGCTTTCCTGGCATCTTCGACTGTCACTTCGCCAGATTTTACTTGACGGAGCAAACTCATCACGGAGTCGTCTTTCATAGTTGGTCGCCCCTCCTAAGATGTTTAATCCTGAGTCTTAGTAGATTGCTCCTACCTTTGTAGTGTCGAGAGAAACCATATCTCAAGAAGAACCCACAAAATAGTATCACTAGTATCACTGCGGCAAACCCAAGAAGCCCCAACCAGTGAGCGAGTAGTTTAGCACCCATATGGTGCAGGTCGGTATGATCCTCGATTGGTGCTGGAGGGTTAATATCCCCATTTCCGGAGAAAATAGTCCTACTATTGCCATTGTCCTCTCCTTCATCGATTGTGGTGGTTAGTCTGTTCCACCGATCTAGGCTAGATGGGGCTTGATCCCCGTTTACTGAATTTCCCGCTATAAAGAAGGTTACTGAACCCGAATTTTCCTCTGGACTGTTCCAAGTAATTAGCCAGGTTCTATCGGGGGCCTTCGCTCCCAAGTCAGTATGGGTCAGACTCAATGGATCATCTTCCCAGTTCTGCACCATCCCCTCAAAACCTTCTGAAGCTCCGAGAGAGCCTGAACTTGCGGTCATTGCAAAACCTCCTGTGTAAGTGTCCTGCTGTGCCTCAGGTCCCCCGATTAGCTGTATTTTCATTTCGTAAACAGTTTGAGGAGAGTAGTGGAAGGGCACTCCATCTAATATTACAGTTACTGAATTATCTGGCTCTTCTGCATGGCAAGTACATCCTGCAAGCGATACATCGCCCTGATTATTGGCATCTCCACCTATTCCTCCTGGATACGCGTTTCCAGAACCGGCCACGAAAACGGTGACCAAAATCAACAGAAGTATTTTTTGACGGGAAGCCATAGTAATGTCACCTAGCAACTGCTATTATTCCTCTCCACAAAAAAGGGGGATATTAACGTTCCACCCCGGCCCCTTCGGGGCCGAACTTCATCGGATATTTTTGAAAAAACCTCAAGCACCTAGTCTCAGGCCAGAGACACATGTCTGCCCCTCAGTGGAAGAACATCTACGAACTATCTGAAGATCAATTTCAAAGACTTGAACAGGCCGAAGAAAAAATGGAATCAATGGAGATTAATACAGCAGAGAGTATCCTAAAATCCTTATTGGATGAGGATGAGAATTGCATCCCTGTATTGAATATTTACGGACATATGTATGGAAGATACCTCTCGGATTTTGAGTCCGCGATAGTGTATTACGATAGAGTATTGCAGCTTGAGCCAGATAATACATGGGCTAGGGATGAAAGAAGAAGATATCGAAGATATGTATCATATGATTAGGACACAATAATCTATCCCGGTTTATTCCGAGTAGCATGGATGAAGGCGCAATACTGTTAGTCGGTGTTGGTGGAATCGGCTGTCAATGGTCTTCAAACGCACACGAAAAATGCCGAGATCTGTCCGATCTTTTGCTTATCGATGCCGACGAATCTTCATTCTCCAATGCGATGGAAGCTAATTGCCTTCATTTGGATGCTAATGGGAGTGCAAGGGGTACTGCCGCCCTTCCAAATTTAGCAGCTCACAGACTTAGTCAGGGGATGGGGGAAATTTCAGCACTGTTGAAAAAATCTGAACTCGTTGTGTTACTCACCGCACTAGGGGGCGGCACTGGGTCCGGTGCATCCGTTGAAATCGCATCTAAGGCTAGGGATACTGGAAGCATGGTAATCAGCATAGTAGGACTTCCATTTGCGGAGCAGCCCTTACGCTGTGCAATTGCAGACCAAGCATTGCCAAACTTGGAAAATAATTCTGATCTCTGCGTCTTAGTAAGCCTAGAACGTCTGGCATGGCAGGCTAGGGACAGGAATTCCGATTGGAAAGTTGGATCAGGTTGGATCGCAGAATTGATCGAAGGAATAGTAGCAACTCTTGCCAAGGTCGGAAAGATGAACCTAGATTTAATGGATTTAAGGACTATAGTAAACAGACCAGGAAATGCAACATTGATAGTAGGAAACGGAAATATCGATGATCCCGAGGAAGTGGTCAGAATTGCAAGCAAATCCCCTCTCTCAGATATATCAGCGGATGGGGCAAAGGGATGTTTGATTCAAGTTGAGGGCGGACCAGACATGACTCTTGGCCATCTCAATCTCGTATCGGAAGCCTTCGTCTCAACACTTGATGACGATTGTCAGGTTATTCTAGGTGCCCGTTCTAGTGATGAAATGATAGGAAAACTAAGACTAGTTGCAGTGGTCAGCGGAATCTAACCTATCAATTCAACTTCATCATCCGAATTGTCTGATATGGCAGTATGATCCTTGTGATCTATCGGGATGCCTGGAACCGATACTCCTACTTCCTCTTCAATAAAATACTCAAACCTCTCTTCTCCCTCGCTTTCTTCCTCCCGAATATTGCCAACCAGGGAAATAGACATGGGTAGGAGGAGCAATATAGAAGCGGAAGTAATGAGATGCCCTAAACCTGTAATCGATACTAGGTCCAGCCTCCCATCGCTGATTGAAGATAGGGAAGAAACACTTCCTGCATATGCATATCCAAATGAAATGCCCCAAAAAATCGCCGATTGCCCCTGGAAAATCCTCCAACCCCCCTTCTTACCTTTTTTCGATATAGACCAAACAGCGAGAATAATACTCAATGACATCAAAAGTACCTCCTCTATTAAAATCGAAGAACTACTAGGCTGGAGGGAGAATGGACTTCTTCTCCAAGAGCTAAAGAGATGCCAACTACAAAAAATTAGCATAATCATCATAAATCTGTCCCTAGCTTTTCCATCAACATCACCAGAGTCCCTCTTAACTGAGGTGAATCTGTCCATGAGAACTACGATGATTATCAGAAAAATCAGAAACATTGCTCTCAATAACCAACTGAAGGTAATGTATTCAGACGACTCGCTTGGCTGGTCGGAAGTATATCCCAAAAACCAAATCAATGGACTGAAAATTAATGCAATAGTCAATCCTCTGGCAGAAGAATAAAATCCTCCAGTTCTAGCACCTCTGATTTCTAGTTTTTTTGTGTTGGAGAGATTTATTCCCCCGGCAACTATAGACATTGATTGTCCAATTGACATCACAAGGAATAATGACCCCATAAAAATAGCTATATTTTTTTCACTAATTATTGTTTGAAACTTAATCATCAGGATAATGATTAATCCAATCAGAACTACAAAAAATAACGGTATGACGCTTACCTTGAGGTATTGAAAATTAAAGACCCCTCGTAACTGATCATTTACATTGAAAAATCTTCCAATAAAGGTGTAGTTTGCTGTGGCAATAAAAATGTACGATATCGCCTGAGTTAGAAAAATTACACTTCCGTTTTCATCTAAACCGAACAATTCAGCCTTCATCAATGCGTAAA